>CAZQUW010000053.1:0-2980 GCA_964596215.1 uncultured Planctomicrobium sp. | reverse complement strand
GCCAATACCGTCCCTGCGGCCAATTCCACGACATCCAATTGTGGGTCATTCTTCGTCTCGCCGACGGTCAGCAACTTGATTGCCTCACCGCGATTGGCGGCAAACAATTCCCGTTGCTCGCGTAATAGCTGGACGAGGATTGCGGTCTCTTTTTCAGTCGGTGGCCGGCTCGTCAGCGTGCGGAAGAGCCACCCCACGCGGGCCTCGTCGACACTGCCGCCGGACTGCAACATGCGTTGTGCCGCAAACCGGGCTGATTCCACGATCTGCACATCGTTCAACAAGGCGAGTGCCTGCAGCGGGGTACTCGTCGATTGCCGTTTGGCGACACACACGTTGCGCTCGGCTGCGTCGAATGTCACCATCGCGGGGTGCGGCACTGTCCGTTTCCAGAACGTATACAGACTGCGTCGATGCAGGTCGTCGCCATGCCCCTGATCGTAATTCGGTTGCCCCATGGCGATCAGCCACAGTCCGGGGGGTTGATACGGTTTGACGCTGGGCCCCCCGGTCTTCTCGACTAACAGACCGCTCGTGAATAACGCGGCATCGCGCAGCATTTCTGCCGTTAATTTCTTGGCTGGACCGCGGCCCAGCCAGTGATTGGACGGATCGTGCGCCAGCAGAGCTCGTGAAGCCACCGACGACTGCTGATAGGTCGCCGACATGACGATCAACTTCAAAAAATTCTTAATGTCCCACGGTGCTTGCGGATTGGCCGCCCCCGGCGCCGAGCCTTCCGCGAATTCGAGCGCCAGCCAGTCGAGCAGCTCCGGGTGTGTTGGCTGGGCGCCCTGGCTGCCAAAGTTATCGCTCGTCTCCACGAGTCCCTGGCCGAACAGCAGCTGCCAGTAGCGATTCACCGTCACACGCGTGGTCAGCGGATGCCGGGGATCGAGCAGCCACCTGGCCAAACCTAATCGATTACGCGGTTGGTCGGCAGGGAAGGGGGGCAGGGCCGCGGGGGTATTCGCGGTGACGGGATCGCCCGGCGAATCGTACGCCCCCCGTTTCAACAGGTATGCCGGCTTGGGCTGCGGCAGCTCTTTCATCACCATGATTTCGGGGATGGGATTGACCAGCGTGTTGTGCTCACGCCGCAGGGCATGCAGCGCGTCCCGCGCCGTCTTCACCGTGGGCGAGACTTGCGCCACGTAATACTCAAATAATCCCTGCCGTTGAGTCGCATTAAGCTGATCGACGGCCGTTTTCCAGGCCGTTTCGAAGTCATTACGTCCGGCGATGCGCTGAATCTCCAGGGGTGTCAGTTCGCGATTGAACACCTGGAATTCATCGACAGCCCCTCCCTTGAAGCCGTTGTCGCGGAAGCGGTAGCCGATCGCCAGGTCGGGCTCGCCGCCGTAGGTGATGTCCTTGTACAAGCCATCGCGAACCACTTCGAGCTCTGCGGGCTCCCCATTCATATAGATCCGCACCCCCGCCGCCTGGCTCGAACCGTCGTAGGTCATGGTCACGTGAGTCCAGGTGTCGACCGGCACCGCCGATTTGGTTTTGACCTTCAACGAATTTCCCGGCCACATGTAATGCAGACCAACCGCGACCTGCCCCTGTTCCAGCAACAGTTCATAGCCGCGGCTGCCGGCATCGATGGGGGCGCGGCTGTGATGGGCCACCACCATGCGCGGTGCATGTGTCGGGGTCTTTAACCAGAGGCTCAGGGAGAACGGATCGACGCGTGTGAAATGTCCCACCCCGGGAAAGGTCGCACCATTCTCGCCATTCAGGGACAATGCCTGTCCGACTTTCCCCTCGATCAGCGCCGGAGATTCTACCGCCTTACCGGGTTGCATCGGATCGACCGCATTCTCGATCTTATTGGCCTCGAGTGTTTCGAAGTGAAACGCGGCGACCGGCGACAGCGAGGGCAGGGCCGTGTCGCGCGCTGTCAGCCAGGTCTGGAATGCCGGCTGCGCCGCGGCCTGTTGTTCGGCAACATGTTGCCGCGCGCCCCGAATCTTTTGTTCTAGATCAGCCAGGCGCGTGTCGGTGGTCTCATCTGACAGCAGCAACGTGGGGACCGGCATGGCCGCCGTGAAGTACGACGTCTGGCCTGATTCGTCAATGTTCTGGAAGAACGAGAAGAGCGAGTAGAAATCCTGCTGCGTCAGCGGATCGTACTTATGGTCGTGACAGCGGCAGCACTCGAAGGTGAGTCCCAGAAACGCCGTCCCCATCGTATTGACGCGATCGGTGACATAAGCCACGCGGAACTCTTCTTCGACGACACCCCCTTCTTCATTCTGCATATGCAGTCGATTGAAGGCGGTCGCCAGACGCTGAGTTTTGGTGGGCTGCGGCAGCAGATCCCCCGCCAGTTGCCAGGTCAGAAATTGATCGAACGGCAAGTTCTGATTGAAGGCCTGAATGACCCAGTCGCGATACGGCCAGACGGGTCGAAAGCGGTCCATCTGATAGCCATGGGTATCGGCGTACCGGGCAATATCCAGCCACTCGACCGCCATCCGCTCACCATAGCGTGGCGAATCGAGCAATCGATCGACCAGTCGTTCATAGGCCTGCGGAGTGTCATCCGCGAGGAACGCATCAATCTCGGCCAGGGTCGGCGGGAGGCCGGTGAGATCAAACGTCAGCCGTCGTATCAGTGCGGTCCTGGTGGCAGGCGGGGCTGGCTGCAATCCCTGCTGTTCCAGTTTCTGTAAAATAAACCGATCAATGCCATTACGCACCCAGTCGGTCTGCTTGACCTCGGGCAGCGCCGGGCGTTGGGGCGGAACGAAGGCCCAATGCGTGCCCCATTTGGCTCCTTGATCGATCCAGCGCTTCAGCAAGTCGATCTGCTGCGGTGAAAGATCCCGATTCGCCGACTTGGGGGGCATGACTTCTTCGGGATCGGTCGCCGTGACCCGCGCGAACAATTCGCTCTCGGCGCTTTTCCCCGGAACAATGACCGCGGTCCCTGCATGCACGCGGAACGCCCCGGCCTTGGTATCGAACCGCA
>CAZQUW010000052.1:10197-28522 GCA_964596215.1 uncultured Planctomicrobium sp. | reverse complement strand
GGAGCGGCTTCAGCAGCGACGGGCGGCTTAACGTCTTCGTACGGCTTGGCAGCAACCGGAGCGGCACCACAAGCGGTTCCACAGGTCGTCACGGCACAAGCCGGGGCGGTGTTGCAGCAAGCCTTAGTGCGAGTCTTGCAGCAGTTGTTCGCGGTCTGGCACGGGGCAGCAGTCTGGCAGCAGGGAGCAGCAGCGACCTGGCAGCCAGTGTTGCAACCGGTGTTGCAAGTCGAGGTCTGCGCACAGCAGCTCTTCTTGGTCTTCGCGCAGCACTTGCGTGCGTAGGCATCGGTGGCGGTCAGAGTCATGGCCGCGGCCACAACGCACAAACAAATCAAATTCTTCATATCAACGTCTCCTGTACGTAAGTAACATCCCTGTTGCTGAATCCCGGAAGCATCCTGTCTTCGAGGGATCGGTGAAAATCCGCTTTTTCACCGATCAGCGATATTTCATTTGTCGGGCGCGGTCCCACACCCAGCGCACGGCCGTTTGACTGCGAACGCAATACTCCTGGGATCAACAGCTCCACCGGCACCGGTATCTTCTGGTGTGGAAAATAGAGAATCAAGTCAAAACTGACGCATTACGAGGAAGATTAGGAAATTCATGCCTGGGTGGATTCCAATGAGTGTAATGCCTCTGACGTCTTGGACTGAAGCCTCGTCTTGCCCCCAATCTACGGCAACACTGCAGCTCACGCATCTTCCATAACAGGCGATTGCCGTTCGCCGACAAATGCCACAAACTCGTCTTCTGTGAGGACGCGAACACCCAGCTTCTGTGCCTTTTCCAGCTTGCTCCCGGCTTTTTCCCCGGCGACGACCAGGCTGGTCTGCTTTGAAACACTGTCGCTCGCCTTGCCTCCATGCGACGTAATGAAGTCCTTAATACTGTCGCGCGTGAAGCGAACCAGCGAGCCGGTCACGACGATCGTCTGTCCGCTGAGCGGCCCGGTGGAGACCGGCGGCGGGGCAGTCGGCTCGCGCGCTTCGCCCCAGTTCAATCCGAATTCTTTCAATTCAGCGAGCAGCTTGATCACCGGCTCGGTGTGGAAGTAGGTGTAGACCGAATGCGCAATCACGGGGCCGATCTCGTTCACTTCCGCCAGCTGTTCTTCCGATTGAGCCATAATCATATCGAGCGAGCCGAACTGATTTGCGAGAGCCTGCGACACGGTGCGCCCCACATGTCGAATATTCAAACCGGTCAGTAACCGCCACAGCGGCCGGTTGCGTGAGGCCTCGATGCCGGCGAGCAAATTGTCGACCGACTTGGCTCCCATGCGTTCCAGGTTGATCAGTTCTTCGCGCCGCTGCGACAAACGGTAGACGTCTGACAGACTGGTTAACAGACCCTGGTCGACCAGTTGCTCGATCAGCTTGATCCCCAGTCCTTCGATATCCATCGCTGCCCGGGACGCAAAGAAACGCAGGGTCTCACGCAGCTGTGCCGGGCAGGCCGGATTGGGGCAGCGGATGTAGACGCCCCCTTCGTCCTGGACCACAGCCGTCTGACATTCGGGACAGACAACCGGGAATTCAAACTCCTGCTCCTCACCCTTCCGCAGGTGTTCTTCGACGCGTACGACGTGCGGAATAATCTTCCCCGCCTTTTCGACGATGACCCAATCGCCAATCTTCACCCCCAGACGATGTAACTCGTCCCGATTGTGAAGACTGGCCCGTGACACCGTCGTACCCGCAATTTCAACTGGTTGCAGGTGGGCCACAGGAGTCAGGGTTCCCGACTTGCCAACTTGCACGGTGATATCCAGGACTTTCGTGGCCCCCTCGTACTTCTCCCATTTGTACGCCACGACCCAGCGAGGGGACTTGCTGGTTGTCCCCATTCGAGCCCGCTGCTCCAGGCTGTTGACCTTCAGGACCAGGCCGTCGACTTCAAAATCCAATGCGTGGAGTTGCTCCATCATCCGATGGCATTCTTCCAGAGTCGCCTCCCAGGTCGGCCAGGCTTGAACGCCGGGCGTAATCGGGATTCCCAGCCGGCGCACCGCTTCCAGGAAGGCCATATGAGTCGGAAGCTCAATTCCTTCGCAGTACCCGACACTGTGTGCGAAAAACCGAATCTTGCGTGCGGCGCTCTGCTTGGGATCAAGCAACTTCAAGGCTCCGGCCGTCGCATTACGCGGATTGGCAAACGGCTGCTCGCCTGCGTCTAATTGCGCTGCGCGCAAATGGGCAAAATCGGAATTGCTGATGTACGCTTCTCCACGCACTTCAAGACAGGGAGGGATGGGCTGGCCGGAACTGCCATTCAGGTGCAACGGGACGCCGCGAATTGTTTTCGCATTGTGAGTAATGTCATCCCCCTGGCGGCCGTCCCCCCGCGTCAAACCCTGTACCAGTCGACCATTCTCGTAAGTGAGCGACAGCGCCACGCCGTCGATTTTGTACTCCGTGACGTACTCAATCGTTTCGGCCGGATCGAGCAATTTGCGAATCCGCGTATCGAACTCGGCCAGCTCTGCTTCGTCATAGACATTGTCGATCGATAACATCGGCAGCCGGTGTGGCACTGTGACGAATCCCGCAATCGGCTCGCCTCCCACTTTATGACTGGGGCTTGTGGGGTCATCGTACTGGGGATGTTCGCGTTCCAGTTCCTGCAGTCGCTTCAGCAGACGATCGTAATCCAGATCCGTGATTTCAGGCCGGGCATCGATGTAATAGAGGCGGTTGTGCCGTTCAATTTCGGCGCGTAATCGCCGAATTTCGTGCAGGATCGTTTCGGTCATTGAGCGTGCCTGAACTCTTTCAGTTTTTATAAAAGTGCAGTCAGCCGACGTAGCGTAACCTCCGCGCTACTCGGCCCAGTGACGCGTGGCCGCCTGGCTCACCGGAATCTGATTTGGGGTCGGGAATGAGCCCGTCTGCATGCGGTCCATCCCGCCGTTTGCGTGAAAAATTTCGGATGGCAAGGATTATAGCGATTTACCGCGTTTTAGCAGACATATCGCCTGTCCTTTCCGCTCGATGTCAAAATGCTACGTTTCGATGCAGCCTGCGGATTTTGACTCAACTTCACCAAATATCGCGAGTCGGCAACGCGAATTATGCTTGCGAAGGGTGGTCTGCGGCGCACAATGAACAAACAGAGCGTGTCATTTTCGGAAGATCTTGGGAGCTTGTCATTATGTTACGACGTCGATTGGGATGGTTGCTCGCAGTCAGCATGGTCTGCTTCTCGTGCGGAGCGGTTTTTGCGGATAATACGGACCCGAAGTACACACTGACCGATCCGGACGGAAAGGACCAGGATTTTGACCTGCAGGGTGAATTCCGTGGAACGGTTCAACTGAGCAAATTCTCCACTGGAGATTTCGGCCTGCAAGTGGTGTCGATGGGTGGCGGCCGTTTCCAGGGCCAGTTGCTGATTGGCGGATTGCCCGGGGACGGCTGGAATGGCTTCGCTCGGATTCGCTTGATCGGCGAACGTGAGGGCCGCAAGCTGACACTGCAGGGCGGGCCTTACTCGATCTTCCTCCAGGGTATGGGCAAACGTGCCACGGTCAAATTCCAGGCAGGCGACATTTCCCTCGGTGAACTCGAACGAGTCCACCGCGTCAGCCCCACGATGGGATCTGCACCTGCACCGGGCGGTGCCCTGCTGTTCGGTGGAACGGCGCCAGCCGAAGACCAACCGCTGGAGAACATCGGTACCCTCTGCTGGCAGAATGCCAAGCTGACCGACGAAGGGCTGCTGTTGTCGGGTACTAAAACCAGCTATCTGTATAACGACTTCATCCTGCATGTCGAGTTCCGCACCCCATTCATGCCAAACGCTCGCGGTCAGGCACGGGCCAACAGCGGAATTTATTTGAATGGCCGGCATGAAATTCAGATTCTGGACTCGTTTGGCCTGGCTGGGGCCGAAGACGAAGCCGGGGCCATCTACAAATACAAGAAGCCCGATCTGAACATGGCCTTTCCGCCATTGACGTGGCAAACCTATGACATTCGTTACCAGGGCCCGGTCTTCAATGCACGGGGCAAGAAGATTGAAAATGCGTTGATCTCTGTGGAACACAACGGCGTCAAGGTGCAGGATGAAGTCGAAGTCGACGGCCCGACTGGTGCCGGACCGGAAGAAACCCCGATTCTGCTGCCGCTGGCCCTGCAAGACCACGGAGCCCCTGTCGTTTTCCGCAACATCTGGATTGCACCAATCAATCCCCCCGCTCCGCCCCCGGCCCCCTGGTGCTGCAAAGGCCGCAAATGCTGGCCCGCGTACTGAGACCACTCCGCTCGGTAACACAAGACTCCTGACAACGCGATAGCTGCCCCTGAACATCCAGGGGCAGCTATTTTCTTTGAAGCTGGTTCGCAGTGATCACCGCGAGCCAGCGGACATGCTGCACCCCGGCCGTAGATCCGCCTTTATGAGTCTCGGTAATTCGAAAACAGGCACTCCGGACCTGTCGAATGGCCGGAAGATTGTAGCAGCGTTTTCGACGTTACCCCGGCGGCACTGCGTCGCAAACCGAGTTCCAATGCGGCATCGCCTGGAACACCGGCAAAAACCGCCGATTGAGTCCCGAATTCCGAGGAAAAAGTCCTCCGAACTATCAGAACTCATCTCGACGAAAACCCCGCCAAAAGCGACCATCCGCCCAATCCGCTATTCATCCACTTTCAGCCACGTCCCGCACAACAGTGCCGACGGAACTCTCTTTCATGTTCCCGTTTCGAGCGATGTTTGAGTCCACTCGCGAGCGATCGCGCATCTATGGCGTGTGGATCCTGGTCTTCTGTAGCGGAATCCAGGGATGTGCGACCACTCCTTATCGATATGGACACGCCCGCGCGGTCCAACCAATCAAAAGCTCCCCTGATGACGTCGAATTCGAGTTTGGTGGCCCACATCCGGCCATGGACCGAATGCGGCGGGTCGTCGAATTCCCTCAGCGATTGCTGCGTGGCAATAAATACCAGTTCGCCCCGGAATTGTCTCCCGGACGCCGCGATCAGCTGGCGAACTACCTGAGCCAGAATGATCTCACCGACGTACGCGTGCTGGTCAACCAGTACGATCCAGGGGGTGAGTGGCAGCGGCTGAAATCGAACACCCGGGTCGCTCCAGGCTGGCGCTATACCGCGGGAGTACTCAGTGTGACCAGTTACACCCTGCTCCCCGGGCGAGTTTTCGGCTATCAACATTACAATCCTTATACGGAAACCCTGTCCGTCAATTCGGACAGGGTTGCTTCTGCTGTGCACGAAGCGGCCTGCGCGAAGGACATACACGGCCGGTCACTTCCGGGAACATACGCCACATTGACCACCCTGCCGTGTTTCCGACTGTGGAAAACCAGTCGTGCCGTCAACGATGTGCTGGGTTATGCCCAGGCCGAGGACGACTGGGAACTCGAAAGCGGAACCTATCGCGAGTATTTCTCGCAGGTGGCCTCGGGCATCGTGAGGCCAGCGCAGTACTTTTTAACGCCGATGGTGAATGTCATGGTGACGTTTGGCGGGGGCGCGGTCGGCCATGTCGTCGGACGCGCTGTGGAACAGCGACGCCTCGCCGAGCGTCAGGTAGAAAACCAGAATTCAGAAGCAGAATCTCCCATCCAGACTGTCGACTACTCGACCACCGCCGAGTAGTTCGCAATTTCACAACTCATTAGCATCCAATAGGTTGCTACTCGTTTGCCCCAACCTCTCAACCCGGGATTGGTATTGACCCATCCGTCCGGTCGGGCGTAACCTACGACGATTTTTCGGGGTTGGGGGGATTGTCTGTGAGGCGAAACCGCACTCAGTGCTGGCTGTGGGGGATCTTAACGCTTGCGTTCGCGCTGCGCGTGGGGGCGGCCGTAGTGGTGCAGCAGTACGTTTCCCAAACACCTGGCCGGTTGTGCCTGATTGCCGGTGACGCTGAAGGCTACTGGGAGCTGGGCAAGAAACTGGCTCATGGACAGAACTTTGAAATCTATCAACCGCCGCGCAAGATTCTGCGTATGCCCGGTTTTCCCGCCATCCTGGCGATCAGCATGGCACTGTTCGGAGACCACGTCCTGGCAGCTCGCATCGTGCTAGCCATCGTGGGTACTCTCGCCTGTGGTGGGGTGTACTGGCTGGGGGCCGAACTATTCAGTCGCAGTATCGGATTGATCGCGGCCGGATTGGCCGCCATTTCCCCCACGTTCGTCGTCTTCAGCGTGATGATCCTGAGTGAAACGGCGTTTGCCCTGGGACTGCTGCTGGGCCTCATTGCACTCGTGTGGATGTCCCGCAATGTGCTCGTCGCTGGCTCCGCGGCACGGATCGCGGGTGCGGGGATTCTCACGGGCGTTGCAGGGACATTAGGCTGTTATGTCCGGCCGAGCTGGCTGCTGTTTCCACCGCTCGCCGGAGCCTGTCTGGTTTTGTATTCCATGTCACGCTGGGCGGTCCCCGCCACCAGGATTTCATCAGCGAAGGCGAGCATCGCGGGACTGGCATTGTTGTCCGGAATGTCTCTGGGACTGGCCCCCTGGACTTATCGCAATTACGTCGTCACCAGCGGCGACTTCGTTCCGACCACATTGTGGATGGGCCCCAGCCTTTACGATGGACTTAATCCCGAAGCCAACGGGGACAGTCATATGGAGTTTCTGCAGCATGATGCGCTCTACCAGACCATGTCCGAACGCGACGTCGATCGGCACTACCGACGCGCCGCCTGGACCTGGGCAGCTCAGAATCCCGGTCGAACCGTGCAACTGGCCTGGATCAAGCTGGGCAGGTATTGGAATCTCTGGCCTAATACTCCTCAGTTCGATCACTGGCAGGTCCGGTTCGCCCTGCTGACCTTCCTGATACCAATTGCGTTTGCGGCCCTGTGGGGGATCTGCCGACGCCCTGAACTACGTGCCGCTCCCGCACTTCCCTGGAGCTGGATCTATTTTCTGACATTGGCACCGATTTTGTACTTCTCGGCATTACACCTGTTGTTTGTGAGTTCACTGAGGTATCGTTTGCCCGCGGAATATCCTCTGTTAATCCTGAGTGCCGTCGGCATCCAGGACATTGCGCAGCGAGTCATCGATCGTTACAAGCGGCCACCCGAAAGTATCCGTGGCCCCCAAACCTGAAGCACAGATATTACGAATTTATAAACGCTAACAAAACCCCCGCGACAGTTCTGAACCGCTGTAAATACTGCGATTCTGAGCTTCCCACAACCGGTTTTGTCAGGAGTTCTTAGGTTAAATCCCCTGGTTGCCGTGGGTAACGGACTTCCCTGAGCGGCCTCCAGAGGAGCAGAAAGTCGCCTGCAAGGATGGGTATCCGGCGCACAATTGGCTGTTTGTTCATGCTGCTCCTGCTGGCGGGTGCGGCCGGGGGAAGTTACGTCTGGTTCCTCTGGACTCATACAGATGAAATGTTGCAGGGCCGGATCGACACCGCGTTCAAGGAGGCGGTCCCCGACTGGGGTGTCTCCTTCAGCGGCAGCCGGTTCGATTATCAGGGCCAAATTCGTGTCTCGAATTTCGTCCTCAAACTCCCCAAGAACGACTCACCGATTCTGAATCTGCACGAGGCGGTCGTCTCGGTCGATCGTGAGCAACTCGGACAGCAGCGGCTGGTCTTTCAACAGATCCGCCTGGTCCAGCCCCGGCTGGACCTCGTGCGTGACAGTGAAGGTCATTGGAACTGGGAGGGTCTGGGAAAACTTCCCGAACAGCAAGCCAACCTTCCCGAATGGCTGATCGAGCGTGGCACGATACGCATTCGCCTCGAGAGTCCCGCCCCGGGTGAACCGGCCACCGCCGTCCTGCAGAATGCCCACCTGCAGCTCACGCCGTCCGGCAAGCGACGTTATCTCATTAAGGGGACGGCGTTGATTGAACCGGTCGGAATGATCAATCTGGATGGCCACTGGCATCTTGACGACCAGAAATGGATGTTGAACGGGCGCGTGGAGCAACTCAAGTTTGCCACACCGCTCTGGGACAAGATCTGCGAATTCTTCCCTCAATCCCGCAACTACATCGCCGCCTTCCCAGAGAAAGTCGGCTTTCCGCTCCCTGGACCGCCAATTACGGACCCGCAGCTGGACGCCGTCGGAGATCTGTTCTTTCGTTTGACCAAGGCATCAACTGCCGAGCCTCTCGATTACAAGCTGTTGATCAATCTGAAGTCGGGCACCTGGACGCATCCCGTGCTCTCTCACACGCTCGATGACGTGCAGGGGAAAATCTACTGTGACCCCACGCGGGTCAGGGTTCCGTCGCTGTCGGGCCGGCATGGGACAACCCAGGTCGTCGTCCGGGAAGGAAACCTGGATTTGACCCGGCCCGAATATCCGCTGTCGGCGCTCGCGTCGGTAAAGAATCTGCCGTTGGATCCCAGCACTCGGGCCCGGCTGAACCCACACTTGCGCGTGGCGTACGATCATCTCCAGCCTTCGGGAAAAGTGAATGTCGACATGTATCTGTCGTATGACAAGATGAAAGGGTTCCGCTGCGATTCAGACGTGATTCCCCTTGGTTGCACCGTGGCCCACGTCAAGTTCCCGTATCCCATCGATAACGTGCAGGGACTCATCAAGAAGCGTGGTGTCCGCGTCGATGCCGAACTGAGGGGCATGGCGGGCCAGCGCGAGGTCCGAATCAGCAGCGTGGCCCGTGTTGGGGGTGAGCACCCGGGGGCTCGGGTGGATGTGCGCGTCGACGCGCTCCCGCTCGATGAGGTCTTTGTGTTGTCCACACCCGAGGCCATCCGCAAAGTGCTGCGTTCCATGAATCTGCAGGGCGTTGCCGACTTCCATTGGCACATGACCCGGAACGGCAACGAAGAGGTTCCCTGGTCCACCCGCCTACTTGGAAGGCTCCATTCCGGTAGTATGAACTGCAAGTGTTTCCCCTATGCCGTCAACGACCTGGAAGGACTGATTAATTACGACGGTCAGACCTGTTCCTTTACGAAACTGAAGGGGACCCACGGGGCCACTGAATTGACCGGTGAAGGCGAGTATCACATGGCCGGTGCGTCCAGTGGCCTGGGACTGACGGTCCGCTCCGTCGGGACAAAACTCGATCAGGAACTCGAACATGCACTCCCGGAAGGCTGGAAAAAGCTCTGGCAGGAGTTCACACCCCAGGGAAGCTTCGACTGCACCACCACGATCGACTGGACACCGGGTCAGCACCCGGAAATCAGTCTCGATGCAGACCTCATCCAGACCGCATTTCAGCTCAAATCATTTCCGTTCCCCGTGGAAGAAGTTCAAGGTCATGTCAGCTTTCATCGAGACCAGGACGACCCGACGCTGATGCGCGCTGACTTGACCCGGATCGAAGGCCGGCACGGTGACACCAAGCTCACCCTGCACAACGGATTTGCCGTGATCGAACCCAACCATCACTGGCGAGTTCGCCTGGATGACTTGCGAGTCGAAGACTTGACTCCGAACAATCGCTTCCGCCGCGCGCTGCCGGTGGGATTCCGCGAAGTCATCGAAACACTCGACCCCCGTGACGGCAGTGTCTCACTGACCGGCATGATCGAATTCCGCGGCACCGGCGACGGCAAGGATGGCGTGACGTCGGCATGGGATCTCGAGATTCTCTGCGCCGGAACGAGCGTCACGGCGGGTGTGGATTTGAAGCATCTGTATGGAAAATTCCTCATCAAAGGGACTTGGGACGGGCAGATCATTGTCACCGACGGCATGAGCGATCTGACCTCCATGACAATCCTGGGTTATCAGTTCTCAACAGTCAGGGGCCCCATCAGCCTCAATGGCAATCATCTTTATATCGGCAGCCGCGAACTGATCGACGCGCGTCGCACCGCGACGGGCATCATTAAGCGACCACCGCAGGAGCAACGCATCACGGGTCGCGCGATCAATGGCATTTTTACCCTCGACGGGATCGCGGTATTGGGCTCAGAAACATCCTATACCGTCGTGATGACCATGCGCGATGCCCTGCTGGAACGCTATGCCGAACTGTACCTGCCGAACCAGCATGATCTGCGTGGCATTATGACGGGCGAAGCCGAACTGTCCGGCCGCGGCAATTCGACACGCAACCTGACCGGACGCGGCCAGTTATTGATTCGACCAGCCGCCCTCTACCAGTTGCCCGTCATGCTGGCGGTGGTCAAACAGCTCAACGGTGGCTCTCCGAATAACACGGCGTTTGATGAAGCTCAGGCCTTCTTTAAGATCGCGAACAACCAGTTTGAATTCGATCAGGTCGACCTGAAAGGTGCGGCGCTCAATTTGAAGGGGTTCGGCCGGGTCCGCTTTGACCGCCGAATCAGTTTCGACTTCTTCTCATCGGTTCCCCGTGCTCGAGCCCCCCTGGCCATCTTGCAGCAAGTCGTCGGCCAGGCCACCGTTGGCTGGATGGGAGTCGAAGTTCGCGGAACTCTCGATAACCCGGACGCCCAGATCCGGCCCGCTCAACGCATGAACGACGCCGTAAAACGCTTCCTGGGAGGCATCGACCCTCGCCCCTCGACGATCCCCACAACACCCGCTCCGCCCACTGGTCGCCGAGTCCCCATCGGCGCCGGGAACGGCGTTCCTCAACGCTAGTCGTTGTTCGTTCCCCGCTCAGAACGCGATTCCATCACGATTTACCACTCACTTTGACTTCGCCACCCTGGGCTGAAAATCGATCCCCAGCGCCAGGTTGATATCCCGATTCTGGAACTTCTCGACCAGGGTATTCTCCACCGTAAACACCAGCACCATCTGGCGGCCATCGGCGTCCGCGATCAAGTAATAGATCCAGTTAACGGGGATCTTGTTCACTCCCTTGGATGTCTTCTGATTCGCCTCTCCCGAGGCAATCACACGATAGACGAATCGCTTGTCCTCAGTCGGAATGATCTCGGCTTTTTCGATCTTCTGGAACTCAGCACCAATGGCCTTCTGCACGTCATCCTGAAACTGCTGCTCGCCAATATGTTTGCCGGCTGGGGCAGAACCGATGGGCGATACGTTGCATTGGGCCACCAGGCTCCCTTTATCCATCAGCCGCAGCACAGCAACTGTGGTTCCCTGATGGAACAAGTGCCACAAGCGGTCGTGATAGAGTTTGATGCCCCAATCGCTGGCTTCCATGGCCAGCAGCAGCGATTCTGGTTTGGGTTCGCGGGGCACCGCTTCGACTGACAGGTCATTCAATGCCGGGTGCTCACTGGGTACCCGTTCCAGTACGGCCTTGGCTGTCACTTTCAGGCCGGGCGTCACAGCACCGACCGAACGTGTTTCAGTCTGACTCAGTTCAATGTGCGTCAGGTAGTGTTGTTTCAAGTCATAGAGATAGTGCCCGGCGACCTTGATTTCCGATCCCGCCCCGAGGATTCCGCCTTTCACCTCGCCGGTGAACGCCACTTTCGCGACTTCGTTCTCGGCCGATTCCAGCGTGCATTTCAGCTCCCCTTTCTCCACCGCTTCCACGCCGGTCAGGAACTGCAGGGCCCACATCGGCGCCTCCCATTTCTCGCCGACTTCAACTCGATCCGCCGGGAGCAGGGCGAGTGCTGTCAGGCTGTCAACCGGTGGCCGCAGCAACTCCAGTTCTTCGTATGTCAACGGGCCGAAGCTGGAATACAGTCTTACCCCATCCGTTTGCCCCTCGGCCACAATCTGGCGAAAGCTCGGGCGAAGTTTGGTCTCGCTGACGCGGTCAGCCACCTGGCTGTGAAATTCGGCCTGATCATAGGTCCGCAACCCGCGGAAGTCGGCTGCATCCCGTCCCAGACTCGCCAGTCGCCGCTCGTGGTACGACAGCTGTGCATTGCCGGTCAGCTTCATCGCGACCGCTTTGGTGTCCGCCACGGCAGCTTGCAACTGACCGTCCAGGTCCATGCGAATTGAAACTTTAAACGACCGAGCCTCCGTCGCGGATTCTGCCAGTTCCAACTTTTCCGCCGCAGAGGCAACAGGCGCGGCAGCCCAGGACCATACAGAACACAGGCAGAGAGATAACAAGGCGAGGCGATTCATCCGTGATCCTTCTGAACGGGCCGCAGAGTCGGTCGGACGGTTTTTCTGGCCCATCCGTCCGTAAGTCATCGGCTCAATCAATCTCAGTTGCTGAAATCGGCACTAAATATTCGCGTTTTACCAAGGACTCGGGCACGCGAAATGAGAGATCCATCGCGTTCTCCGCATCTCGCATCGACTCATTCGAAACTCACCATTAAACCTTCGTCACCAGGCCCCGAATGCGTGAAACCGGACGGTCGGCCGGAAGACCCGTCCCACAGCGGTCGCATCATCGTCGAAACCATGCTGTGATTCCAGCCGAAAGTTTCGTCGAGCCACCGGTGAGTGACGACATGTTTGGACCAATTGTCAAAGAGCTTTTGCATGCCCTCCAAGGGCAGAAAACTTTCGCTCAACGACCACTCTTAACATTCCTCGGGACTCGTCTTGGCACGAAAATCGCGTGTCTCGGCTGCCAATCTTGCCTGAAGTCGCTGATTGTCACTCCTGAAGTCCTTAAGGATGTGGATTGACCCATTTTACTGTCCACAATAAACTTCAGGCAGACTTGGAGTTATGGCTGGTTGACTGGTCGCGAATGCCGTCTGCAATGCAGGCACGGAGCGGTCGTGATCAATCCAGGCAGCCTGACGTTTTTGGCAGCCCCTTCGGACGGGGGCGCGTGATCGATTGCATGGTGTCAGCCGGTACGTGCGGTTGAGACGACTCAACTGACGAAACCAGCCGCCTGACAGCGAGAAGAAAATCTCATGGAATTTTTGGAACGTATTGGCGACTTTTTCAACTGGCTGTTCGCGACGTTTGAACGGTTTATCACCCGACGTTTCGGTGCCGCTAACGAGCGTGTGCTGAAGAAGCTGGGCTATATCCGCGACAAACGGACGCAGCAGTCCACGATTCTGCCGGGCTCCACGCTCGACCGCATCAACAAGTTCGAAGCCGAGATCGAAAAACTCTCGGACGAAGAGCTCAAGGGGTCCGCGGCCATGTTCCGCGCTCGCCTGGCGGCAGGCGAAACCCTGGATGACATTCTCCCCGAAGCGTTCGCTCGAGTCCGCGAAGCCAGCCGGCGTTACCTGCGGATGCGGCATTATGACGTGCAGTTGATCGGTGGTTATGCCCTCCACAAGGGTATGATTGCTGAAATGCGCACCGGTGAAGGCAAGACGCTGGTCGCCACCCTGCCGGCGTATTTGAACGCCCTCGCGGGCAAGGTGCATCTCGTCACAGTTAACGATTACCTCGCCCGTCGCGATATGGAATGGATGGCCCCCGTCTATAACGGCCTGGGTCTGACCATCGGCGCGATTCAGTCGCAGATGCGTGCTGAAGACCGCGTAAAAGCTTACCAGTGCGACATCACCTACGGCACGAATAACGAATTTGGATTCGACTACCTCCGCGACAACATGAAGCCCGCGCGATGGGATGACGAGCGTTATCCGCAGCATCTCCGCCAGGTGCAGGGGCCGCTTGACTTCGCCATCGTCGACGAAGTTGACAACATTCTGATCGACGAAGCCCGGACGCCGCTGATTATCTCGGGATCGTCGACTGACGATGTCACCAAGTACGCCAAGGCCAATCAAGTGGCCATGCAGCTGAAGAAGGACATTCATTTCGAAGTCAAGGAGAAGGAACATACCTGCCATTTGACCGACGAAGGTGTCCGCGTGGCCGAAGAACTCGCCGGCGTGGAAAGCTTCTACACCGCGGGCAACATGGAATGGCCCCACCTGATCGACAACTCGCTGAAGGCCCATTTCCTTTACAAGCGCGATGTCAATTACATGGTCGTCGGTGACGAAGTCATCATCGTCGACGAGCATACCGGCCGTGCCATGCATGGCCGTCAATGGAGCGATGGTCTGCACCAGGCGGTTGAAGCGAAAGAACGCGTCCGCATTAAGGAAGAGACTCAAACCCTCGCCACCATCACCCTGCAGAACTTCTTCAAGCTTTACAAAAAACTCGGCGGCATGACCGGTACGGCCATGACCGAAGCGACCGAATTCTTGAAGGTCTATAACCTCGACATCCTCGCCATCCCCACGAATCGCCCGATGGTTCGTAAGGACGAATCGGACCTCATCTTCCGCACGGAGCCCGAAAAATTCGAGGCAATCGTCGAAGAAGTCCGCGAAGTTCATCAGACTGGCCGCCCGATCCTGGTCGGTACGATCTCGATCGAAAAGTCGGAACACCTGTCGCACCGCCTGACCAAATACGGCGTCAAGCACCAGGTCCTGAATGCCAAGCATCACGAACGCGAAGCCGAGATTATTGCTCAGGCCGGCCGCCTGGGTGCAGTGACCATTGCCACGAACATGGCCGGTCGCGGTACAGACATCATCCTGGGTGGTAACCCCGAACCAATGGTCTGGGAACAGCTCAAGACGAAGTATCGCTCGCGACTTGATGTCCCCAAACCCGAATGGGATGCGCTGTCGAAGCAGATCGCCGAGCAGGATGGGATGGTCGCCCAGGGCCGCGAAGTGGCCGCGCTGGGCGGTTTGCACGTGATCGGCAGCGAACGCCATGAAGCTCGCCGTATCGATTTGCAGTTGCGGGGCCGTGCCGGACGCCAGGGTGATCCGGGTTCCAGCCGCTTCTTCCTGTCGATGGAAGACGACCTGCTGCGACTGTTCGGCGGTGATACGCTCAAGAGTGTTCTCGCCTGGGTCGGCATGAAAGAGGGCGAAGCCATTGAGCACCCGATGCTCAACAGCCGGATCGAAAAATCCCAGAAGAAGTGCGAAGAACGGCACTTCGAAACACGCAAGCAGCTGCTCGAATATGACGAAGTCATGGACCAGCAGCGCACCCGGGTGTATGGCTATCGCCAGGCGATCCTCGACGGTGTCGACTCGCGCGAGCTGGTCATCGATATGTTCCGCCAGCGCTTGAAACAAGTGGTGCCGGAATTCCTGTCGCCGAAATATGGCCGCGAATCGGCTGTCAAATGGGCGGAAGTCGCTTACGGCATCGAAGTCGAGGAGCGCGACATCCGCGATATGGATGCCGAGGCGATGGCCAGCTACATGCGGGACCAGGCCGAGCGGAAGGCCGAAGAGTACCTGCGCGATCAGATCGAAAGTGATCTGCCCGAGGATGTGGAAGACGAACGCGAACGGAACTGGGCGGCTTTCTCGAAGTGGCTCAATACCCGCTATGGTCTGAATACCAATGATCGAGAATTGAAGAAGATTGGTATTCGCGACATTTTCGAAGAGATGGTGCCCCGCATCAACGAAGCAATCGGCCGCTATGACTTTTCTCCGCTGCAGCAGTTTTCGGCAGAGGATTACGGCCGTTCCAATTTGAGCAGTTGGCTGGCAGACCAGTTTACGCTGCGGATGTCGCCCGACGAATTTAAGGATGTTCCCGCGGCCCAGGTTCAGGAGAAGATCCTCGAACGCCTGACCCAGATGTATGACGCCAAGGAGATCGAGTTCCCGGTGTCGGTCGGTTTGACGCGCTTTATGGCGGATCGTTCCGGAGCGCCCGGTACGGAACGCTACGATCGCGAAGGCCTGGCCCAGTGGGCAGGGAATCGCTTCGATGCACCGCTGCAGCCAACTGCCTTCGAAGGACAATCTCGCGATTCGATTCGCTCCGCATTGCTGGCCTACAGTGAAAAGTATCACCAGAACGGCCAGACAGTCTCCCGGATTGATGACTATCTCGAACGAGTCTACGGACCGCCGCAAAGCAAGGACTCGGGCAACGACCCGGTCCGTGATCCCGGGGCCCTGGTCGAATTGGCCGAATGGGCCCAGAACACCCTGAAGTCGACCATTCAGGCTGCCGACTTGCAGACGTTGCCGCGGAAGGCCGCCCGCCAGAAGATTCTGAACGCGGCCGAACATCGGTACCGCCCGGAATTGATGCAGACGGAACGATCCCTGATTCTGGATGTGCTGGATACGGCGTGGAAAGACCACCTGTATTACATGGACCATCTGCGACAGGGGATCGGCCTGGCAGGTTATGCCGGCAAGGACCCCAAGGTCGAATACAAACGCGAAGGGATGCGGGCCTTCGACCAGATGTGGCGACGCATCGCGGAGCAGGTCACTTCGGTGATCTTCCGCGTCGAAGAGACGAGCAGTGAT
Source organism: uncultured Planctomicrobium sp. (assembly GCA_964596215.1). Classification (GTDB taxonomy): domain Bacteria; phylum Planctomycetota; class Planctomycetia; order Planctomycetales; family Planctomycetaceae; genus JAKFVC01. The sequence continues at coordinate 12,428 of CAZQUW010000052.1, read as the reverse complement.
TTTGTCGGCGACCTGTGGCAGATCACAGCGACGACCCATGATTCGGCTCCGTCGGCATTTGAAGAAGTCGAAGAAGAAATGCTGCTGGAAGCCACCGGCTCCGATCAAACCGTCAGCCCCAATGAACCGTCGGAGAAGGCTGTCGAACCGATTCGCAACTACGGCGAAAAGGTCGGCCGCAATTCTCCGTGTCCCTGCGGCAGCGGTAAAAAGTTTAAGAATTGCCATATGAAGAAGGACTAAAACCAGTCTGATCCTGGAAACATGGCCGACGGGAGCGCGAGGCTCCCGTCGAGCCGAACTGCAGATTCTGCTGTAACGGACGGCCCCGACGGGAAAGGATTCCCCGTGAGTTGGTTACTCAATCTCGTATACCTGAGCGCTGCCATCCTCGCCGCTCCGTGGCTCCTGTACCGTCGTGTCGTCTTAAAGAAACGGCTGGGCGACTGGCAGCAGAAGTTCCTGGGATCGTTGCCGCACCGCAATTCTGATCGCCCCTGCATCTGGCTCCATGCCGTCAGCGTGGGCGAAGTGGTCCAGCTCAGGCCGGTCCTCGAACAACTCACCGCCCAACTTCCGCACCACGACCTGTGGATCTCAACCACGACTGTCACCGGTCACGAAGTCGCCCAAAAACTCTATCCACAACACACCATCTGCTACTTTCCGATTGACCTCACCTGGAGCGTCGCGCGGGCTCTGAATCGAGTCCAACCGTCGGCCATTGTCCTGGTCGAACTGGAGCTGTGGCCGAACTTCATTGCCGCCGCAAAACATCGTCGGATTCCGATCCTGTTGATCAATGGCCGCGTCAGCGATCGCAGCTACCGCAGCTATCGCTGGATCCGGCCGTTACTGCGGCGAGTCCTTCCGCAACTGCAAGTGATTGCGGTGCAGAATCAGACTTACGCCCATCGACTTGTCGATCTGGGAGCCCACCCGCAACAAATTACCATCACCGGTTCGATCAAGTTTGACCGCGTCGAGACCAATCGCCGGAACGTACGCACCCAGGAGATCGGGCAGTCATTTGGCCTGCAGGCCGACGAAACCCTCTTAATCGCCGGCAGTACTCAAGGCCCCGAAGAAGAACTGGCTCTGGCAGCCTACCAGGCATTACATTCAGAATTTCCAAAACTGCGGCTGATGCTGGTCCCTCGACATCAAGAACGGTTTGAAGAAGTCGCAACGCTGATCCAACGCCAGGGTTGGCCACTAGTGCGACGCAGTCAGATCACGTCGAAAACAGTGACTGCCGATCGTCCCGTTTTGTTGCTCGACACCCTCGGTGAATTATCCGCCTGCTGGGGATTAGCCGCGATCGCGTTCGTCGGAGGCAGCCTCTCGCGACGTGGGGGGCAGAACATGATCGAACCCGCAGGCTACGGTGCGGCGGTCTTGTTTGGACCGCATACCCACAACTTCAAAGATGTTGTGGCCCTGTTATTAGATGCCGAATCAGCCCAGATTATTCCCGCTCCGGACGCCTTCACCACCACAATTCGGGAACTTCTGCTTGATCCCCAACGAGCCGCAGACATGGGCCGTCGAGCCCAGCAACTCGTCACAACCCAGCGCGGGGCCACTCAGCAAACGGTGAATCTCATCCTGGCGGCCGTGACTCCAATAACGCAGATCCAAAAAGCCGCGTAAGCGACAAACTAACCGATCATTTCGTGTCGCACCATTCCGTCGCCGGCAATCGGCATCGGGCGATTCAGGCGATCGGGAATCGTCGTATGCGGATCGATTCCCATCAGATGGAACGATGTCGCCAGAATGTCCTTCGGCGAGACCGGACAATTCGCGACATCGCCGCCGGAATCGTCTGAACGGCCCACGACGCGGCCACGTGCAATTCCGCCGCCGGCAAAAGCCGCGGAATATACGCGCGACCAATGATGACGACCGCCCCCCTTGGGACCATTGTCAATCTTGGGCGTCCGGCCATGCTCACTGACGCAGCAGACCAGGGTTTCATCTAACAGGCCACGCTCATCCAGATCGCGGATGAACGCCGTATAAGCCTGATCAAACACCGGCAGCAGATATTCCTTTAACCGCGGGAAGTGATTCGCGTGCGTGTCCCACACGCTGCCTCCGAAGATGCTGAACGGATCCCAGAAGACCGAGACAAACCGCGTCCCCGCCTCCACCAGCCGGCGTGCCGCGAGCAGCGATTGACCGAACAGCGTCAGACCAAATTTCATGCGTGTTTCGAGCGGTTCACG
>CAZQUW010000052.1:0-10097 GCA_964596215.1 uncultured Planctomicrobium sp. | reverse complement strand
TCGAGAACCTCTTTGGATTGCCCATCACTCAGCTTGGGCACCACCCGGGTTCCCACACCGTCGAAGTCGGTCCAGACCGGGTCATAGGCACCGCCCAGGAATGACGCGTACGGCCCGGCCAGCGCTCCCAGGTCACTCTTGGATCCCAACAGCCACGGCAAACCAATATGGTTCGGCGCCGCCACCTTGCCACTCCTGGAGTGTTGGCGATCGAGATAATCCACAACCGACCCGATATAGGGCCAGTGCTGCGGATCACGCGGCTTGGCTTCGATCGCGGGAGTATAGGTCGGCATGCCTGTCAGAGCGTAGGCCACACCATGCAGTGGATAAGGATGAGTCATCGACCGCACGATCGTCATGCGATCCATCACCCCCGCCATCTGCGGCAGCCCCTCGCAAATATCTAAACCGGGAACGTTGGTCGAAATGGCCTTCATCTCGCCCTGAATCTCGACCGGGGCTTTCGGCTTGGGATCGAATGTTTCATGCTGCGGGGGAGACCCGAACAGAAACACCAGAATGCACGACTTCGCCTTGCCCGATGACGGTGAGGCTTCCCCTTCGGTCTGGGCCGCCTGCAATCGATTCCAGTCCGCGAGGCTGAGTCCGAACGCACCTAACCCGCCAATGTGCAGGAGATCGCGGCGCGACAGACCGTCGCAGAGTCGCTTATTGGAACCGAGAATAGGAATCATAGATTAAGGCACCCAGGCTGTCGCACATCAACGGACGTTGATCAATAGTTATCTCAGATTATCGGCGAAAGTCAACTACCGCCTGAGGTGCAGAAATGGCGAATGACTGAACCGGAATGACGAATTTCCATCTCGAATCACGCCTGTCTGCCCCCGCAGTCGCAGAGCACCGTTCATTCAGCGCGCGGCCGCTTTCTGTTGGGTAGCTTTGACGGCACCCAGGTCCCCAGCGATTCTTGCGAAATCTGCCGCACGCTGGCGGCCGTCGGTGGCTGCTGGCGTTCTTCGCTGCTCGAGATCGCAGGCTTGCGAAATTTCAGTTTGTAGTGATAAGTCGTAATTTTCGGGCGCTGCAGCCAGGCAAATATGCTGGCCCGCGGCGACAGGGGATCAGGCTCGCGCAGGATCCACAGAATGAGGCCCGTGGCGAAACACCCGATCGCAAAATAAATCAGCGTCGGCATCGGATTGGAACTGTTGGAAACGATCAAGAAGATCGACGCCCCAATCCCTCCCATCACGACGAATGCCGTCGCCAGGATCACTACGGCACGCTCGGCTAATTCATTTTTGCGTTGCGGCATGTCATTCCTCAATGGTCCGATTTCGGGCGAACTCGGCAACCAGACCCCTTATGCCAAATACAGCTTGCCGACCCAGTCGCCGTAGCCATTATAGCGCACCGTATTGAAAACTTCGCGAGTCCCCAGCATCCACTCCGTGCGCTGACTCCAGCGCGGGTGCGGCACATCGGGGTTCACGTTGGCAGCGAAATCGTACTCTTCTGCATTGATCGTATTCCAGAACGTGGGAGGTGCCGTATCAGTCAGCTCGATCTTCACGATCGACTTGATGCTCTTAAATCCATACTTCCACGGGAGTACGATCCGAATCGGCGCTCCATTCTGTTTCGGCAGAGGGTGGCCGAACACCCCTGTGGCCACGAACGCCAGCTCGTTGGTGGCTTCAGCCAGCGTCAGGCCTTCTGTGTAGGGCCAGGGGAAGCTGCGAGTCGCCATATGGGGCGCTTCCAAGGGCCGGTCGAAGGTGACGAACTTGACGTATTTCGCGGACGGCAACGGTTCCACGGCGCGAATCAAATCCCGCAGCGCGAATCCCGTCCACGGGAGGCACATCGCCCACGTCTCGACGCAGCGATGTCGATAGTCTCGGCTTTCCCATTTCAACCGTGGGTGCTTGTAGAAATCATCCATATCGAGCGTCACCGGCTTGGCACACAGCCCGGTGATTTCCACCTTCCACGGATCGGGCTGGAACTTGCCGACGTAACGCCAGGAACTCTTGGACGAGGCGAATTCGTAGAAGTTGGTAAATTCGGCCGTATCCTGCTCGGCCGATTCCGGGCGTCCGTATTCGAACTGCGGGTTGCGATTTTCACGGTTCGCCGGATAGATGTCCGCATGCTGCGCCACCGGCGCCACGCCCCCCGCCTGCTGCAGTTCTTCCTTAGAGGCCCGGCCGCAACCGGCCAGACTTAACCCCAACCCGGCCGCCAGGCCACTGATGCCGGTCGTGGTGAGGAACTCGCGCCGATGCAATTTACGGTCAGCGTAAACCGCTTCCAAAGTATGCTGCCGCTGCGGCAAATCCCACGGGCGACGAGCAAAAAAGAACATGCGATGGGACTCCTGGAAGTAGACCGAGTGGCTCTGCTAAACTGCTGCGTGATCTGTATTCAAGCGGCAGAAGTGCATGATATCGCGTTGAAAACCGCGGGCCAACAGGGAAATGGAAATGGCTGACGATCGCTTACTGGCCGCCGCGGAACTTCTGCAGGCCCATTACGGTCGCCTGGATCTGGAGACCTACCGCGACGGCTGGCGCGGATTGGTCCGATTTGTGTTGGAACGCCAGCTCTCTCCGGCCAAATTGGCCAGGGCCTGGCCGGAAATCGAAACCAGTTGGGTCCTGTCGGTGGACGAGGTGGCTCGCGGTACGCGGGGGGAGTTGCTGGAGTTTCTGCAGCCATATGGCGGGAACGCCACCTTGGTGGCCGTGCTGCAGCGTATGGCCGCCTGGTGGCAACAACAACTCGATGATGGACTAACCCCATTTGACACCAACACTTCCACTCTGGAATCAGCCTGGTCCGAGCTCTCTGCACAGGACCGGACCTGGGTCACGCGCCTCTTCTGCGTGATCGGCGGCCTGAAAAAATATCCCCTGACTCGAGCCAGCTGGCGCGTGGCCTGCCGTCACCGCTGGCTCTCGTGGTACGATGACTCCGCTGAGATTCCCGAATTCTTCGAACAAGCCCTCCGCGACAGCCCGATCGAACTGGGGCAGTTCGCCGAGTGGCTGATCCAGGTCGGCGACGACTATTGCGGCCCGAAACCGAAATGCACCGCCTGCCCCCTGCTACCATTACTGGGCCCGGCAGGAATCTGCGAACCGGACGAATGAGCCACCGTAGACTGGCCCCATAGCCTGACTCCCCCCTGTAGCCTGACTCTCCAGAGTCGGGCGAATCCCCCGCGCCGGATCGCCCATCGTCACACACACAAATTCTTGCGCCCCTTTGTTCCCTTTGTTCCCTTCCGACAGTGAAGAGCTTTCTTGCACAGGGGCAGACGCCAAGAGGATTGAATACTTTTCGCTTGTCGGATTACTTTGCCAGGCGGCGACCTGGCGTGGGATACTCCGAGCCTTGCGACCAATCAATTGTCCCGTTTCTTTGCTCTCTTTGGTCCCTTTGTTTTTTTGCTCCCTTCGCTCTCTTTGCCCCCTTGGCCTCACTGTTCACAGCAAAAGGACGGACGGCCGAGGGCGACCATCCTACGGACAGATGACTTCTTTGCTCCCTTCATTCTCTTTGCTCCCTAACACTCGCAATTCGCGGATAAAATAGCGTTCCCTTTGCACACTTTGCTCCCTTCGCTCTCTTTGAATCAAGGTCACCACTCCAAGCTCTGTCCTGCGTGCAACTGACAACTGACAACTGACAAAGGACAAAGGACAAAGGACAAAGGACAAAGGACAAAGGACCAACCCCCGTTCTACCAAGATCCACACAGCCCACCAACATCTTAAAACCAACGAAAATCGAGCATCGCGAGCCTCCGCGGAGTTTTTTGTTCTCACAACCTGTTGTGCGGCATCAAGTTCGAAAATTCCGCAAGATCATGATGCGCCCCGAACTGGCGAGCCGGTCTGCATCAACCGGCCCGGGCAGGGTGCACTCCTGTCCGAGTCACCCCCGAACGCGTGCCACACGATTACCGGAGACCCGGAGACCTCAAGTTCAACAAAAAACATCCCCAATCGCGGAATCGTGAAAATCTCTCCAAATCCCCAATTGACTGAATTTGTGAAAAAAACTAAAGTCCGCCCCGCACGTCGCCGAAGCGGGTCGGTTTAGCGAGTTTTCGCTCGCCAAATCATGTCAGTTCCGACAGATCCCGCTGGTGGACCAGCAGTCGGGCCAGGAATCAACGTTTCGTTTTCCTGGCCGGATGGCGTCTGGTTGAAAAACGTATCCCTTCACTCGTCTCACTTCCATTCGCCTCCACGTCTCCAACTGCCTCGCCCATCAACCGACTGCCAGACACTCGGCCTGTTCAGCGGGAAAGGATTCCACAATGAAACGCTGCCTCACACTCGGGATCAGTTTGTGTTTACTCGGCTTACTTTCTGGATGCTGCTGCGGGCAACGCTGCGGAGGTGGCTGTTCGACGAGCTACGCCCCGTCATGCTCACCCTGTGGTCAACCGTTCGGCGGCTTCGCTCCGCTGGGTGGCGGCGGTTGCTCAACGTGCGCCCCGGGCGGAGCCCCGGTCTATGGTGCACCTGGTCCGGGCTACGGACCGGGCATTCCCGCGACTTACATTCAACCGGGCTTCAGTTCCACAACGGCCGTCAACGGCACGACCATGGAGACTGCCGGACTGCCACCCGCCAGCGGAATGCCGGCCACGGCTTATGCTCAACCGCAGTTCAGCCAGACAGCTTACGGCCAGCCGACCTATGGTGAGCCAGTGATGGGACAGCCGGGTGCCTTCGGTGGCTCGCCGGTGACGACTGCACTGGTGAAGCCCGAATCACTCGCCACATATTAATCAACGCTGACAAGACCTCGGCGTCAGTTCATCACCGCTAGAAAGACCGCGATTCTGAACTTCGCCCCTGCGAAGTCGTTTGACCCACTCGCGACCTACGATATTCCAGGCATCCCCAGTCGATTTGACTGCGGATGCCTATTTTTGTTTCTGCAGCTGCTGCTGCAGACGGATCGCATGCAGGCGCCCCACGTGCCACATATAGTGGGGTCCATAACCGGCAGTACGCGGCCACGCGGTCGCCGTCGCGGCTTTCAAATGTTCTAACGCCTGCTGCGGTTCCTGTTCCACATCGAAGTTCAAGCCAATATAGAGCTCGGCATAGAACAGCCGCTTTTCACGCTCTTCGGCATCCAGCTTCGCCTCGCGAATCTTCTTCAGAATCTGATCCGCAGTCAGTTTGCCCGCGAACAGCTGATAGACGTCAGGGAAGGGCTCACGATCGTCTTTCTTATACTTCAGCAGTCCCTCGCGCGCCTTCTCGCGACCAAAGGCTTTGACTTGCGACAGATAACGCCAGATTCCATTCTCGCGGTCGACGTCATCAAACGAATGGTACAGCTCAAACTGGTCTGATGCAGCCTTAAATTTGCCCGCATAGAAGTCGGCAATTCCGCGCCGCCAGTGCCCGGGGGCCTGCGTTTCATCCAGCTTGACCATCTCTTCGTAATCGGCAAGTGCCTTGTCGAATTCCCCCAGAAAGAAGTAGGCATCCGCACGTTTGGAGTAGAGATCAACCGACTTCGGATTCTTCGCGATCTGGGCCGTCGCGACCTGCACGCGCTCGGTCTGCGCTGCCTGCAGCTCGTCCTGATGCTGCTGGGTCCACGTCGTAGCGATATCTTCTGCCGACAGGTCAGCCGGAACGCCGATTGAAAACAATGCCAGTCCCGCCGATGTCATAACGAGCGCGAATCGACGGGGCCAGCGCAAGCAGGATTGTTTCATGGCAGACATCTCGGTTTCAAAAGGAAATCGGGTTCGACGACAGACCCCACGCAAAAGCTCAACGATCGCACAGCAGTGACTGACCTTGTGACCGGCATCGCACCGGCCACGGGCTCTGTGCGAGACCATCCCAAGTAAAGAACTCGGCAGTTGATCCCCGTGCCGCTCGCGAGCCCCGCCGCAGCATGAACCAACTGAAATCATCGTACCGAACGCAAAGGAAAGCAGCCATCACCGGCGAGTTTGGCCACGCCGGTGGCTGACATCCCATTCAACGTTGCGTTTGACTCGCCATGTGAACTGCGCCGACCCCTCAGTCGACAAACGCGAATTCATTCGTCATCAACAACGCCTGCGCAAACATGATCCAGTTCTCGGGGGTTTCCTGGAGCTGTTGACCGGGGCCTGTGAAGAATTCTTCGGCCGCCTTGCGTTCGGGCTCGGAAGGAACCCGCGCGAGAACCAGCTCGTACAGCCTGGACAATCGCGACGCAAAGTCCGCCGCAGCGGTGACCTCGCGACGTGCGTTCAAGAACTGCGCACTTTCGAGCGCAAACGGGTGGTTCATCAGGAACAGTGCCTGCGGGGCCACCGTAGTGTTGTCGCGCTGCGGTGTCGTCGTATCGGGACTCGGGAAATCGAAGGTGCGGAACAGGCTGGGCAGGGCGAGGCGATCGATCGACGCATACACGGTACGTCGAGGAACTGCGGGAACCGCCAGCATGTTGATTGACGGGCCGCCCACTTTCGCGTCCAGGCGGCCGGACGTGGCCAGCAGGGCGTCACGCAAGGCTTCCAGATCGAGCCGCTGTCGATTGAACTTCCACAAGAGACGATTCTCGGGATCGACCGCCTGGCAATCGGGGCGATCAGCCGAGGCCTGCTGATAGGTGCTCGACAACACGATCTGCCGATGCAGATTCTTGATCGACCAGCCTTGTTCCATAAAACTATGGGCCAGCGCATCAAGCAGCTCGGGATGTGAGGGGGGATCGCTGCGGAGCCCAAAATCGCTGGGGGTCCGCACCAGCCCCGCACCGAAGTGATTCAACCAGACTCGGTTCACCAGCACGCGCGCGGTCAGCGGGTTGCTGCGATCCGTAATCGCCTGAGCGAGTTCCAGGCGTCCGCTCCCCTTCTGAAACGGCTGCCGCTCACCCGTCGCCAGAACTTGCAGATATCGCCGCGGCACAATGTCGCCCAGGTTGATCGCGCTGCCACGCTTGAACACGCGCGGTTCAACGGGCACGGGGATATCAGCCAGCGTCATGGCACGCGGCGGTGCCCCTGGACCCGTCGAGCGGTAGGATTCGACAGCTTTCAACAGTTCGCGGAAGACCCCCTGCGCGGCGCGATCCGGCAGCAGTTCCAGATCGCCGATCACATTGGCCGTCACGCTGGTCGGTGAATTCGACGCATGGAAAATCTGCCGCAGTTCTTCCTTGTCGCGGTCGGGCAGGGCGGTCGGCGGCTGTTGGCCACCTCCGACCGGCTGCAGTAACAGGTCTTGCCATTCCTTTTCCACGCCGTTCAGCAGTTCCGAATACACCGCGGCCACATCTGCCAGCTTTTGCGGTGGCTTGGCCTGCAGCGCCTTGAGTACCAGCGGATTGACCTGCGCGGCCGGATCTTGTTCCGCAGCCAACCTGGTAATCAGTTCCGCAGCACGCACGGCAAAGTCCGCTTCCGGCAATTCTCCGCACGCGGTCCACACGGCCAGCACGCGCCGATGAGTCTTCACGCCCTGCTCCAGATAGCTTTGCCAGCGGCGCAGCATCTTCGGGTTCAATTCATTCGGGTCTGCTAGCAGCATGAACTCATCGGTCCGCGGTTGATTGCGAGTCGCATGGGCAGTCAGCATATACTCCGCCACGCGGGTCTTCGTTCCCTGAATCACCTCGCCCTGCTTGGTCTGCACGAATTCGCGGAGCTTCGTTTCTCGCGCCCGAAGTTCCGTATCGAATTTGCGGTACTCTTCGGTATCCGGAGCCGGATCGTACTGGGGCGGTACGATGGGCTCGATGGAACTGGCGAAGATGCCATACAGCGAGTAATAGTCGGCTGTCGGCAGGGGATCAAACTTATGATCGTGGCACCGCGCACAAGTGACGGTCAGGCCCTGTAAACCGCGTGTCACCACATCGATGCGATCGTCGATGATGTCGTGCACATTGTTCATGAACCGCCCGCCCACCGTGAGAAATCCCAAGGCTCGCAATGGGCGGTGCTGATCTCCCAGGGGAAGTTGATCGGCCGCCAGTTGCTCCAGCAGGAACCGATCGTAGGGAAGGTCATGATTGAATGCTTCAATGACATAGTCGCGGTAAGTCCAGGCCCACGGAAAGTTATTCTCCTCGAAGAAGACGTAGCCCTTGGTATCCGAATAGCGTGCCACATCCATCCAATGCCGTCCCCACCGTTCGCCGTAGTGCGGTGACGCCAGCAACCGGTCCACCACTCGCGGATAGGCGTCCGGTGCCGTATCAGCCTCGAAAGCTTGTACCTCGGCAAAGGTCGGCGGCAATCCGGTCAGATCAAAGGTGATGCGCCGCAGCAGCGTACGTTTGTCAGCGACCGGCGACGGTGTCAGCCCCTGGGCTTCCAGCCGAGCCAGGATGAACGAGTCGATCGGCGTACTGACCCAGCCGCCATTTTTAACGGCCGGGGTCGCCGGTTGTCGCACAGGTTGATAAGCCCAGTGTTCCCGACGCGCACGCTCAACGCCCTCCGGGGAAGTGGGGGTCACCACGACTTCGGCCTTGCCGGGCCAGACGGCTCCCTGCTTCACCCAGGTCGTCAGGGCGGCAATCTGCGCTTCTGTCAACGGCTTGTCGGGTGGCATCTCATAGTCCCCCGTCCGCAAGACAGCCGAGATCAGCAGACTCTTTTCCGCATCACCGGGGATCAACGCCGGGCCATGTTCGCCCCCCTTGAGGGCCCCTTCCAGCGAATCGAGCCGCAAATCGGCCTGCTGCTTTTTTGTGCCGTGGCACTGCTGGCAATGCTCCACGAGGATCGGGCGGACCTTCTCTTCGAAGAACTTGACCCGCGGATCATCTGCCGGCAGGGGGTCCGCAGCCTGTACGGCGGCCGCCAGGCCCAGCCAGAGACATCCGACAATCAATATTCGCAGCATCCAGAGACTCCTCGCAACGATCGCCGCAGCTCACTCCGCAAACCATCAGGCCGTGGCGATCCCACACACTCAGGATCGCCATACTCGCGGAGATTTCGTATAGTCGGCTTACAAATTATCGACAATTGTGAGTCGGGCCATGGACCACTCACGCCCCCGATTGTCGACAATCCGCCCGTTTTCTGAATTGTAATCAGCATTCACTACGGCTCACAATGCACACCTGAATTTGGTCGCAAATCCTTCCCCTATATTGATGCCCACTCCGAGAAGGAAATCACGCATGCCCGCCGCCGAGTCTGCAAATTCCGTCAGTTCCGTGTGGCTGCTGGCCCGCTGTGGGCTGGCGTTGGCGATCCTGCCGCTGCTGACAGGTTGTCCGCAAACACCGCCGGCGGCCACCCCTGCCACAACCAATCCAGCCGCGTCCGCGCCGAGTGCCGCGAGGCCTGAACCGGCGGCAGAGATGCCCGGAGAACCCGGCTCTGCGACGTCCGGGCTCGTAGAAGTGCAGGTGGTCGATCTTGAGGGATATGAGAACATGGTTGCCCGGCAACTGGGCAAGGTCGTGCTGGTCGACTTCTGGGCGACGTGGTGCGCCCCGTGCCGCCAGCAGTTCCCGCATGCGGTTCAACTGCACAGCAAGTTCCAGGACCGGGGCCTGACCGTGATGTCGGTCAGTATTGATCAACTGGACGAAGGCGAAAACCTCGACGAGTTGAAGGCCCGCGTCCTGAACTACTTAAAAGACCGGCAGGCCACCTTTCCCAACCTGCTGGTCCCGGTCACCGACCTGGCTGCAGGCGATCCGGGCGCGACCGATTTGATCACCTCACGCTTTGACATCGACGGTGGGGCGATTCCGCATTTCAAGCTGTACGACCGCAAGGGAAATCTGCATCAAAAATTCGTCGTGAACCTGGAAACGGGCGAAAGTTTTGATCCGAAAGCGATTGATACAGCAGTGGAGAAACTGCTGGCTGAGTAGCGCAGGAGCCACGGGAGTACCAGGCTCAGCTAACTGCCTACTCCGCCTCGGACCAGACACGAGCCGATCCGTCATCGTCGATTTCGACATGTATGACATTCGGACAACAGCAAACCGGGCAATCTTCCACATATTCCTGGCTCTCGCCCCCCGTCGGATCAATAGGTACGACGATTTCTTCGCCGCAGGAATCGCAAATGTAGGTGGCTTCATCTCTCATAGCGCTATTATAGGCAACATGGCCACGGTGG
>CAZQUW010000051.1:21459-28759 GCA_964596215.1 uncultured Planctomicrobium sp. | reverse complement strand
CCTGCTCAGTTCTGTTGGCAGTTAAAGACAACAGCCCCCAATGGTGGTGAGTACCATGGAGGCTGCTGTCGATCTGTTGCTTGCCGCCTGACTGCGGCGTTGATATCAAGTTGCCGTTCTTAACAAAAGTTTGGCGACTGTCGAATTACTTCAGCAGCCACTCGGCAGCGGAAGTTGCCGTTTGCTCCGGCGCACCGGTAAAGACCGTCAGCTGGGCTTCTTTACCAGCCGATTTGTAGAGATCTGTCACGAGTGCGGGTGTCGCACCTTCACCAGCCAGCCAGAGCGGATACGGGGCACTCAGTGCCAGCAGCCCCGGCACATCCAGGTACTTGGCACCGCCGGGCAGGAATTGCGGATCACGGAAGTCGAGCAATTTGCCGAAGCGGAAGCCATTGGTGTCGACCACCGCCTGGCTGATCGCTTCACCGGCAATCGCGCGCGCCGCGGCCACAAGCGGACCGGTGCCACCAAAACCGGCGACTTCTACAGAGGTGGGCTTGGGATGTCCGGGGACATCGGCCTTGCGCAGGTAGCTGACCAGGCTGAGGATGTCGTGCGTCCGCTGGGCGAACAAGGCGTGGTTGTAACCGTAGGTATAGCCGGCGAATTCTCGAGGATTCGCCACAACGGGGGTCTGCTTGAGCGGCTGCCCGTCTTTCAGGAACTCGCCTTGATAGAGCAGATCAACGCCCACCACGGTGACACCGGCGTCAATGAGTTTCTGCACGGGTGGTGTGGCCTTTCCCTCGGCATTCAGCAGTGCCGACTTGCCGGCATCGTCCAGCCAGACGACGACGCGACCCTTCCAATCCTTCGGATAGAGAAATATGACGGGCAATTCTTCATGGTAAGTTTTATTGCGGATCAACCCGGTCATTTCAACATAGGTCCCGCGATCTGCCTTATTCTTGTCCTCGCGCGTCCATTCCACATCGCCCGCTTTGTCATACGTACGGCCGATTAAAACTTCGACGGCACTGCCGACTGTCTGGCGCAGGTGTTCGACCGAGTCGGCACTGGCCCGCAGCTGCTTCTCTGCATCATCCGTCAACCACTTCAACAGCGACTTTTCAAACTCGGGATCGTCCGCTTTGGGAGCCGGGTGATCGGCATCCCAGACGGTTAAGTCTGCTCGTTTGAGTGGTTCGTAATCTTGCTCAATCACGGGCGATTTCAGCCCCAGATTAAAGTGCTGGTTCAGCCACGTATAAAAGGCCGACCGCGAGACCGCGTTGTAGTTGTGGGGGAAGTGCTCGCCGCGCTGCAGTATGACATTGCTGGGGGCTCCCAGTGTGGCATAAAGCTGTTTCAATTCAGGAAAACCCTTGGTGGACATCTCCTTGGTCCAGTCGTTGGCGGTCGTCATGCCCTGCGGCTTGGGAGCAAACAAGCCGGCGAACTCAATATTGCCGGTGTTGATCCGCAGCAGCGATGCGTTCTCACAGGTACAGCCCCCTTGCATGGCCGTACTGACCATGACGGCCGGAAAGGACAGGGCGACGCGTGGATCAATCGCCGCCAGCAGCATCGTTTGGGTTCCGCCGCCGCTGGCACCCGTGATGGCCGTGCGTGCCGGATCAACTTCAGGCACGCTGAGCAGGAAGTCGAGCGACCGGATGGCGTTCAAGGTCTGCAGTCCCATGATGCTTTGCAGATGGGCTTCGGCTTGCGGACTGTAGAGCCCCCAGTTCTCCGTGGTGTTCATCTCGGGCCGCTGCTTCGCGAACCCATGCACCGTTTGCCGCGAGAACTGAATCGCATCCGAATCGCTCAGCATATCCCATTGCCAGACCACGCAGCCCATGCGGGCGAGCTGCACGCACATCGATTGAAAGCGGCTTTTGCCCCCCTGGAGGAAGCGTTCTTCGCCGGTCGAGATTTCACGCAGCAGGTTGGCATCACTTTCTTCGGACAACCGAGCGCTGGCCCAGTGCCCATGCGCGAACAGCACCCCCGGCACCTTGCCTTTAGTGTTCTTGGGCCGGTACAAGTTGCCTGTTACGAAGAGGCCCGGGACACTCTCGAAATAGACTTTCTCGATGGTGTATTCGGGGCGATCAATCTTGCCATGCAGGACCGCATTCAGCGGCGTCTTGGTGGGCATTGGCCACAGGCCCTGCGAAACCAGGATCTGCCGGCGCACGTATTCGGCTCGCTTGTCCCATTCCGCCTTGGTCTCAGGTGGCTTGAAGGGGAAGTAGCCGTTCAAGTCCTTGGGGGGCTGCAGGCGGACATCATCCGGGAGCGTGCCGGCAGGCAGGGCTCGCGGCGCATCTGCCGCCGCGAACGGCAGCGCGCCCAATAACAGTGTGGCGAACGCAAGGAGGGTGTGTTTCATGTTCATGTGGTGTTTAAAGCCCTGGTGATGAAGTAGACATTGCCTATCAATATCGACGGTCTGTAGCGTTACTGCACATCGGAGCGGGACGCAGATGCAGCCCGGCCGAGATTTCCATCATGGATGCGGCTGAATCTTGATTCACGACCTTATTGACCAAGCAGCGTGCGAAAGGTTTTCGCTTTCAACTCCACATAGGCTTTGTAGCCGTCGGGGTCGATAAAGGGGTTCTGCCTGGCCTTCTTGATCTTCTCGAATTTGGCGTCCATGCCGTAATAGGCGCCATGGGCACCCAGAAAGATGTCGCACGGAAGTGCTTTAAGAACCGCAAACGTCTGTTTGTAGTCGTCCGCGATTTCCGGATATTCCTGGTTGTTGGTGAGGACATAACCCGGATTTACATTGGGACTGCCGATGACGACGACATTGTAGGTCTGGCCTCCTTCGGCCACTTTCCAGGCCCAGGTCGTGCAACCACGAGTGTGGCCCGGAGTTTTATGAGCGACCAGTGTCGTGCCGCCCAGCTTGACTTCCTCGCGATCCGTCAGCACGCGATCTACGGGACAAGGGCTCCAGCGGCTGTCGTGGTAGAGATACTGCCCTTTGCCCCCCGAGGCAATCACTTCGTCATCACCGCGCATGACAAATACCTTCGCGCCGGTGACTTCCCGGGCCAGGGCGTGCCCCGCCACATGATCTGAGTGGGCATGACTGGCCAGCAGGATCTTGACGTCGGTCATCTTGAACCCGAGAGATTCGACCGAGGCCTTGATCAGCGGAACCGTTTGCTCGAAACCGCTGTTGATCAGGATGTGCCCTTCGGCGGTCGTGATCAGGTAGGTCGCCAGGTCCCTCGAGCCGACGTAATACACATTCCCAATCACACGGTGCGCAGGGAAGCCCTGCTCAGACTCCCCTTCAGCCCAGGCGGACGTGGACAGCAGCAACAGCGATAGGGCGACAAGCAGTTTCAGCATGAGACGGACTCCGATTCGCTCGACACGAGCAGCCCATCGCGCGACCGGGCGCGGTGTTGAAGTCGCATTCTACGCAATCCATAGACGATCGCCAATGCGACCGACGGATTGTGATCGGACCTCCAGACAGCCGGCACTCAAGCGGGAAGTGCCAGCGAGTGCCTGGGGAGTTTGTATTGCCGGAGTTACTTGCCCAGGGCTCGTAACGCTGCCTGCAATTCTGCCGTGTTGAGCGATCCGTCTTTGTCCGCATCGAATCGCGTCGCCTGCTTTTGAATCTCTGCCTGGCTCTTGCCGCTGGCCTTGACGATCTCCTCGACGCTCAGGACGCCATCGCCATTGAGATCGTGCTTCTTGACCAGTGCCGCGGCATTCAACCCGTTCGACTTGGCCGCAGCCAGCCTGGGGCCGACGATTCCAGCACTGAGCCCCTTTCGCTGGTCGCCAGGCAACTGGGCAAAGGCCACTTCATCGACCGGCACCAGCTGGATAAAGGCCACCGACATTTCGTTCTCGGTCTGTTCGCCCCAGGTGATGCGCCGCGGGGGCTGGAATGGGTTGCGGATGTTGTCGGCAGAATTGTCGTGTACGGCCTCCATCACAATGCGGGTCCCGGCCGGCAGGCGAGTCGGACTGACGAACTGGTAATAGCTCTGCCAGTTGAAATCCCAGTCCTCGATCCAGAGGAGCGGGATCGGGGTGCCCTCAGGGGGGATTGCCGAAATCTTGATCACCCGGCCAATCAGGTGCATATGGGGAAAGATGCCGTGGACTTCCATCTCCGTCGGCAGCTTGAATTCGGCGCGGGTCTGGTAGGCGCGTTCGCCCGGGGGAATGTCAATGTTTGTATCGATCATGATCAAGTCGACCATGGATCGTTCCGGAGGCTTGTCGGTCAGGTGCAGAGCAATCGTGGAACGCTCGGTTTCGGGCTTGCCCGAAGGATGGAGATGCAACTGCATGATCAGATCCGCACCAGGGACCCAGGGGAAAGAAAAGCCCTCGGGGAGGGGCAAGGGATCACGACCGGGGACCCAGACTGATAGACTGCCGGGGAGCATCCGGCCCGGTGCGGTAAGATTGCCCTTGAAGCCCGGAGCGGGATCCTCGGCATCGGCCTTGCGACATTTATCCGTGGCGTCCGCAGAGAAAACGGCGTGGTGCACGACGAGCCTGTTGCTGGGGCGATACTCCACTGCGCGAATATATTTTCCCTCGGGCAGCGACAGCGGCAGGACGAAATTGCGATAGATATCAGCGCCTTCCGCGGGAATCTCAAAGGCTTCCGGCATCGTGAGGACAATGTCGGGAGTTCCCAGTTTCCAGCCGTCGGAGAATTGCGGTGTGGGTGGCAGATCCTGCGGATTCCCCTCGGGCATGCCGGCTGCGACCCAGTTGGCGATCAGGGCAATCTGCGAATCGCTGAGGCGGCGTTCGCCGACGAAGGGGCCGTGATCGGCGTGCCCCTTCCAGGGGGGCATCTGGCGATCATGCGTGACGGCTGCAATGAGTTGTCCACGCTTTTTGACGTGGCCATAGGTCAGCAGCGGGAACGGCGCCACTTCCCCCGGGCGATGGCAACTCGCGCAGTGTTTAAACATCAGCGGGGCAATGTCGCGCGTGTAGGTCACCTTGCCGGCGTCGTCTGAGGGTTTGGATCTGGCATCCGCGGCAGGGAGCTCCTGATATCCGCCGCAGCACAATAGACCGGCGGCCAGCAGCAGGTTTCGCATGTTCCGTAACATCAGTTTATCCCCTCGTGAGCCTGTGCTGGAATGTGACAACCAACGGCGTCAGTAAAACGTTGAGCCACCGGCATGCCCGCCAGGATGGCTTCGAGTGCAGTTCTGAGATCATGTGTCGTGGCGATCGCTCGGGATTTGCCAACCGCGGCGTACCGGTCGTCGATGCGGCCGCGATAGAGCAAGCTGCCGTCCAGATCGAAGACCGCGGCTTCGGGCGTTTTTGTGGCCCCGGCCCGATTGGCCCAAGTCAATTGTGAGTCCAGTAACACGGGGCACTTCAGCAAATACTGATTGGCATGTTCGGCCATCTGGGCTGACGTCAGGTCCGGGTCAACATAAACGACGATCAGCGGGATACCTCGCGATGCGAAATCGGAACTGAGCCGACTGTATTCGGCGGCGTACGAGTTGGCAATCGGGCAGTCAGGGAGGACAAAGATCAGCGTCACCCCTCGCGTTTGAGTTGGCAGCGCGAATTGCTGCACGAGTTCGCGAAGAGCGGCGGCTGTGGACGCGGCAACTGACTGGTTAGCGTCGGCGGATGATACTAAATCACTGTGGGGTAATTGGTTGGGATGCGTGGCCGAAGTGTCCTGCGCCCCTGTGCCGCAACCGGCGCCGACGGCTGCCAGGATTCCGAATCCCAGGATCAAGCGGAGTTGCAAGCAGTGCCTTCCAACCATGTTTGGCGGCCTTGGATGGGGAACGCCTCAGTCACGATGCCAATTTACGGATGTTCCACGACGCATCTAATACTGGCAATGCCAGCGCCAAGTTTCACCGAATTGGCGAAATGCTGGTTGGAATCGCTGGCAAAGCCGCCTGTGGGAAATTCAGGACCGCGGTATTCCCAGCGATTATTACGGTTTGGCGAAGAAGGCGGCCAGCTTGAGTCCGAGAAATACGGCCGGGAGCCCGAGTCCCACATTGCCCGCCACATTCCAGAGTGCGCCGGAGAATTGTTGTTCTTTGATCAGGCTGACTGTTTCGTATCCAAAGGCCGAGAAGGTGGTGAAGCCACCCAGGATGCCGGTTACCAGAAAGAGATGCAGTGGTGAACTGACCTCGTTGATGCGGACGATCCAGGCCATCACCATACCGACCAGCAGGCACCCCAGCACATTGACGGCCATGGTTCCCAGCGGCTTGAAGCCCGGACAAGCCAATTGCACTGCGGAGACCATCAGATAGCGGGTCATGGCTCCCAGGCCGCCGCCGAGTGCAATCCAGAATAAATTCGGCATGGAACCACTCTATCTCTGAATTCTCAGTGTCGCAGCTTTCACGTGCGCGACTGGGAGATTCCGTTCTCAGTACAACTACGTGTGTCGCCAGGATCAGAATGGAGACGTCTCCATTTCGGGCCCATCAGTGTCGGAGACGTCGCTCGCCGAAGTTGTATCCGATTCACCGGAGGTGTCGATATCCCGTTCGCGGCGGCGTTCGCCCTGATAGATCCAGCGGATGTCCATGGCAACTTTACTGCCCAGTACTGCGGCAATCGCCAGTGCCACCCATCCCCACAGATTTGTGCCCAGAACTCCCAGCCATTTGCCGGTCAGAATGCTCAATCCCAACAGGCCGGCTCCGCCTGTCAGGGCACTCTGCAGCGCCACCCGAGTTCGCATCTTCTTCCACTTTGAGCGGGCAATCGCGTGCCGCGCAGAAATGTTTGCGACCTGACGCAAGCTATCCAGGCCAGCTCGCATTTTCAACGTGTCGACCGGCCCGCGGGGAGCATAGGTACGCTCGACTTCAGGGACAGGGGCGGATTGTTTCTGAAAGCTGGCCATAGAATCATCGAACTCGGACACGTCCTGCGGTTGCACCGGCGCGAGGTTGGATCGTGTGACCGACGAAGTACTCTGCGAGACATAGCGCTCGGGCGCAGGTTCCTCGCCGGCACGCGATTTCCGATTTCGGTCCAGCAGTCGCTGCATGTAGGATTCGACCGAATCATATTCGTCGGCCACCGGCTCGACCGAGTCACTGGCGGGTGCTGGGTCGTAGTCAGGTTCCTGGTAGCGACTCGGCACAGGAGACTGTTCGAGTTCTGCTGCATCCTCAGGGCGTAACTCGCCATCGTGGGCTGCTGGCGCTACTACGTCGCTTTCATCGATTTCCTCAGGCAGGTCGTCGGTATTCGCTTCGGTTGGATGTGCGGAGAGATCAAAGCTGAACATCTCGGCCAACCGCGCCCGGAGGTCCAGGACCGACAGATTCTCTTCGGTAGCCGG
>CAZQUW010000051.1:1182-21359 GCA_964596215.1 uncultured Planctomicrobium sp. | reverse complement strand
TCTCGGCCAACCGCGCCCGGAGGTCCAGGACCGACAGATTCTCTTCGGTAGCCGGCAATTCGGGAGTCGCGTCATCTTGCGCGGGAGTCTCCGATGAGGTGTCCGCGGCCCACAGTGAACGTGGCGCCTCGTCGAGATTGCGATCAGTTTCTTCGGGTAATTCATCTCGGTCGAAGTCGGACGGTAAGACACCGTATTGCGCGCGAATCGCTTCGAAGGGATCAGATGGTTCGTCGGCCAGCTCAGGTTGCACATCATGATCGAGCTCTGACTGGACGATATCATCCAGTCGGGACAAAGCATCCATCACTTCGCTGGATGACGCCGGAGTCGCATCGGGTTCCACCCCGGAGGCCAATTGTTCTTCCCATGCCTGACGATCCTGTTCCCAAGCTTGTCGTTCACGTTCGAGGTTGCGCTGCGCCGCTTCGAGACGCTCTTGTTGCGCGGACAGGTCGGCCCGTGCCTCCGCCAGTTCACGTTCGAGAGACGTTTTTGCGGCAAGCTCAGATGCATCAGTGGACGACTGCTCGGCCAGCCGTGAGGTCAGCTCTTGCTGTTGTTGATCCAGGTCTTGAGACAGTTGATCCAACGACGCTTGTTGTTGTCGCAGTTCGTGTGCGAGCCGATCGAGTTCCGCGCGCTCGGCATGCAGTTGATCGCGTTGTGTGGCAAGTTCGACTTCGCGTGATTGCAGTGATGTGAGCCCCGCCTCCAAGATCTCTTTTTCGGCGGACAGCTGCATTTGCAACGCTTCCGTACTGGCCGCGATGAGTTGTTGCTCGGCCTGCCATTTACGTTGCTGGTCAGCCAGTTCCTGGCGGTTCGTTTCCAGGGCGAGGTGTGCCTCGTTGAGCAGGCTCCGCTGCCGCTGACAGTCGGCAACTTCACGTGCCAACTGTTCGGCTTCCAGCCTTCGCTGGTCGCTTACCTGATCCAAGTCTCGACCGGCATCGTCAACCAATTGAGCGGCCGTAAAGAGCTCGGTCGCCAGGGAGTCCCGTTCCGCACTGACGATGGCCAGGCCGACTTCAAGTCCATTGGTTAATTCATCAGGGGCCGTGTTGGATCGGGTAGAAGCCGCGAGTTCCTGTGCCCGCAGATGCCAGGCACATTCAATTTCAGCCTGTTGCAGTTCGCGTTCGCGAGCCGACAATTCAGCGGCCCGCGCCTCAAGTGCCGCTTCCCAATCGCGCAGGTCGCCTTCGACTTGTTCCAGTTCGCGCTCGGCGAGCACGAACTCTTCACGCATTCGTTCGAGATTGGAATAGTCGTTGGTCAGAGCGTTCGCGGCCGAATCTGCTTCAGCGCGACGTTCGGCTTCCCAGGCTGCTTGCCGAGTCTGGAGATCATGCTGATCGGCGGCATGTGAGGTTTCCCGTGCGCTAAGTTCACTGTGCCAGGCTTCCAGACGATGGCGTTCGGTAAGGATCTGTTCCTGGATGTGCTCCGTGGCGGTGACCGTCTCTTCCCAGGCCAGCTCGCGCCGGCTGAGCTCGTCGCGCTGGTCGGCCAGCTGCGCTGACTGCTGCGCGAGGTCCTGTTGTTGCCGTTCCAACTCAGATTGACGAATCGCCAGTTCGGAATTCCAGGCCGCCAGTCTTATGTCTTCGGCATGGATTCGATCCTGGTCCTGCTGTAAGTCAGCGGCAGACTGCTGTATGCCGAGTTCGCGCTGAGCGAGTTGTTCCGATTCTGAATTGAGCTTAGCGGCTAGAGCGTCAAGTTCGTGCTGACGTACGGTCAATTCTGACTGTTGCGTCAGCAGCTCGCTGTGCAGATCATCCAGGCGCGTGCGTTCCGCATCCAGACGCTCCTGTTCGTGCTGGGTCGTGGAAACAATCTGTTCCCAGGCATATTCCCGGAGAACAAACTCGTGGGCCTCGGCCTGCAAGCTGGAAGCCTCGACGGCAAGTTTCTGCTGCTGATGGTTGAACACCGACTGTGACTGCGTAAGTTCTTCATTCCAAGTCGCCAGTCGCTGCTGTTCTGCATGCAGATGCTCACGTTCTTCCAGCAGATTGGTCGTCATCTGAGTGCATTCGGCATCTCGCAGTTCCAGTTCGTTGTCGCGCGTCTGCAGGCTGTTTTTGATGGCCTCGAGCTCTTGTTGCTGCTGGGCTAATGCTGCTTGCAGTTGTGACAGTTCCTGGCTCCAACCTTCAAGGTGAGCCCTGTCGTCCAGCAATTGCTGGCGATCATGTCGGATTTCTGCAATCGATTGCTCGCAGGCCTGCTGGCGCTGAGCTAATTCCTCGGCCTGTGCGTGCTGGATGGCAGTCTGTGTTTCGAGTTCCTCAGCGCGCTGAGCCCAGCGTGATTCAGTGGCGTCACGCAACTGGTGCCACGACTCAGCAGCAGCCTCGGCATCCCGACATGCCGCCTCCCGCTGTTCGAGCGACTGGCGCGCGGCTTCGATTTCCGAATCCCGGACGTCCAATTGACGAGTCCGCTCTGCGAGACTTTGCTCGCGTTGCGTCAGCATTGCGGATTGACCAGCCAACTGATCGGCTTCGGACTGCAATTGCAGCAGGCGCGCGGCAACTTTATCCAGTTCTTCGGAAAGTCGCTGGGACCGCCGGCTGATTTCTGATTCCTGGAAGGCGCAGCGGCGTTCCCGTTCGTAAAGCTGTTGTTCCCGCTGGCTGCGTTCGATCGTGGCGGATTCCTGTTCGGCAATCAGCTCTCGCAATTGATCCCACTGAGCCGCCAGTTCCTGACACTGCCGATTGAGTGCCTCGTTGCGAACTGCCAGTTCTGCCAGCTGTTTACGGGCCTCGCGTTGATAAGTTTCCAATTCCTCCCGCAGACGATCGGGCTCGTGGCCTGTGTCGCTGGACGAGGGCAACAGATGAAAGCGGGGAGCTGTGAATTTGGGATGTGCGTCGTGTTCGGTTAACCGCGACGAGGGCTTGGTAGTGAGCGCGGGCTGGTCGTCAGACGCGGCCACGGCGCTCGATTCCATCGAGGCTTGCTGTTCCAACCGGGCTACGGCTGACTGATGTCGTGCGACTTCTGCTTCGAGATTGGTAATCTGTCGCAACAGTTGCGCTTCGAACGATCTGACTCGTTCCTGTTCGGAAGATGATTGCAGCAGTA
Organism: uncultured Planctomicrobium sp.; assembly: GCA_964596215.1. Classification (GTDB taxonomy): domain Bacteria; phylum Planctomycetota; class Planctomycetia; order Planctomycetales; family Planctomycetaceae; genus JAKFVC01. The sequence goes on along the minus strand of CAZQUW010000051.1, from coordinate 18,260 downwards.
CCTGAGCGACGTTGGTCGCAGTAGCGGGCACACTGGATTCCGAGGCCGCCGGCAGCACGTCCCAGGGCTCGGCGCGCCGCACACGAAATTCGACCGGTCCGATTGCCAGGCGATCGCCAACACGTAACCAGCCCTCGGGGCTCGGTAAATTATTGTGCCAGGTGCGGGGATCCATCGCCCGCATGGAGACACGCGAGCGCGAAGACGTGATGACGCAATGGCGAGACTGCACCCCCGGGACGTTCAACTGGACCTGGCAATCGGGACTGCTGCCGATTGTCATCTCACCCGGCACCAGTAATATCGGTGCCAGCCCCAGTCGCTGGGCGACGGGTTCCAGTACAAGGATTTCAGTCGCAGCGGTTGAACCGGTTAAACGGTTGGTTGCCACAGCAGACATAGCCGGTTTTCCTGTCAGGTCACAAGGGCTCGCAGGCGCTGCAGCAACCCGTCTGTTCAGGCTGCGAGCCAGCGCAAATGCGTATCGAAGACCGTTCACCAATAAGGTCTCCGATGGCATATAGCTCACACCCGTCATGTTGTCCAAACGCAACATCGGGAGAACATCGGAAACATGGCGAAAGTTGCCGGGATGATCGGATCGGGCGCAGACGCGACTCCGTATCAATTATGCCGGACTGCCGGATTGCAGCGGGTGTAACGGTTGGCAGTGATGATTCGCCCCGCCCGCGGCGATCGAGATGCACAGCCAGGGACAAACTCAAAACGCCGGCGAGTCCCTCCCCGACCATGGCACTCGCTGGCGTTTCGAGCCTGTATTGCGGTTACCGAGGGCTCGCAGCGGCTTCAATCATCTTTAATTTCCGTCTTGCCGTGGGGCGTCTTGTTTCCCGACTGATCGAGAGTCACTACCACAATCTTATTGCAGGACGAAATGAGCTGCTTCGTAGTTTTGTTACGTGCTTCGGCCTTCATTTCCAGCGAGGTCGTACCAAACCGAGTTGCTACGACACCAATTTCAATGATGTCCCCACACGCGGCCGGCACATGAAACTGGAAGTCGCCAATATAGACAGTGGCGATGTTCAAAGATTCCAGCTGACAGACCGCGTAGATATATGCTTCCTCGTCGATCCACGATACCAGCTTGCCACCGAAGAGCGTATTACGACCGTTCAGATCCGCGGGCATCACCATCTTGCGAGAACGATATTTCACCGTGCCAATCCCTTTTATAGAAATACCGTTTGAGAACCCCTGACCAAAACCGGTTCTAAACTGACGCAGAGGATTTGCTAGCGTTTATCAGAGTGTCTTCAGATACTCCAGGACGGCGCGTTTCTCGTCTTCGCTGAGTACTTCGGGGAAACGATGGCCGGCCGAACTCTTGCCCGTTTTGGACGTGTCGAAATGCTGACGGCGGTCCGCCGGGAGCAGATCTTCGGGGACAGTTGCAGGGGTTGATATTTCCAGCCCGACCCGTTGCTGATCGTAACCGGTGGGAGTACGTTTCCAGATCTTCGGTCGCTCGTCCGCATGCAGCAGGTGCCATAGCGTGGGAACTGATCCATTGTGGAGATACGGGGCGGAGGCCCAGATACCGTTGAGCGGCGGAGCGATGTAGCCGTCGGGGAGCCAGACAGGATCGTTCGTGTTGTAATTGGACAGCCAGCTGTGCTGAAATTTTTCGCGATAGTCGGCAGTCAAAGCCTGCAGTCGCGCGGGATCGGTCCCGACGATCTCCAGGCTGATCACCTTCTCCGGGAACGTCTCGTTTTCGCCATAAGTTCCATGGCACTTGCCGCAGTGTTGATGGAAAACTTCACGCCCCGTGTTGGACAGTTCCTTGTCGACCGCGAAGGGATACTTCGGTGCCTCCAGGGATTCGATCCAGGCCAGAATATCGCGAAAGTCGTTTTCCCATCCCGCCAGGACTTTCTCGTCATTGCGAGGCAGCAGGACAAACTGAATCAATGGTCGATGATGTTTCTTCACGAGTCCATCGTAGTACAGCCGCGATTTCCGTTTGACATTCCAGAAGGGCGGCGCATCGAGATCGTGATGCAGCATGGCCGGGACGGTGAATTTTTTAAGGACCCGCATGTCGGCGTCGCGTTTGGCTTCGAGAGCCACGCCGAAAATGACCGAGTTCGTCGTGCCATGTGTGGAACCCAGCGGCATCCCCAGTTGGGCCATGTCCATGTGGGTGAGTTTCTTCCCCAGGCGGATCTTGGTCGCCCGGACATCCTCGACCAGGGTCTCCAGCCCGAAATTTGAGTTAGGCAGTCCCAGAGTTGACTTGCCGTTAACCTGCCCGCCGTGGCAGGAGAGGCAATTCATTACCCAGCCCCCCTTGCCGTCCGAGGTGTATCCCCAGGCCGTGCCTTCGCCCGGATGGTCCGGTGATTCGATGAGCCCGTAGCGCGTAAACGCCATCTGCCGACGAACCGCCTGCGTCGCGTCGCGGGCGGCATTACGCAGCTCTTTGGGCCAGGACCTCCAAAGCTCGTCGAAGACTTCCTGATCAAAGTCCGGCGGCAAATAGGCCTTGGTGGTCAACAATTGGTAGCCGCGGGCCGCGTTCGGGGTGAAGGTCGATTCCCCGCTGTCGCTGGTCGATTGGGCGGCGAGTGGAGCAACGGACAACAGCAGGAGACAGACAGCGGTCTGAAAGGACGTTCGCGGCATCATTGAGGCAATCACCAGATCTTGGCGACAAACAAAGTCGAAGCTTGAAAATTCGGTCCGCACGCAGCAGCACGAGCCCCCGAACACGTTAACGGCACGCATTCACCCCATAATACCGGGTCACGGGCCATTCCGTTTTCGACTTTGTCAGTTTTTCGTGCGATCACGCCGATCCGAGCGAATTATCCAAAATGTGCGAGCAGATTGAGACTGCGGGAGCATCAGGGAAACTGATCAAGACAGCGCCCCGGAGGCTCTCAAGCTCTTTCGATCGGCCAATTATCGGGGTAATACGCTCTCGCCGTCGAGTGGCCCGAGTGCTGGGACAGGGGCCACTCGAAGTGTCACCACTAGTCCTTCAACACGCGCAGGCCGGCGGCAATCGTGCGACAGATTTCATCGACATCATAGACGCAACCGCCCCACGTTCCACCCCCCACTTGTTGCAGGGTCGCCCACAACTTGGTGTCTTCGGGCAGTCTGGGGTCGGCATGCAATTCGGGGAAGGGACGCTCCGCCAGCAGTTTGGTTCCCTCTTCGACCCCGACGTTCTTGCCGTCTTCCCCCACGAAATCAATCGTTCCGGTCAAATTGACGCGGTCAACAACGATTTGAATCAAGTCGCCATCGCGAACCTTGCCAATCGGGCCACCCGCCAGGGCTTCCGGTCCCACGTGGCCAATGCAGGCCCCCGTGGACACTCCGGAAAACCGGGCATCGGTAATCACGGCGACCTGCTTGCCCCACGACAGATGCTTCAGGGCGGCGGTGATCTGGTAGATTTCTTCCATACCGGCCCCCAAAGGACCGCGGCACTTCAGGACGACAATGTCACCGGCCTTGATGGGCCGATCCGTGCGTCCCTTGATGGCGGCGGTCGCATCGCGTTCGGAAGTGAATACTCGGGCCGGGCCCGTCTTGCGATAGACACCATCCGGGTCTACGACACTCGGATCAATCGCCGTGCTCTTGATGACTGACCCTTCGGGCGAAATGTTGCCGATCGGGAATGTCACGGTGCTGGTCAGTCCGCGGCGGCGGGCTTCCGGCGGCGACATGATCACGTCGTCGGGGTTGATGCCGTCGCGTTCTTTCAGCAGTGTGCGAAGACGGGTGCGGCGATCGGACTTTTCCCACCATTCGAGCAAGTCGCCGAGCCGCTGACCGGAGACCGTCATGGCATCCAGTTCCAGCAGCTTGAGAGCTCGCAGGTGCAGCATGAGTTCCGGGACGCCCCCCGCCAGGAAGAACTGTACCGTGGGGTGGCCCTTGGGGCCGTTAGGCAGCACGTCGACCAGGCGCGGTACCTGGCGATTGATGCGGCTCCAATCTTCCACCGTGGGCCGCGGCAAACCGGCGGCGAAGGCAATCGCCGGCAGGTGCAGCAGCAGATTGGTTGATCCGCCCACCGCCGCGTGCACAATCATCGCATTGTGGAACGCCTGCGGAGTCAGAACGTCGTACATCGTCTTGCCAGCTTCATCCATTGCCACCAGGGCGCTGGCCGAGCGACGGGCAATGTCCAGCCAGATCGGCTGGCCCGACGGGGACAGGGCCGCATGGGGCAAGGTCATGCCGAGAGCTTCCGCAATGACCTGTGACGTGGCGGCAGTGCCCAGGAACTGACAGCCCCCACCCGGGCTCGCGCAGGCGTGACAGGCCGCTTCGGAAGCTTCATCCAGTGTAATTTCGTTGTGGGCAAATCGAGCCCCCACGGATTGGACCTTGCCGGCATCTTCCCCTTCACTGGGGGGCAGAGTCACGCCGCCGGGAACAATCACGCCCGGCAGGTTATTGCGTTGCGAAGCCAGCGCCAGCATCATGGCGGGCAGGCCTTTATCGCAGGTGGCCACACCCAGCACTCCGCGGCGCTGCGGCAGCGATCGAATCAGCCGCCGGAAGACGGTGGCCGCGTCGTTGCGATACGCCAGACTGTCCATCATGCCGATTGTGCCCTGGGTGCGTCCGTCGCACGGATCACTGACGAACGCGGCAAACGGCAGGCGTTCCAGTTCATCCAGCCGTTCGGCGGCCGCCCGCATCAGCAGGCCGACTTCCCAGTGGCCGGTGTGATAGCCCAGGGCGATCGGTTTGCCGTCTTCACCCCGGATCCCACCCTGCGTGCTGAGAATCAGATACTGCTTGCGGCCGAGTTGAGCGGGATTCCAGCCCATGCCGGCGTTCTGGCTGAGTCCGAAGACGTCGCCGCTGGGGCTGTTGAGCAGCATGTCCTCGGTGAGTGGCAGTTTGCCGTCCGGGCCGGGGGCATTGGTCAGAATCTCGTAGATTTGGGCGTTGTCACTATCGAGCAGGGAATCCAGAGCAATAGACATCTTAAATCGTTTGGCCAATCAACAGAGGGGTGAAAAGCAGGATCCAGCCGGAGCACACAGCCGATCGCGACGATCAGCTCTTTCGCTTGGGAAACCAGGGAATGCGGTCCGTCACATTGACGATGATCTGGCTCCATAGCGGAGCCGACAGCAGGACGGCCAGCACAATGATCACGATGATCGCGTAATTCAGGATACTTTTGATCGTCTCAAACTGCATTAATAGCAGGAGTGCCAATCCCGACCCGAAAATGAACAGATAACGTTTCAGTAATAAATTCTGCTTACGAATCTCCTCCAGGAGCACGCGAATTTCCTGCTGAGGGTCGCCGGGTGGTGGCGTAGGCTGAAATTCCGCCATAAGGTGACTCGATGATGCCACTTCGGGGTGGTGATGTTTAAAGGTTCGCAAGAACAGAAATCATAGCAGAAGTTCGCGGCGCGGCGTAGCCGTGTTAGCCATGAATGGCGAATGTCGAAACCAGAATGACGAAAGTCGGACAAAAGCCGAATGACCGGGTGTGCCGCCCCACTCTGTGACTGTGATTACCACCAGATTGTCGTTCGGATCGAGTCCGGCGACGTTCGTCATTCCTCTTCCGCTGACCGGCCAGTTGCGGTGCCGGAATGGCTGCTCTAGAGTACCTGATGAAGATCGTCAGGCTCAGCAGCCGGTCTGGCTGAGGAGAGCGGGTTCGAAAATCTCAACACAGGAGTTATCGCATGCGCCGAATGTCATTGGGAGTCTGTCTGGGAGTGGTGATCGGATTGACCTTGTCGAACGTCATTCGCCCCACTGCCGTTCAAGGCGAAAACGAGAAGCCGGCCGCGACGCAGGTCTTTGAAGCCCGGACTTACGTCGCCCCCCCGGGTAAGCTGGCCGATCTGAATGCACGCTTCCGGAACCACACTTTGAAGTTCTTCGAAAAGCACGGCATGAAGAATATCATTTATCTCACCCCGACCGACGCTCCGCAGTCGAACAACACGCTGGTCTACCTGATTGCGCACGAAAGCCGCGCCCAGGCCGACAAGAACTGGGCAGCCTTCAGGGCCGATCCGGAGTGGATCGCTGCTGCCAAGAAGTCGGAAGAAAACGGCAAGCTGGTGCAGAGCGCGAAGTCTGAGTTCTTCGTCGCCACCGACTATTCGCCGATCAAGTAAGCCTTAGTCATCGGACGTTTGATTTCGATTGCCCTGTGCGTTCTTCACCCCGACCGGGGTGAGGAACCGGGTCAGTCGATGTTCAACACGACATCTTCCGTTTTGAAACGCACCTTGGGATGCAGCGCCGCCTTGTCATCGGCTGCTCGATAGCCGGCGGGGCAGGCGACGACGGTGCAATAGCCCCTCTCATTCAGTCCCAGGACCTCGTCGTACCGGGCCGGTTCGATGCCCTCCATCGGACAGGTATCGATGCCGATCACCGCGGCGGCCGTCATGAAATTGCCCAGGGCAATATAGACCTGTCGCGTTGCCCATTCGTTGATATCGAATCCCGGGGGGGGCGGTGCGAGATTCTTCGCCATCATGCGATGGAAGCCGGCCAGTGAGTCCACCGGGACGCCGCGAACCTCTGCGACCCGCTGGACATATCGCTCGATCTCCTGCAGGCCCAGATCCTTCTTGATGGCAAATACCACCAGGTGTGAGGACTCTGCGACCTGTTTTTGGCCCCATGAATGCGAGACCAGTTTTGCTCGCAGATCAGGATTGGTTACGACGACAAATTTCCACGGCTGCAATCCGTAAGACGAGGGCGTTAAAACCAGGGTTTCTTCCAATGCCCGCCACTCGGCCGCAGGAATGATACGCGACGAATCGAACTTCTTGGTGGCGTAGCGCCACTGCAGTTGTCGGAGCAGAGTTTCGTGCGACACAGAATGCATACAGGTCCTTTACGCGACCGTTTTAAACGGCAATTCGATGAGCGTCCAGCGCCAGCATGATCGGATCAAGGCGGGAAATCAAGAACCGGCGAATTAAACCAGCAGGCTGAATCGCAGGTAGATGTCTGAACTGTGGGTTTCTCGTTCCGCCCGGCAATCATCGGTTGGAAATGGACCGCCCCTGATTTTGCGATCCAGAACAATAAAAAATGGCCCTCACCGCGTGAAATTCATCGCGGTGAGGGCCTTCGAATCTTGTGCCCAACCATAAAACTCGCTTAGTCTGCCGAGTCCGATGCCTGAGGATTATTGTTGGCCTTCAGCGGGGCACTCTTGGCCCCGGCCTTGATCGCAAACAGCGAGTCCTTGTTCGAGATGAACAGGACGTTGTTGGCGACGACTGGCGTGCTGTAAACCGAGTTGTCGAGGCTGACTTCAGCGATGACTTCTTTTTCCTTGGACAGGTTGAAGATCTTGACGTCACCGTTCTCGGTACCGCAATAGACATGACCGTCAACGATCAGGGGCGAACCCCATGAGGCGTCGAGCGTATCGTGTGTCCAATGGGGCTTGCCGGTCTTGGCATCCACACAGTGGACGACGCCCGAAAAGTCGACGACGAACAGCAGATCATTTTCGATGGCGACCGTACCGATGGTGCGGTGCATGACCTCTTCAAAGTCGTCCTTCTTGTTGCCGTTGGTGTCGAACGACGAGTAGTGCCAGACCGCGCCGGCGTTCGGGTTTTCCTTGGTGAAGTCACCCTTCTCCTTCTCCGCGGCCTGCAGGCGTTTCGGCGGGATAACCGTCGCAGGATCCTTGGAGTTGTAGACGAGTTCCGTGCTGATATCGCCGCGCTTCGTCGGGTCCAGACACCACAGGTGTCCGCCACCTTCACCGTGCTCGGGGTCTTCGCCGACTGCGATGTAGACCAGTCCGTCGTAGACGACCGGTGTGCCGATAAAGTGATTGCGTGTCGCCCGGCCCCCCAGCAGGTACTTCGATTCCTTGGGGTTGCCATCAAACTTCCACAACAACTTGGATTTGCCCTTGCCGTCACCGGCTGGATCGAAGCTGTACAACCAGCCGTCGCCACCTGCAAACAGGACCTGGGCCTGGCCGTCGAACACGCCGTATCCCGGGGACGACCACTGGCCGTGCAACACGTTGTCGCCGGGCGAGCTGTCGGACCACAGCACGGTCCCGGTGTTGCGATCGATGCACAGGAAGCTGGGGGCCTTCGGTTGCGGCAAGGCAAAGTGACCTTCATCCACACCGTTGCCGGTATTGACGAACAGCAGATCCCCCACGCCAGTCAACGAGCAGCTGCACATGTTGTGCTGCGAAACTCGCAGCTGATTCATCATGTTCAGCTTCCAGATCACGTCCGCTTCGATTTTCTCTTCCCAGACGGGGGCGGGCTTGCCGGCCACGGCCTTGGGTTGTTCATCTTTGAAGGGGCCGTCGTTCTCGCCATCCATAAAGCCTTCGGTATCGAGACAGACGACTTCACCGCGGCTGCTGACGTACCACAAGCGGTCGCCATCCACGAATGGCGAACAGCAGATCCCCTGCAGCGGCCAGTCATGGACACGGCCGGTGGAGAGCTTTTCATTCGAGTGTTGCCACAGGAACTTGCCCGTCTCTTCGTCGAAACACAGCAGGACGCCCAGATCAACCTTGCTGGGATAGCGCTTGATGTAGCCGGCACCGTTATTGGTTCCGACGTAGACTTTGCCGTTGGCAATGACGGGATTCCCGTAGGTCTGTGAACCCAGGCGTGAGGCCCACTTCACATTCTTGCCGGCCTTGATGTCCCAGTCGGTCGGGATGTCTTTGCCTTCGGGAGTATTGTTGCGGAAGTAAGATCCCCCCCACTGCGGCCAGTCACGCGGCTTGACCTTCATCGTGCCGATGACTTTGTAAGTCTCGGCGATCGGATCGAACTTGGAATCTTCAGCGGATGGCACGGGATTCACCCAGCTCAGCCCGACGATCCCTACCAGGGCCGCGATCAACACAAATCGCTCAGTCCTCATGCGGAAACTCCTGTTCAAACAAATGTCAGCCAGGTTTTCGACCCGGCCAGTGATCCCAATTGTACGTCTGGAAGTCTTAGACGAGACTCCACGATTCGCTGGCACACTCGGAGCAGTCAGCGAACTTTTATCATCACCAGTCAATCCGAATGTGGGAAGACGAGTTTCTAATCTCTTGACATCGCGCAGTCCTCGTTGCCCGGCTCAGTGAGCCGGGCAACAGGCCGCATTGCACAATCGGCCGGGCCGCGCTACTGGACCGCACTACTTGGCCGCGGGGGCCGCGGGAGTGTTCTCGGTCACTTTCACATTGTCGATAAAGACTTCGGCATCGCTCGCGTTCCCGAACAATCCGGGACTGCCGACCTTGTTGGGAGTGTCGTCGATCGCTTCGATCGTCCACGCTTCGGGCTCGGCCTCGCCGCGCGGCCAGACCTTACCTTTCAAGACGACCTTGCTGGCCTCGTTGACTGCCTGGAACTTGATCACGTACCAGGTCTTCGGCTTCCATTCGAAGGGGACAGTCTTGGCGAATCGCAGCTCGGCTCGAGCCGTCCACGACCGCAACTGCAAACTTTGACCGGAACCCTGCAAGGCCAGGGTATATCGCTGATTGATCAACCCGACATCGGGCATTTTCTCGTTCTTGATGTCCCCCATGACCTCGGCCTGGACCGTGTAGTCGTGCAACGTCGTGGGGCCCATCCAGGACTGGCTGCGAGTTCCCTTCGGAATCGTGGTGATCTTCACCAGTAATGACTCGCCTTCGACATCACGTGGCTGGTGACGGTAGGCAGCTCCAATCCAGGTGGGGGGCACAAGTTTGTCATTGAAGTCGAACGACCAGGGCAACGGAGGGACGGTCCGCACGCGGGCGGTGGCGGTCAGGCCCTCTGCTTCAGCTTTGACGATGGTGACCGTATGTGCGGTCGTCTTGCCGGTCAGGAAGGCTCCAGTGTCATCGATGGTTCCGGGGCCCTCGAGCGTGAACTTCGCCGGAACGGTCTTCAGGAATCGGCCAGCGGCGTTGTACAGCTGGAAATGGAATTGTTGCTTCTTTTGTGAGCTCAACAGGGATTCCACCGGGACCAGCTGGGCCTGGGCCGGCTTCATGTCGGCATCGCGGGCCGTTTCGGGCAAGGCGGGCGGAATGGGATCAGCCGATGGCTTGGAATCTTTATTCGCGACGCAGTACATCCCACCAATCGTCGGAATGTAGACACGGCCATGGGAAATGATCGGCGAGCCGAGAATTTCTTCGTCGCTCAACCGCAGCCGGTGCAGGATCTTGACGCCTTTCTCGCTCGGCTCAAGGATCCACCAGCGGCCGGTGGCTTCCCCGACATAGATCTTGCCATCACCATAGACTGCCGAGCCCATCATGATGGTGCCCAGCTTCTGCTTGCCGACTTCCTCACCCTTTTTGGCGTCCAGGATCACCATGCCGGCGCTATCGTTGACCGTGTAGAGGCGACCATTGATCAGTAACGGAGCACTGCGGCCGACGGCCAGCCCTTTGACGTTCCAGATTTCCTTGCCGGCAGGAATGTCCCCCTGGCTGTTTCCATCCAGTGCGAAAAATGCACCGACGACATTGTTCTCGTGAATCATCTCTTCGCTGTGTGAGCAATACACAGTCTGACCGTCGATCAACGGCGTCTGGTTAATACCGCGGATCGAGGCATCGTACTTCCAGATCACCTTGCCAGTGCGGGGTTGCACGGCATACACGGAACCGTCGCCGGCACCGAAGACCATGGCCGCTTGACCGTTGAACACGCCGAGCACCGGGGTGCTGTAGGTCGTATCCTCGGGACGCAATCTGGTGCTGAGAGTCCATACCGCCTGACCATTCTGCTTGTGGAAAGCCACAAAGCGGTGCGCCGGAATCGCCTGGTCGCCCCAGCCGGTCATGACGCCGCTGATGATGACCAGATCTTCAAAAATCGTGGGCAAGTTGGTGCGGCCGCCGTAGGTACTCAGAATCCCGTATTCTTCGCTGAGAGAATGGCTCCACAAGGTCTTGCCCGTTTCGCCATCAATGCATTGCAGCAGGCCGCCAATGCCTTGAGCGAACACGTGCCCGGTCTTCGGGTCGCCCGTCACACTGGACCAGCCCACGCGTTCGGCGGGTGCGTCCGAGAGGAAGATGTTATTGATGTTTTCCCACAGGATCTTGCCTGTCGCCGCGTCGGCACAGACAATTTTTTCCCCTTCCTGGGTCGTCTCGGGCTTGTCGCGGCAAATTGTATAGAGCTTGCCACGCAGAACGATGGGCGTAGATCGTGTTGCCAGATCAGTGCTCTTCCACAGCAGGTTCTCGCCGCTGGGATCCCAGCTGGAAACGAGGCCTTTTTCTCGCGAGATCCCGTTCATTTCGGGTCCGCGCCAATGAGGCCAGTCGAGTGGATCGATGGGGGCGTCAGCGGCCTGGACCGAAATGGCGAAAGATCCCGCCAGGACGAGGCCCAGGGCCGTCAGTGCAGAAAATCGGAACACGTTTATCATTCTCGTTAGTCCTCGAGTATTCGGTATCCGCGGCATTCCGGCGATTGCAGAGCAGCCAGCCGCAGAATCGACAACGGTTGTTTGCACCATTATCGAAACGATATCGACTGAACCAGCATTCGGCAAGGATTAGGAACGCCCCGGCAGACCTTCCAGCTGGACTCTGAGCGCGACAACGCTCTCGTCCCGACGCGTAAGGTTTAACCTCGCAACGCACTGCGGAATGCGTCGGCTGCCCACTGCATCCAGTCCGCCAACTAATCATCCACCCGGCTGGACGCCGTTCAGAACGGTGGCCTGCTGGACCTTAAATTCGCGGCGGCTGGGGTCGCTGGGATGACGGATGTCGACGCGCGAGCATTTAATGAGCCCGCGGGGGTCGTTCGTCGTCGGCTCCCGATTGATGATGACCTTCTGCGTTCCGATCGACCGCAGCAGGTAATAGTCCTTCGATTCGTCAAACTTGACTTCGTCGGCCTGCGCGTGGAACGGATGGCCGTCCCATTCGAGTTCCAGCTTGGTGTTCCCTTCTGCCGACAACTTGACGAAGGCCGGCGCGGCGGCGGTCTCGGCATATTGTTCGACCTTCAACGCGTCGCAGGTAATCGATGCGGCCCCCTCCGGCAGCTCATCGGCTTCAATGCGATCCGTCGCATGCGGTACTGGACCATAGACGATCTCGACATGATCTTCGAAGGTCGTGAAACGTTCGCGGACATTCCCCTTCATGCGCCCCTGGAAATCAATCCGTGAGTATGTCCAGTCACGGGGCGTTTCATCGCCGACGATCGGCTTGGCGACCCGACTGGCCGTGAGTCGTTCGTCTCCCCGCTGTTGTCCGCGACGCCATTCCATGAAGTGACCGGGCCCCTGGGCGACAGTCTTGCCGGTGACATTGTTGATTTCGAACTGGCCTAATCGTCCAAAACTGCGACTGATGATAATGTTGCCCTGGTACTCGGCCGAATCGAGTTCGACCTTGTTCTCGCACAGGATTTTGGACAACTCCATCTGCCGCGGCGACAGCTTCTGTAATTGGGGGGAATCGAATTGCAACGGGTTAACCAGCGAGACATGCATGGCGTTGCAGCGCATGACCATCTGGCGCAATGAGGCTTCGATTTTCTCATAGAAGTTTGCGGTTTCTCCGTTGAACTCGAGGCGTTCCGCCCATTTTACCTGCAGTAACTGCGGTTGATCGAGCGGCTGGCCATCGAGCGCCATGTTGACCGGATATTGGAGAACTCCGGCTCCCAGAACCTGCAGCAGATTGCGTTCGCGGTCCAGTCGAATGTCGTTGCCTTCCAGTCGAGAAACGTCGGAACGGATCTGCGCCGGTGAACCGGTGACTCGCACAAGCTGCTGTGCCGGCAGGATATTTTCGACGTGCAGCCGAGCCCCCAGCACCTGAATGGGAGGCTGCCCCGGCTTCATCGGCTGGGTCACCGTGACTGCGTCGTCGGCCCACAGATCTGCCAGCGCCATGCGGGCAGGGTCAGTAAGATCGCGTGAGACCAGTGCCCGGATGGCATCCGCCTGCACATCCAACGGAGTGGTGGGAAGCGGTTTACGTGCCGGTGCGCGGCGTCCGCGTGGTGGCGCTGCGGGCTTGTCATCCGAGGACTGCAGTCCAAACAAGCTGCCCCCTTCCCCGGGCGCCTCTGGCGGTAACGCGACTGATTTAAAGCGAACATCGAGCCACTTGGTGTGGGCCGTGGCCTGCGGACTTTTCAAGACGACCTGCCCCACTCCGGCGACACGTTCGATGCGTGGCGGTGGTGCAGCAGACTTCTGTGCTGCAACCGCCCCATCCTGAGCGCCGAGATTTGCGCCCAACACGATCGGAGTAAACCAGATCCGCAGGGCATCTCCCTTAAGTTCATACTCGAGGTCCAGGCCGAGCGTCGCATCGCCTTGCACTTCGACGATATCCCATTGCACCTTGGGATCGAAAGCTTTGACGAGCTGTTTCGTCCACTTGGCGGTGACGGTTCGGCCGTCGTTCAGACGGGTGGTGGCGTGCCCCGCGCCGCGGGCGACAGCTTGTCGGATATCGCGATTGTTTTCATGAAACGCCAGCAAGATTTCGGGAGCGTGAATTTGTTGCGGCCCCTGCAGGACATCGACCGCCGCCGGATCACGCAGGCTCAGCGTCCGCTTCACGAGATCGTATTCCACCTGGGCCGTATTGCAGTGCAGTTCACGCGGTTGCGAGAACAGTTCAACACGGCGTTTACCCGTCCCATCGGCCAGCAGCTTTTCGAGGTTTAAGTTGTCAGGCAGCCAGCTGGCCAGTCCCTGCTCATCCGCGGGGGCTTCGTTCGAGGCCAGCGCGATTGCTTCGGCGGGGGCCGTCGGTCCAGCCGGATTGGCCGGCAGCGGTTTGGTATTGGACAAAACCAACGTCAGCAGATCGCAGTTGAGCCCTTCCTCAAGTTTGGCCGGCAGTGGATGCCGCACGCGAACATTGTGATCGAAGGTGATCAGGTTGGCTTCCAGATCGAACTGCATGCGACCGTCGCTGTTAATATTCAGCTGATCGCCCGACTTCAACGGCGAGCGGCGCGGTTGCCCCTCGGGAGCAGCCTCACCCATCAGATTCAACGCCACCTGCTGCAGGACGGCGACGCTCCGCAAACCACCCAGGCGTGGTTGATCGGCCACGATCTGATGTTCTGCGGCCGGCAGGAAATCGACCTGCAGGCCACGCCCGGTCCCCTGATGCGGGCCGTAGTGGAACAGGATGTCGTTGGCGCTCCAGAGCTTCAGAGCCTGTTCAGAGAAATTGAAACCCCGACCGACGATCAACAGGCCGTTGGGGCCCTCAATTCGGACGACTCCTTCCAGCGCTCCGGAAACCGGACGGCCTGGCTTACCACCGGAGAGATCGATGGCCGATTCAAATTGCACGACAGCCGCGTCGGCGGTAATTCGCAGCGGCTCTTCATCCGGTTTTCCCTTGGGATTCTTCCACACCAGGGCAAACGGCGTGAACCGCATTTCCGATTTCGCACCCGACTGGTCCGCACTGCCGGCGCCCGCAGGCGCCAGCTGCTCGACCTTGTTGGTGTAGATATAAATGTCACCAAAGGTGAATTTGTTGTCGGCATCCTTGGCCCAGTCTTGACCCGGAAGGAATTCGGACGCCACAGCATGGTGTTCGTCCTCCAGTTGAGTCCGGGTTTCGGCAGGTCCCGGCAGCGGGGCGAGCAAATCGGGTTCCTTGGCCGTCAACTGTTTCGGCTCGACCGTCGGGCTGACGAACTGCGCGTACAGCAAGTAGGCCCCGATGAGCCACGCTGCAGCCGAGAATGTCAATAACAGGCGACGAGTCACAAAACGGGTCCATATCGCATAGCCTGACTCTCCAGAGTCGGGCGCGTTCTGCCTGACATTCGCCCGACCCTGGAGAGTCAGGCTGCAAGCGGTCAGTTCAATCCAATGACGTCAGTGATATCCAGAATGCCTACCGGACGCTCGTTTTCGAGCACCGGCAGTTCGCTGAGATGATGTGTCGACATCAGGTCGACCGCGTCCATTAAGAGGGCTTCCGGGCCAATGGTGAAGGGTTTCCGCGTCATCACTTCACAGATGGGACGGTCAATCTGCGAGTCCCGGCGATTCTCCAGCAACTTGGCCAGATCGCTGTCCGTAAATAATCCCGAAAGACAACCGTTGGCATCAACCAGCATCACGGCGCCGGTCCGGCGACCCGATTTGGCCAGTCCGGAAAAGATGTCCCGGACGGTCCTGGTATCAGGGGCAATCCGCAGCAAACCGTCGGTGCGCATGACCTGCCGCACCGATTGCAGCTTCTGCCCCAGGTTGCCACCCGGGTGGAACATGGCAAATTGTTGCGGAGTAAAGCCCTTCAGTCGACTGGTGACCAGGGCCAGGGCATCGCCGACCGCCAGCATGACCGTGGTGCTGGTCGTGGGGGCGAGACCAAAGCCGACTTCCCGAATACGCCCCACGGCAATTGTGACGTCCGCCTGCTGAGACAACGTGCTTTGTTCGCGGCCGGTGAGGGCAATGATCGGATTGCCACAACGCCGCACCAGCGGCAGCAACCGGCTGATCTCTTCGGTTTCGCCGCTGTTCGAGAGAATCAACAGAACATCGTCTGGATGGATCGCCCCCAGATCGCCGTGCACCGCGTCGGCCGGATGGAGGAAGTGGGCTCGCGTCCCCGTCGATGAGAGGGTCGCCGTAATCTTCTGACCGATCAATCCCGCTTTGCCCATGCCGGAGACAATCACACAGCCACGACAGTTCTGGAGAATCTCCACTGCGGCGCAGAAGGCCCCATCCAGGCGATGCGAAACCGCCTGCAAGGCATCAGCTTCCTGACGCAGAATTTCGCGCGCTTCTCGCAATTGTTCAAACTGCGAAAACGGAACGCTCTCCCGCTGTGGTAGTGCGGACATGATGACCTTCCCTGGTCGTTTTACCGTTGTGGTACCACGCCGCGTCGGCGGGACACCATCATCGACGAAATTCCATTGTCGATATTCTGGCGAATCCTACCATGTTAGCGGTCTGGGGGTCAATTCGAAAACCGACAGAGTGAAGAGTTGTAACTTATTGGCAGATAATGGGTTTGAAGTTGTTTGCCAGATTTCGGTGGACGCTGGAGATCGCCTGGGGCGGTACATGGCGACCATCTGGGGCGACGTGTCAGTTGTTCACAAACGAGAAAGCCCGAGATGGCGAGCCATCTCGGGCAGTTGGAGTGGGTTATCGGTTTTCAGGTTTGAGCCGCAAACTCGTCAGCGAAGGCTGGCAACCTTTTTGTCGACCGGAAACTTGAATTCGAACTCTTTCTCGTCACCGGCGAATAAGGAGATCTTCTTCGTTTTGACGATCGTCTTGCCATCGCGTTCGACTTCGACGCGAATTTCGTAGTCTTTCCAAGCCTTGCCGTCGGCGATGTCGTTGGTGACAAACTTACGGACATTGCCCACCGAGACCGTGTCTTCACCGGCCAGGAACACGGAAGCATCTTCCGGAACCACGACCGTCAACTTGGTGTCGGGGAACTGAGCGGCAACGGCCTGAATCGGGGCCACGGTATCGGTGAAGTCAAACCCAACTTCTTCGACCCGTCCGGCCTTCAATTTGACAGTTTCAGTTCGCACGAGGTTGACGCCGTTTCGAACCATTTCAGCGCGAATTTCGTATTCATACGTCTTACCCGCTTCCAGTTGACCCGACGCAAACCGACGTGCAGTCCCGCCAGTCTTCATCTTGTGATCGTTGACAAAAACTTTGGCACCTTCCGGCACATATACCACAATCCCCGAGCGACCGCTGTTCGAGTCGACCTCGTGACTCTGCAGCGTGAACGGACGGCTGGGGGTCCGATAGGACTGGTTCCCTGGATTGCGAATGTGTGTCGCAGAAGACTGCGGTGACACAGGCGCGGGAGCCGGTGCGGGAACGAGGCTCTCTGGAGCCGGCGGTACAGGCGGTGCCGCGGGAATGCTTTGCGGTGCAGCCTGCG
This sequence comes from uncultured Planctomicrobium sp., assembly GCA_964596215.1. Classification (GTDB taxonomy): domain Bacteria; phylum Planctomycetota; class Planctomycetia; order Planctomycetales; family Planctomycetaceae; genus JAKFVC01. The sequence goes on along the minus strand of CAZQUW010000051.1, from coordinate 1,339 downwards.
GGACATAAGTGCCAGGTACTGGTGATCCATAAGCCGGTGCCCCGTAGGTGGGTGCCTGCGCCGGAGCCCAGTTCTGATTGTAGCCCCCCACATCGTACGACGAATCGACATATCCGCCGGTCGCGTAGCCGCCACCATAACCACCGCTGGAACCGCC
>CAZQUW010000051.1:0-1082 GCA_964596215.1 uncultured Planctomicrobium sp. | reverse complement strand
GAGCCGCGATGGCGAATGCGTATCTTCAAACGATAACGTCCATGCGAGCCACCCGAACTGCCAGAACTGCCCCAACCTCCGCCGGAACTGCCCCCAGAGCTGCCCCCGGAACTGCCTCCAGAGCTGCCTCCGGAACTTCCTCCTGAGCTCCCACCGCTGGAATGTCTCCAGCGGCCAAATGCTTGTGCCTCATCGGGGCTGAACAGCCCTGATGCTGCCCCCATGCACGCGACAATGACCCAGAATTGAAAATATTGACGACGCATCGACCTGGTTACCTCCCCGTAAGCGAAACATTGAACTCGTGCGATCGTGGCGAATTGATTCCGAGGGCTTCGACTGGATCCCCCCGAACTGAGCGGTTTTTCGTGTGAAGGCTGATGAGAGCCTCCCGAGCGAAATGGGCGAACCGGCTGCGAGCGCCACGATTGTCATGTGCGGATCGAAATTGGGACTGGAGTGACCGATCCCCGGCGAAAATCTTGTTACAATGGCCGATGGACTGGGCCGCGGAACTGGAGTTGTCCGCTGGCTGATCAGTCCACCAACGATTGAAAAACTTGCTGCATGTTGCTCAGGATCTGGCACCTCGACTGGCTCTAGCCGCCGCTGCCCTGAATGCCACTGGATTCGCCAGAGCCAGGGCGAACTCTGGAAATCCACCCACGCGGGGAGAAGTTTCCAGAGTTCGCAGTTGGTCCGTGACGGCAATCGGGAATTGGGCTGGCAATGGGGTTGGCGCATCTTGAGCGGGCTCCGCAGAGATGGACCGGCTAAGGACCTCTCGGTGGAACGACTGCTGGATGTCAGGCCGAGGCTGTTTCGCGCTGCGTGAAACAACCACAATGTCGAGACCGCCAGCGAGGCAGCGCACACTGTGCGTGAGCTGTCCGTGGGGTCCCATACCAGAACCGCGACCCTCCCTGAGGCGTACCGGCGCGACGAGCGCCAGTACTCAGGTTGTCGGAGACCGGAGCAGTACTAAATCAAAGATTGTTTTCAGGTGGAGGTCGTGATGGAGAACCCCGTGGTGCTGTTTGAGGTCCGTCAACGGGTTGGCGTGGTGACACTGAATCATCCGG
>CAZQUW010000050.1:24043-28897 GCA_964596215.1 uncultured Planctomicrobium sp. | reverse complement strand
CAACCGGGGGAATCGCAACCGGGGGAGTCCCAACCCGGCGAGTCTGAGCCGCAGGAAGCCCGGCCGCAGCAGACGCAAGGGCGTCAGGAGCTGGAAAAGGCCAGGCAGGCGATGGAAAAGGCCATCGAAAAGCTGCAGAAGGATCTGAAAAAAGATGCGTCCAAGAACCAGGACGAGGCTCTGCGCGAATTGCAGAAGGCCAAGGAGAAACTGGAAGAAATCCTAAGGCAGTTGCGTGAAGAAGAACGTCTGCTGCAGTTGGCAGGCTTGGAGGCTCGCTTCCAGCGGATGCTGGCCCAGCAGATCGCTATCTACAACGACACCGTCCAGATCGACAAAGTGCCGCAGGCCGAACGAGCCAGCCGGCACCAGTTGAAGTCGGAAGAAATGTCGTTGCAGGAATCCGAACTGGTCCTGGAAGCGTCCAAAGCGTTGACCCTGATGAAAGAAGAGGGCACAGCGGTGGCCTTCCCCGAAGCGGTCGAACAGATGCGGTTCGATATGCAGACGGTCGCAGAGCGACTGAAGCAGCAGGATGTTTCGCAACTGACCCAGGCCATCGAGCTCGACATCATCTCCGGTCTGAAAGAGATGATCGACGCGATGCAGCAGGCGATTGATAAGGCCAAGGAAAAACAACAGAAGCCGCAACAGCAACAGCAATCTCAGGAGCAGGAAGAAGAACTGCTGAAGAAGATTGCCGAGTTGAAAATGCTGAAATCACTGCAATTGCGAATCAATAGCCGGACCTTGAAGTTGGGGCAGCTCTATAATGGTGAGCAGGCTACGCAGCCCGATGTGGTGCGGCAGGTGCAGGAGTTATCCAATCGTCAGGCGCGAATTCAGAAGGCGACCTACGATCTGGCCGTCGGTAAGAACAAGTAGAAACGAGAACAAGCTCGAAGCCCAGCGAGCTTGAGCAGCGAAATACAGTTACGGCAGTCCAATCATTCAAGGACTCGGAATATGGTTCTCCATCGCGTGTTGCCGGCATTTGTGCTGCTCTTGAGCTGGGCTGTCACAGGCCGGGCGGAAACTGCTGCCACAGACATCATCGCGGCACCTCGGCCCGATCTGGTGCAGGCACGCGTGCGGGACTGGCTGCAGTCGCAAAAAATCTCTGACCCCGTCAAGCTGGCGGCTGTCGAAGAGCTGTGGAAGGCGAACATGGGGGGGACGCTGCCCGCCGAGGTCGTCCTGGAACGAGTCATCCAGTCATTCGCTGCCGTTCATCCGGCGACAGCCGAGTTTCTCCCCTCCCTGGCCTTGCCCGCCGGCGGACTCGCCCCGCCTGATGCTCAGGCGTTGCTGACCGCGAAGGACTTGGGGGCATTCTATCAATCCAATTTCCGGGTCTACTTTGGCAAATACCTGGTGCATCGCGAGATGTACGAGGAAGCTCTGGAGGTTCTGGACGGTGCCGCCATTACCGACACCGTTGATCCGGCGGGCCTGCTGTTCTACAAAGCCACTTGTCAGAAAGTTCTGGGGTTGCGCGAAAGCGGCCTGTCGACGCTGGAGCAATTGCTCAAGCGGACCGAAGGGGTCGCCCCGCGTTATCACAGTGTGGCCACGTTGATGCAGTATGATCTGGGGAATCTCGAGGAGAAGTCCCTGGACGATGTGTCGAATAAGATGTCCGACGTCACCCGCCGCCTGAACTTGGCACGGGCCGGACAGAAGACTCAAAAAGTGGAAAAAGAAATTGTCGATCTGCTCGACGAACTGATCAAGAAAATGGAAGATCAGAGCAGTGGTGGTGGCGGAGGTGGTTCGGGTAAAGGCAAAGCTGGCAAAGGCAATCAAAGCAGCAATGCGGCCCAGGACAGTCGGGTCAAAGGGAGCACGGCTCCTGGCGAAGTGGACAAGAAGAAGACCAAACCCGGCGCGAACTGGGGCAACCTGGCAGAAAAAGAACGTGCCAAGGTGAAGAACTTGATCAGCCGTGACTTCCCCGCCCACTACCGACAAACCATTGAAGAGTACTTCAAAAAACTGGCGACCCGCGATTCAAAGTAGACGAAGTGCGGCGTTCGGCTCTCGAGAGTTGGGCGCGACTGCGTCGGGTCAATGCCTGACTCTGGAGAGTCAGCGTACGAGAGTCGCCGGGAAACCACAGAGAGGATGTTCCCCGGCATGGCTGGCTTGTTGTGGATAATGTTGGCTCTACTCGGAGATCTTCCGCAGGTCCAGGTAGAGACGCTGAAAACCGGTCCGGCCGCGGGTGAGCTGAAACAGGTCACCCCGACGCAGATTGTCGTTGGCAATCGCATGGTGCCATTGTCCGACGTGCTGGAAGTTCGGTTTGCCCCCCCTGCTCCGGCTGCGACACCCGTTCCGGCGACTGCGCCGAATGCCATCGAAGTGGTGTTGAATGACACCTCCCGGCTCACTGGTTCGCAGATTGCTCTCAACGCGACCGAGCTGAAATTGACCTCGGCGGAATTGGGCACGATCACCGCACGTAAGAATGTGATTCGCTCGATTCGGTTTACGGCCAACGATAACAAGCTGGATGATGCCTGGCAGAAGATCCTGGATCGCGATTCGAAGAAGGACGTCATCGTCGTCCGGAAGGATAATAAGCTCGATTTCCTGGCGGGTGTGGCGGGTGCCATTGATGATCAGTTCGTCAAGTTTCTGGTTGATGGCGAAGAAGTCCCCGTCAAGCGGGAACGCGTGTATGGACTTATTTATCAGCCGCCAGTCGCTGCTGGTAAGCCGCAATCGGTGATCGAACTGCAGGGGGATGTGACCCTGCAGGCGAAACAGGTTGTCAGCAAGGATCAGAACTACGAAGTGATCCTGGCGTCCGGAGTGGCCCTGACTGTGCCCGCAGGCCGGATGCGCTCGATTGATTTCAGTCTGGGCAAGGTTCGCCAGCTGTCGCAGATGAAACCCAGTGACGTCCAGTATGTCCCCTTCTGGGATCGAGACAGTATCTGGGAGTATCGCAAAGATCAGGGACCTTTATCGAGTCCGATCACCTTAGGCGGAGTCGCCTATGCCAAGGGCATCTCAGTTCACTCGAAGACCCGGCTGACCTTTCGTCTGCAGGGCGAGTACCGCCTGTTTCAAACGGTCATGGGCATCGACGATATGGCTGATGACGATAGCATTCTGGGCGATGTCAAAGTGACGATTTCCGGCGACGGCAAACCGTTGCTCGAAGCCGAAGTCAAAGGGACAGATGAGCCGCGTAAGGTGGACCTGAATGTCACCGGCGTCCGCGAGCTGCAAATCCTGGTCGATTTTGGCGGCGAACTGGATATCGCGGATTGGTTGAGTCTGGCGGATGCGAAGTTGCTAAAATAGCGAGTGTTTTAAGTGGTCGATCGGAGCGTTGCCCGCCCCTCGACCGTATGCCTTTCCCGCCTCTGGAGAGTCGGGCTACGCCCAGGTGGATCCCCCATGCTCCTGTTGTCCCGATGCGTGTTGATAGCCGGCTGCCTGGTCATGCTGACCCAGTTCACTTGGGGGGCAGACCCGGTCGTGGTCAGTGCGCAGCAGCAGCGGATTGCGGTCATCGAAAAAGTGGCTCCCTCGGTCGTCGCGATTTTCGCTCCCGGTGGTGCCGGCGGCGGTTCGGGCGTGCTGATCTCTGCGGACGGATTTGCCCTGTCCAACTTCCACGTCACCGACGGTGTCGGCGACTTCATGAAGTGTGGTTTGAATGACGGCGTATTGTACGACGCGGTCATCGTGGGGGTGGATCCCAGCGGCGATGTGGCGCTGATCAAGCTCTTCGGGCGCGAAGATTTTCCGCACGCCACGCTGGGTAACAGCGATCTGGTGCAGCCCGGTGACTGGACTTTCGTCATGGGGAATCCCTTCCTGCTGGCGACCGATTTTCAGCCCACGGTCACGTATGGAATTGTCAGCGGCGTACATCGGTATCAGTACCCCGCTGCCGGCAACATCCTCGAATATACCGACTGCATTCAGGTCGATACCTCGATCAATCCTGGTAATTCAGGCGGGCCGCTATTCAGTGCCGAAGGCGAACTGATCGGCATCAATGGACGTGGTTCATTTGAGAAACGGGGCCGCGTCAATTCGGGGGCGGGGTATGCGATTTCCATCAATCAGATCAAGCATTTCCTGGATCACTTGAAGAGCGGCCGGATTGTCGATCATGCGACCTTGGGCGCCACCGTTTCCACGGACGACGAAGGGAACGTGACGGTGGCTGACATCCTGGAAGATTCGGAAGCCTATTATCGCGGGTTGCGGCATGATGATGAAATCGTGTCATTCGGCGGCCGGTCGATTGGCAGTACCAATCAGTTCAAGAATGTCCTGGGGATCTATCCCAAGGGCTGGAAGCTGCCGATCGTTTATCGTCGAAAGGCCGAACAGACCGAGATCTGGGTTCGCCTGCGTGGTCTGCATCTGCTGTCCGAACTGACGGGAGAGAAAAAAGGGGGGCCGGAACAACAGCCTAAGCCCGAAGAGAAGCCTCCGAAAGGCAACCCCAAAGACGATCAAGAGCCGAAGGACGATAAACCACAGCGGCCGATGCGCGGTCATGCGGCACCCCCGCCCCCGCCCGAGCATTTGAAAAAATTCCATATCAAGAAGACCGGCTTTGCCAATTACTATTTCAACCAGTTGGAGCAAGACCGTGTGTTGAAAGGCCTGGCAGCATGGGGCAGTTATGCCGATGCCCGTGGTCGATGGAAATGGACCGGGAAGCTGGGTGACGCCCAGAAGTTTGAAGTGACCCTGGCTGATTCGGGAGCCGGCCTGTTCCTTGGAAAAGACGCGTTTCTGCAGGAGTTCGGCGATTTGGCGGAACTGCGGGATGAGCCGCCCGGCACGGGGGGCCTGCTGACCGCCTGGCATCATTTGCGG
>CAZQUW010000050.1:20122-23943 GCA_964596215.1 uncultured Planctomicrobium sp. | reverse complement strand
TTGACGCTGTTGATTTTGCCGCTCCGGGTAACGGGGCTAAGTGACTGGTAGCCTGACTCTCCAGAGTCGGGCGATTCGATGTGTGCTTCGCATGGGTGTGTCCGTGCGGGTGTGTGGTGTTGAATTCATTCTGACTCTGTTACTTCCCAACGTTCGTACTCGCAGACAATTCGGGACAGGTGCTGGAGCGTAGCAATTCGCCCGACTCTGGAGAGTCAGGCTACAATGAGGTGTCCGTTGAACTTGCCCATGAATCCTGATCGTCGTCAGCATCATTCACCATTCGCTGCATTCTGCTCGCGGCGGATGTGGCTGGGGTTAGTCTGTCTGGCGATCTGCAATGTGCCCGGCGGAGCCAGGGCCCAGTCGACTCGCGAAACGATAGCTGCGGTCACTCCGCGGATGGTCAAGATTTTCGGCGCCGGCGGCCTGCAGCGCCTGCAGGGATATTGTTCGGGATTTGTTGTTTCGCCGAATGGCCACATCGTCACCATCTGGAGCCATGTGCTGGACCAGGGTGAAGTGACCGTGGTGCTCGATTCGGGGCGAAAACTGAAGGGCAAGGTGATCGGTGCGGAACCTCAGCTGGATCTGGCCGTGTTGAAGGTGGAGGCGGAAGAACTGCCCTACTTTGATCTCGATACGCAGATCGGGGTCGCCGCACCGGGGACGCGTGTGCTGGCCTTCAGTAACATGTTCAAGGTGGCTGCGGGGAATGAACCGGTCACCGTTCTGCATGGTGTCATTGCGGCGCGAACGAAACTGGAAGGCCGACGGGGGGCGTTCGACATCGCCTTTCCGGGTGCCGTGTATGTTGTCGACGCCATCACCAATAATTCGGGCGCAGGTGGGGGCGTGCTGGTGTCCCGCGACGGACGGCTGCTGGCCATGATCGGGAAGGAACTGCGGAACGCGCAGAGTAACACCTGGACGAACTACGCGATGCCCCTGCCCGACCTGAAGGCTCCCATTCAGGACATCATCGCCGGCAAGTACACACCGCCGGTCAATCCGCTGGAAACACCGGACGGACCGCGGCGGCATAAGCCGCTCGACTTTGGCCTGGTGATGATTCCCGACGTCGTACCGCGGACCCCCGCTTATGTTGAAGATGTCGTCGCGGGCTCGACCGCGGCGGTTGCGGGCATCAAGACCGACGATCTGGTCTTGTTCGTCAATGGTGAGCTGATCCAGTCCTGCCGGCACCTGAATGAAATCCTGGGCAAGCTGGAAGATGGGGCGGCAGTTGACGTGGTGTTCCGGCGTGAGGGCAAGTTGCAGACGGTGAAATTGACCGTGCCCCAAAAGGCGGAATGAATCCCGGACCGGCTTGCTGTGTCGGGAATTACGCGACGAGAATCTGTCTCAGCGAGTCCAACTACAAGCGAGCGTTCTTTTCCAGCACATACAGGGCACTGTCGGCTCGCAGATTGGCCAGCCAGGCACCTTCAACCGCCCGGCCGCGGATAATCGGCAGTTCCTTCACGATCTTGGCTTCCAGCAATTCGGCCAAGTCCCGGAAGTCGCACATCGACATGAAATGCAGATTCGGCGTATCGTACCATTCATAGGGCAACTGTGAGGTCACCGGAGCGCGGCCATGCAGACCCACTTTCAGGCGTACCTTCCAATGAGCGAAGTTGGGGACGACGACCAGCGCCTGCTTTGAGACACGCAACATCTCCTGCACAATCAAACGTGGCTGACGGACCTGTTGTAATGTCTGGCTGAGCACGGCGAAATCGAAGGAATCGTCCGGGAATCCTTCGAGGCCATGATCGAGATCACCCTGGAGTACAGGAATCCCGCGATGCATGGCCGCTTTGATTTCGTCGAGGTCGAGTTCGATTCCCTGCACCTGGCATTGATGCACATCGCGCAAGGTTTGCAGCAGCCGGCCATCGCCACAGCCCAGATCGAGGACGCGGGTGCGGGGGCGGATCTGGGCCTGAATGATTTCGTCGGTCAGCACCGCGAAGGGGTCAGGCATGCAGAAACGTCGGAGCTTTTTGGGTTTCGTTACGGTTGCCATAAGTCTGCTATGCCCCGTGTGGGGTTTGGGCGAGCCGGGTTCTGTCAGGTCGGCAACGATCACGTCCCCCGGGGCTTGTGTCACCGGGGCAGGTCACTGATGTTGCACTACTTGGATTTACCGATGTTATCTGACGCCGCAGTCAGGTGAGTTTGACTCAGGAATGGTTCCAGCATTTCCTGGAGAGGCTCGACCTCCAGCAGGAATGAATCGTGACCGAATGGACTTTCTAATTCGACAAATGTCACATGCCGGCCCCCCTTCACCAGCGACGCCACAATCTCTTTGCTCTGGGCCGTGGGGAAGAGCCAGTCGGACGTGTAGGAGACCACCAGGAAGCGGGCATTGGTGTTTGACAGTGCCTGGGAAATTCCGCCGTAATCGCGGGCCAGATCGAAATAATCCATGGCGCGCGTCAGGTAGAGATAGCTGTTTGCGTCGAAGCGTTCAACGAACCGCTGCCCCTGGTAGTGCAGGTAGCTTTCGACCTGGAATTCCACATCGGTCGACATGTCAAACGTGAACTGTTCGCGATGCTGCAGGTGGCGTCCGAACTTCGTTTCGATTGATTCTTCCGACAGATAAGTGATATGGGCGACCATGCGGGCAATGGCGAGCCCCAGCTTGGGGCCCGATTCGATATTGATGATCGAACCCTTCTCGTCGCCGTAATAGCTTCCCTGATTGAAATTGGGGTCCGAGGTGATGGCACGGCGGCCAACCATGTTGAACGCGATTCCCTGGGCCGACAGTCGCGGGCCGGTGGCCAGGCAGACTGCAGCGCGGATCTGATCGGGGAATTTCGATGCCCATTCGAGGACCTGCATGCCGCCGACGCTGCCGCCTACGACTGCCAGCAGTTTGTCGATCCCCAGCTTGCGGGTCAGCTCCGAATGGACCGATACCATATCGGCGAATGTGATGAAGGGAAAATCGAGACCGTAGCGGCGCCCGGTCGCGGGGTTGATGCTGCCGGGACCCGTGGTCCCCTGACAACCACCCAGCACGTTTGCGCAGATGATGAAGTAACGGTTGGTATCCAGACCCTTCCCCGGACCGACCAGTTCGTCCCACCAGCCCGGTTTGCGATCGTCTTTGGCTCGTTTGCCGGCCATGTGGGCATCGCCCGTCAGCGCATGGCAGACGAAGATGGCGTTGTCTTTAGCGGCATTCAGCTTGCCGTATGTTTCGTACGCTACCGTAATCGGACCGAGTGTCGAGCCGTTGGTCAGCACCAGCGGATGGGGTGGCTCGAACAGCGTGAGAAATTTCGTCTCGACAAGCCCGACGGACCGCGGATCAGGCGGAGCCGGCAGCGATGCAGTTTCAGGTTCAATCATAGATGGGGCAGCAACTGGATTCTCGATGCTCATTCCACCCCCACTCTAGTCAGTCTTGTTAGATTTCCCAAGTTCCGGACGCCCGAATTATCTAGGGTTCGATGACGCAGCTGGCCTGACGACCCTGGCAGGCCAGCCAATCAATCGTTGTGACGTATTGTAGCAAGAAAGTTGTCGTGAAGTGCTACCGGGCGCTGTGTCACCGGTCAGATTCAGGACGAGGTTCCTCATCATAAACTCCGTGTTCCCCGCATCTCCGGAGGGGGAAAATCGTCCGATGAGCACCGCGGAGACTGGCGAATACCGATTGATACGGGATTGCTTAGGGAGGGTTATGAGAGACACGAGATGGCGTCAAAAGGTTCTGACTGGGGCCCCTACTTCTTTTCGTCCTTCCCTTCGTCCATGCCCAACTGCCGCATTTTCCGATACAGGTTGGACCGGTGCAG
>CAZQUW010000050.1:2670-20022 GCA_964596215.1 uncultured Planctomicrobium sp. | reverse complement strand
GGCAGATTCAGCTTCACGACATTGAGTCGATAGAATAGATCTTCGCGGAATTTCTTGGCTTTGATGGCCTCATGCAGGTTAGCGTTGGTCGCCGCCACGACTCGTACATTGACGGGAATATTCTGCGTTCCCCCGACGCGGGTGATGACCTTCTGCTCCAGGACCCGCAGCAGTTTGGCCTGCCCGTTGGGGCTCATGTCGCCGATTTCATCCAGAAACAGTGTGCCGCCATTCGCCGATTCAAACTTCCCGTGCCGCGTTTCGCGGGCATCGGTAAACGCCCCCCGTTCGTGTCCGAACAGTTCGCTCTCCAGCAGCGAATCGGGCATCGCCGCGCAGTTGACGGCGATGAAGGGTTGTTCGCGGCGTGAACCCTGGTAGTGCAGAGACTGGGCGACAACTTCCTTACCCGTACCACTTTCACCGACAATCAGCACCGCGAGATCGTTGGTGGCCAGTCGGCCGATGGTGTCCCGAATGGCCCGTATCGCCTGGCTTTCGCCAACGATGCGCACGCCCTGCGTGACTTGATCGGTGAGCTGACGATGGCGTCGCGACAGGTGCTCCCGTTCTTGCGTATTCTGCAGCGCAATGGCCGCCTGGATGCCCAATTCCTTAAGAATCTCATCATCGTCGTCGTTGAAGTCACCTTCCCTGCGGTTGATCACTTCAAAGGCGCCAATGCGCTGTTCCTTACCGTCGAGCAGTGGTACACAAAGCAGATTGCGCGTCTTGTAGCCCGTTTTGACATCGACTTCTTTATTGAAGCGGCTGTCGTTGTACGCATCGTCCACACGGATCGCGCGGCCGGTCTGGACGACCTCACCAACAATTCCCAAGTGGTCAGGCAGCCGGAGTTCGCCTCCTTCAACTCCCAGTGCCGGACAGGCCACCAGTTCCTTCTGTTCCTTGTCCCAGATAAAGATGCTGGCCCGGTCGGTTCCCAGCAGCCGAGTGGCTTCCTGGGCGATCAGTTCCAGCAGCGTGCGGGAGTCGGGGGCAGTGGCAAAATGCGATGCAATTCGCAATGTCGCTTTCAGTTGCGAAACGCGCTGGGCTCCTCGAGCCCGTTCCTGTGTGGCACGCATGCCGGTCGACAGGATGCGTCCGACAACGACGGCATGCGGGAGCAAGTCGGCTGACAAAGACCGGCCTACCAGCACCAGCGCCTGTCCGGGAGTCCCGGATTTCGGCAACGGGATGGCCATCAGGGTGTTACCAACCGCCTCCATCACTTGCAGGCCGGTGGCATCCCGGTCCAGCGATTCGGAGAGAAATTGATAGGGCAGTTCCGGGATCGACCGGCGACCGAATTCAGCGACCACTTTCCATTCAGGAGTGCGCTTCATCACTCCTGCCCATTGCACGGAAAATTCGTTGGCAATGTCGGGCAACTCGTCCCTGAGAAACAGTGCGGAATTGTCGGCCGAGAGGGCCAGTTCCAGGAGCCGGTCGCAGAGTCGCAGTAGCGAACTGGTCAGTTCCGAGCGAGACAACCAGGGAACTTGTTCCCATTTCATCCAAGTCGTTTGGTTCATCGCAAAATCATCCTCATCAGCGAGTCACTCGCGAGTGTTGTCAACATGATAACAGGTCGTAATGGCGTTTCCAGTCACTCGGATTGGACTGTGCCCGGGGTCTTCGTCGAACGGGTGTCAGATCAGCGTAACTCGAATCAAGAAAATGTCTTAAACGAAAAAATGGGCTGCTTGACTCTGCCGGTCTGGACATCTAAACTGAATTGTTCTGAACTTGTTTGAGGTGCTGAAACGTTGGACATTCCGATTACGATTAATGGCGAACACCAGTCGGTTCCTCAGGGAACAACCGTCGCGGGGCTGTTGCGCGCTTTGGGCAAGGAACCTCGTTATCTGGCTGTGGAGCGGAATCAGGAACTGATTCCCCGTTCATGTCATGCCGAGTGTGTCCTTTTGTCTCACGATGAGATCGAAATCGTGACACTTGTTGGGGGAGGGTAAATCTCGATGGTGACAACTCTGTCCCCTGACGTTTCGTTGCAATTGGGCTCACATTGTTTGAACTCGCGGCTCATTGTGGGCACCGGTAAGTACGCGACGTACGAACTGATGCAGCAATGCCTGGCCGTCAGTGAGGCGGAAGTCATCACTGTGGCCATCCGTCGCGAGCGGTTGCTCGATAAGAACGGCCGTAACATTCTGGATTTTATTGACTTATCGCGATACACGATTCTGCCGAATACCGCCGGTTGCTTTACGGCCGACGAAGCTGTCCGTGTCGCTCGATTAGGCCGTGAGATTCTGGAAGGCTTGGAGAATCCCGGCGCGAACTGGGTGAAGCTGGAAGTCCTGGGTGATACCAAGACATTGCTTCCCGATCCGATCGCGACGTTACAGGCCACTGAGAAACTGGTCGCGGATGGATTTCAAGTCCTGTGCTATACCACCGATGACCCGATGACAGCCCGGCGGCTGAAGCAGGCCGGAGCCACTTCGGTGATGCCCGCCGGCAGCCCCATCGGGAGCGGCCAGGGGATTCTGAATCCGAACAACATTCGCATTTGCCTCGAGTACTTAAAAGAAGGCGACCCGACGTATCCAGTTATCGTCGATGCAGGAGTCGGGACTGCCAGCGATGTGGCCGTTGCGATGGAGCTTGGCTGCGATGGCGTGCTGTTAAACACGGGTATCGCGAGTGCTCGCGATCCATTGTTGATGGCGCAGGCCATGCGCGACGGTGTCCGAGCGGGGCGTGCAGCCTTCCGGGCAGGTCGGATTCCTCGTAAGTTATATGCGACGGCCTCCAGTCCAGAAACTGGTGTGATCGGCTCCACTGTCCCCAAATAAACTCCTCTCAAATAAATGCCAGCAACGCAGTCTTTATTCAGCAGTTCATACCGAAACGCAAGCGAGTGTTGTTCTCGAGACGATGGTACGGGATGCAATCGCGTGTGCTTCGATGTTGCATCCACTACGCCAGATTAGCGCGGGAATGATCTTCACGGGCCATGAGACAGGGAGTTCCACGTGTCTGATACGCACCAAATGATCGCGGCGCTGGAAGCTAATATTGGCCGCGTACTGCTGGGGAAATCGGATTCGATTCGCTTGGCGCTGGTCGCACTGCTCGCACAGGGACATCTGCTGATTGAAGACGCCCCGGGGGTCGGTAAGACCGTGCTCGCGAAGGCTCTGTCGAAGTGCCTGAACTGTGGCTTTCAGCGCCTGCAGTTTACCCCTGATCTGCTGCCGAGCGATATCCTGGGGTCGAGCGTGTACCTGCCAAATACGGGTGAGTTTGAATTCCGGCCAGGGCCGATCTTCACCAATGTGCTCCTGGCGGACGAGATCAACCGGACGACTCCGCGAACGCAAAGTGCATTGCTGGAAGCGATGAGCGAAGGGCAAGTTTCCATTGAGGGCCGGACCCACAAGCTGGAAGCCCCCTTCTTCGTGCTGGCCACGCAGAATCCCTTCGAATATGAAGGGACATATCCGATCCCTGAGAACCAGCTCGATCGCTTCATGCTGTGTATCGAGATTGGCTATCCGGAACGCTCGGTCGAGAAGCAGGTTCTGGTCAGTCACCGGGATGGCGAGCCGGTCGACTTGTTGCAAACCGTGCTGACGGTTGAGCAAGTGCGAGAACTGCAGGCTGCCGCCCGCCAGGTGCGGGTCGATGATTCGCTGAACGACTATCTGCTGGATATCGTCACCGCAACGCGCAACGACGAGGAACTGGAACTGGGGGTCAGTACCCGTGGGGCCTTGACCTTCTATCGTGCCATTCAAGGCCTGGCCTTGTTGGAAGGCCGCAATTATGCGATTCCCGACGACGTCAAACGCCTGTCGGGTCCTGTGCTGGCGCACCGCGTGATTTGCAAGGGGCTGGTTCGGGAAGGCCAGCGCGCACGAGCCCAGGGAATTATCCGCCGTATTCTGCAATCGATTCCCGCGCCGCGGTAGGCGAGCGTCCGGCGTAAGCCGGATGGTTGTTAGCGACTGTCGGTAAGCTTTTGCGTGATTCAAACTATCCGCGAGGCGCCCCGTCCATTCGACCCATCAGCGAGCAAAACACGAGCAGAGCCCGTGTCCCCCAATCCTGGAGTCTTGTGGCGGATTTCGATTACACATTTGAATGACGGGAATGGGTGACCTGGGGCCGTGTAACAACCATCCGGCTAACGCCGGACGCTCGCCTTAGTGCAGATCGCGTCCGGTCAGCATTTTTTCGACGGCGTCGCTGTGGGTCGCCATTTCATGCACGCTGCGGCGGATCTCTTCGACATCGACGGTGCTGCGCGGATACGAATCGAGCATCACGAAGTGGTCCCGACCGGCGACACTGCGAATTGCCAGACCGCCGTGGGCGATCTCCGAGTTCAATCGCAGGGCAAATTCATAGTAGGCGGGATCGCTGGGGCAGCAGACGCTGTAGATCAACAGCAGCCGTTCGGCAGCCGTATGCTTGCTGGGTTCGACAAACACCGTTTGCCGGCGTCCGTCACCCAGGTCAAGACGCACTCGATAGCAGCCATTTTCCGACTCCCAGCTCACGCGGGAATCCTTGCCAAACGCTTCCCGCAGCAACCAGTCGACGTCCTGCAACTCACCTAGAATGGCGCTCAATAACTGGGCGGCGGCGATGCCGTTTTGCGGACGCTGCCGGGGATCATAGGCCATCAGCATGTTAACGCATTCGGCCATTTCCAGGGGAATTTCAGGATGGAGTTTCCGCAGGTTCGGAATGGGATCGTGCAGCACGGCATTCATCAGAGAATTGAGGCTCTTGCCGTCAAACGGATAGGTTCCGGTCAACATCAGGAAATAGGTGACCCCCAACGCATAGACGTCGCTGGCGGGCCCGGCATGTTCCCCGCGGAAAAGCTCTGGAGCCATGAAATGGGGGGTGCCCATCAAGCCCGCGGGAGCGCCCTGCAGTCCTGACAGACGCTTGGCCAGGCCGAAGTCCGCCAGTTTTGGGAACCCCTGGTGGGACATCAGAATGTTGTCCGGTTTCAAGTCCTGATGAATCATGCCGGTCGAATGTGCCAGCGCCAGTCCCTCTGAAATCTGATAACCGATCCGCGTGGCCCGAATCGGGTCCAATCGTCGTTCCGAGCGGATCACGCTGTGCAGCGACTGGCCCGGCAGAAATTCCATTTCGAGGAAATGGTACCCCTGGGCTTCGCCAATCGCGTGGACGGTGACGATATGGGGATGGACCAGTGATGCGGCCGCACGACCCTCATTCTGAAACCGGAGGACATAATCGCCGTTGTCGAGCGCGACCTGGGGAGCCAGGATTTTAAGCGCGACCGGGCGATGCAAATCGCGATGTTGCGCCAGGTACACCCGGCCCATCGCTCCGCGACCAAGAAATGTTCGAATATCGTAGACGTCCAATTGCTTACCGAGGAGTTCGTCCACGGCATGCGGCGCCGTTTCCGGCTGCAACACGTCCTGCAGTGCATCGGCATGGATTATCGTCGGCTGGTGGAAAAGCTCGGTCTCAGTCACGTTGTTATCACCTGTGAAATGCCTGACGCGAAGGTGGACAGGGGCCTTCAGTCTACCTCGCCGGGGCCGGCGGCACAGCGTCATTCGCCGGAAGGGAGGGAATCTTAATCGCCCCGGGGCCGCTGACGAGTGAATTTTGCCGTGAAGCAGGTCGCCGGCCGGGTGCACGGCGGTGCTCCGTTGCCGCGCTGGTGTGGACACGCTCTCCCTTTTCCGTTACAGCATAATCTCACGATGCCGCACAGATGGCCGCATCCAGCACTCCGAGTATTACCACCCCTGCCGATCCACTACGGGAGGCGCAATGGCTGAGCCGCCGCCGCTGCTAGCTGTCGACAATCTGCGAACCTATTTCAACACCGAAGCCGGAGTGGCGCGGGCCGTCGATGGCGTCAGCTTCTCGATTTCCGCCGGCAAGACTCTGGCAGTGGTTGGCGAGAGTGGCTGTGGAAAAACGGTGACGGCACTCAGCATTCTGCAACTGGTGCCGATGCCCCCGGGCCGGTTCGAAAGTGGCGAAATCCGCTTCCAGGGCAAGAACATCCTGGGACTGTCGCCGCGCGAACTCCGCAAGCTGCGCGGCGGTGACATCGCGATGATCTTCCAGGAACCTGCCACCAGCCTCAATCCGGTCTTCACGATCGGATTTCAGGTGGGTGAAGCGATTCGGCTGCATCGTCCCGAAGTGCCTCGGAATAAGGTCCGTGAAGAAGTCTTGAAGGCGCTCAGGTCGGTGCACGTCAGCGACCCTGAGCGGCGGCTGGACCAATATCCCCACGAAATGTCGGGCGGTATGAAGCAGCGGATCATGATTGCCATGGCGCTGGCCTGTAAACCGCAATTGTTGATTGCCGACGAACCGACGACGGCGGTCGACGTCACGATCCAGGCCCGTATCCTCGACCTGTTGCGTGACATTCAGGCCGAACATCACATGGCCATCCTGTTGATCACACATGACCTGGGGGTGGTCGCCGAACTGGCCGATGACGTCGTCGTCATGTACGCGGGCAAGGTGATCGAGCAGGCGCCGGTGAATGAATTGTTCGATAATCCGCGGCATCCCTATACGCTGGGCCTGTTTGCCAGCCTGCCGCGTGTCGATCAAACGAAAAGCCGACTGGAAACAATTGAAGGGAGCGTCCCCCCCGCGACGCATTTTCCCGAAGGCTGCCGTTTTCGTGAGCGCTGCAAGTGGGCCGGCCCCGAGTGCACCAAGGAGCCGCCTTTATTGCAGATTGGAGGCGGGCATACCGTTGCCTGCTGGTATCACGACACCATTGCCAGTCAACGATCTGTCAGCTCAGGAGCCAAGTGATGAGTACCGCCACCCCTGCTGCCGCGAAATCCGGTGCGGTGCTCCCCCGCGCCACGGCGTCGGAGCATGTACTGCTGAAAGTGACCAACCTGGTGAAGCACTTCCCCGTCCGCGGCGGGATCTTCCGCACGGTCCAGGATTGGGTGAAGGCGGTCGACGGAGTCAGCTTTCAGATCGACGCCGGCGAAACCCTGGGACTGGTCGGCGAAAGTGGCTGCGGCAAAACGACCGTGGGCCGTTCACTGTTACGCCTGATTCCCGGGGCACACGGCGAAGTTCTGTATCGCGGCGTCGATCTGTTGGGGCTCAGCCGCTCGCAGTTGCGGCCGCTACGCGAACACCTGCAGATCATCTTTCAAGACCCCTACGGGTCGCTCAATCCCCGCATGACGATCGCCCAGATCGTGGGTGAACCGCTGAGTCTGCACCAGGGATTGCGCGGCAAGGCATTGCGGGCGGAAGTCTCGCAGTTGATTGAAACGGTGGGTTTGAAGTCACACGTTCTCGATCGTTACCCGCATGAGTTTTCAGGTGGTCAGCGGCAGCGTATCGGCATCGCCCGGGCCGTTGCATTGAAGCCGTCGTTCATCGTTTGCGATGAACCCACCAGTGCGCTCGATGTGTCGATCCGGGCTCAGATCGTGAATTTGCTGCAGGATCTGCAGCAGTCGCGCGGGCTGAGTTACCTGATGATCAGTCACGACCTGGGAGTCGTGCGGCATATCAGTCAGAGTGTGGCGGTGATGTACCTGGGAAAAATCGTTGAGCAGGCGCCCACGGAAGATCTCTACCAGAACGCGCGGCACCCTTATACCGCGGTGCTGCTGTCGGCGATCCCGGTGCCGAATCCCAAGCTGCGAGCCGATGCCCGGCAGCGTGTGCGGACGCAGGACACGGAAGATTCGGTGCCATCACCGATCCGCGTCCCCAGCGGGTGTGCGTTTCATCCCCGCTGTCCGCTTTATGCGGCGAAGGGCAAGCCGGAACAGTGCCGCTCGGCGATGCCCGAACTGTTGCCCCTGGCGGGGAACCCGCAGCACCTGGTGCGGTGTCATTTCCCCGATGACACGGTCTTTTCGGTTACGAAGTAGTTCAGGTTGTGCTACACGGCAATCCCTGAGCGCGGGCAGTAACGCATAGCCCCCTGCCCCTCCCCTGCGGCCAGATCGCAGGGGGGCCACCTGCGCCTGTTACTTCACGAGTCCGTCTGCGCGCAGCAGGTCGACGGTCTTCGAAAAGCCGATCACGGTTTTCTCGATATCATCGGCGGTGTGCGCCGAGGACAACATGGCTCGCCAGCCGAAGAAATCGAGGCCGTTCACCAGCAGTGCGGCCCGGAATGCGTGCGAGAGAATAGGATCGCGTTTGCAGTCCAGCTTGTCGAGGCGATTGTCATAGGGAATGAAATTGTCGTCGGTCGAACGCGGTCCGTCGTATCCCGGCAGGATCGAGAACATCGAGAACTCGCCGTAGGCGATCCAGTTGACTCCGCGTTGAGTAAACATGCTGTTCAACGCTGCTCGCAGCTGACGGCCCAGTTCGTTGGCCTGGCGAGTCGGCTCGCCTTGCTGTACCAGCTTCAAGGCGGCGATACCGGCCGCGGCCGACAGTGGATTACCGTTGTACGTGCCCGGGTGCCGCATCTTCTGGCCGTGCGGGTTGTCAAACTCCAACGCATTCATGATGTCAGCGCGACCGCCGACCGCACCGCCCGGCAGACCGCCGGCCAGGATCTTGGCCAGTGTCGTCATGTCGGGCTTAATTCCATAATGCCCTTGCGAACCACCGGGCGAAACGCGGAATCCGGTGATGACCTCGTCGAAGATCAACAGGACGCCCCGTTCGGCGGTCAGCTTACGCAGGCCATGCAGGAACTCGCCCCGCATGGGGACAAGGCTCCAGTGTCCGCCGGTGCCTTCAACGATCAGGCACGCTGGTTTGTGCTCATCGAGGGCTTTCGCAACGACTGCGAGATCATTCGGGGGAATGACCACGAGGTCCTGCAGCACGCCGCCGGTCACGCCGGGCATGGCAACACTGTCATACGGGGCATCTGCGGCCGGCATCAGCCAGTCGTGCCAGCCGTGAAAATGTCCGAGAAACTTCATGACTTTCGGCCGGCCCGTCACGATCCGAGCCAGTCGCAAGGCCATCAGGGTGGCCTCGGTGCCGCTGTTGGTAAAGCGGATCCGTTCGATCGACGGCATCAGCTCCCGGACGATCTCGCCCCACTCCAGCTCCAACTGGTGATTGGCTCCCAGGTGCGTGCCGCGGGCGACTTGCCGGGAGACCGCCTCGACGACGGCGGGATGGCTGTGCCCCAGGATCAGCGACCCATGGCCCATCCAGTAGTCGATGATTTCGTGGCCATCGACATCGTACTTCTTGGACCCCAGCGCGCGGTCGATGTAGACCGGGAAGGGTTTCAGATATCGGCTGTCATGGGTGACCCCGTTCGGAAAGACTGTCCGGCCTTGCTCGAACAATTTCGCCGAAGTCGGGAAGCGTTCGCGATAGGCCGCTTCGATTTTCGTTGCGGATGTCACTGCCATGATCAGGTCTCGGGCAACGGTGAGGAAAAATTCGGGCGAGCCGGGGGCTTACGCCATCCCGCTCGCCCGGATTCTAACAAGAGTCACGTACGGAATGGGTTACTTGGCAATCGGAATGTTGAAATCACCACCCAGCTGGCGCCACATGGAGTGGACGTGGTTGGCCATATTCTGCGTGTTGTTGTACTCGATGATGAACGTCGGACCCTGGATCCGATAGTAGTGCCGCTGGTTGCGTTCCTGGTCGCCCCACCAGGCGAAGTAAATGTTATCGACCCCCGCCGCATTCACTTCGGCGCGGCGGGTCTGCTCGATGTCGGCCGGCATGTTCTTGAGGTATTCGGTCATGACCTGGGCCAGCAATGCCTTCTGGTCGGCGCTCATCTCGGAAGCTTTCAATCCGACCGGGGCAGTCTTTTCAGGTTGCGCCACACCGCCGCCGCGCAGGTCGTCGGGGGCCTTGGGATCGATCCAGGCGACCTTCAATTGTTCCGGAGTCGATGATTTCAGGATCTGACGGGCGAGATCCTCCTCAGCACCCAGAACGCGAATCGAGCGCATCGGGCCGGCGTCGATGAGCCCGGGATTGGCTCCGAAGAACTCGGGGGTGCTGGCGACCACCTGGCCGTCTTTCACACTGAAGTTGAGCGAAATGTGGTGTCCTTCCAGACGCCAGCCCCAGGTTCCGGTGAGCTCGGGGGTTCCGAAGATGCTGAAGTAATACTTCCGCGGATCGCGGCGTTCGCGGCGTTCAGCCCGCTCGCCCGGTTCCAGCAGGTACAGGATTTCTTCCAAGCCCATGATATCGAGCGTCTGGGCATAACCGGCGGGCGACAAGCCCGATTGCAGGAGGGCCTGGGCGCGGCGCAGGGGCTCACCCTCGAGCTCGCGGATCGGCAGTCCTTTTCGCACGCGGGGGATGAAATGCCAATTGAGACGTTCCGGGTCGTCATAGCCGAACTTCACCTGTTGCGCCTGTTGCGGCGTGAGTGAATTCAGGAACGCTGTGGCGGCTTCGGTCATGGCCTTACCCGATGCCTCTTGTTTACCGGCCTGGGCCCGTAGAGCGGCGACCATGACCGTGCCGACGATCAACATCGCCGCGAGTGTTTTCCAGCGTTGCATAGAAGTGTCCTCGTGGTGAAAAAGTCCTGGATACGGTTAGGGGTATGGCAGTATGTCTTGTGGTGCCGGTATTTGCATCCCCGTAATTAACCGGGCGGCCAGTTCAGCGGGCGGCCGCCCAATAAATGCAGATGCAGGTGATCCACCGATTGACCACCCCAGGGACCGCAGTTCACGATAATGCGGTACCCCTGCTCCAACCCCAGCTGCACTGCGAGCTTGGAGACAGTCAGCAGCAAATGTCCGGCCAGCAGCTGATTCTCGTCGGTCAACTGCGCCGCCGATGGAATTTCCTGCTTGGGAATCACCAACACATGCACGGGTGCCTGCGGGTGGACATCGTGAAAGGCCAGGCACAGGTCGTCCTCATAGACGATGTTCGCCGGGATTTCGCGATCGATGATGCGTTTGAAGATCGTCTTTGCGCCAGGCATCTGGGGCTCCCGTGGAACGCTGGATCAATCAAGGTGAATCAAACCATGGAAATTGCTGGAACTGCAAATCTTGATTCACTTTAGCAACTGTCGGTGGCCAATACAATCTTGGGACACAGGGGCCGCTGACGCCCCTCCGCGTACTACATAACCATTCGCGATTGTGGGATAAATCCACCTGGAACGGACATTCCTGTCCGCCTTTTACAGTCGACACTCAGACGACGGACAGGATTGTCTGTCCTGCGGTCTGATTCCCGTGACGTCAGTCTCCCCGAATCTGTGCAGTTTTATTCAGGTGTTTAGGGTTCGTCGGGAAGGGGCGAGTACTGGCCGCAGCAGCGGACGACATGGCGATATCTATGGGCTGCCCGAGCGATTCCGCGGGGGCTCCAGGAACGTCATCGAAATGGTCTCTGATGTGGGCCGCGACAGTAGCGATAAAGCCGGATTTAGCGGTCAACGCAATGGGACCGCCGCGACAGGTATGTCTTATGGTCACTGAGACTTAGAATCCGAACGAGGTGCGAAACCGTTGCAGGTGTCAGGAACGTTCCGATCTTGAAGAAAAACGATTCATTTTGATTTGCCAATCTCCGTCTCGTATGGATTAGGACGC
This sequence comes from uncultured Planctomicrobium sp., assembly GCA_964596215.1. GTDB lineage: Bacteria > Planctomycetota > Planctomycetia > Planctomycetales > Planctomycetaceae > JAKFVC01. The sequence goes on along the minus strand of CAZQUW010000050.1, from coordinate 8,476 downwards.
CGCTACCGGTGACATTCACGGTACCGTGAATACGGAGTCGACCTTACAAGGGCAGAAAAAAGCGTCTTGCGCCACAGGTCTCGGCGCGGATTGTCTGTTTGGAACTCCGGAAAATTGAGATTCAGGTCAACCCAGGTTCACGCAAGTTGTGATGCTGGGAACCAAATTTCCTCAAATACCGTCTAGTACATCCAGATATTCCCGTTATTTAATTTCAGGACTGTCGGTCAGGCCGGCAATCGACACAGCGGGACGTTGACCGAACCTCCACTTTCGCCTTGCATGTAATAGGGACAGCCGCAATGAAACTGACACCGTGGCTCCGCTCTTTGAAGAATGGTATCGCTCGGGCCTTCAAGCAGGCGAAAGTCAAACGCCGTAGCGTTCGTTCCAGCCGTCCCGGACTGGCCAACGGCGTTGGTGCTGAATCGTTGGAAGATCGCCTGATGCTGTTCGTCAGCGGTTATTTTACTGGAGTCGCCGACGGGATTTACGCCCGAGGGGTGCTGCTGCAGTCCCCCAACGCTCCCATTCCCATGGAGACTGCGCCCAATGGTCAACCCGGGATCCGCTTCGTGGTGACTTTCGATTCACTGACGAATGTCGACGTCACGGCGGGGCGCCCGTTTATTACATTCAATACGGGTTCGACCGTGCCGGGCGCGACCAACACCCAGGGGCTGATCGGCACCGCTGTCTATCTGGGCCCCACCGTCACCAACGTCACGCAGTTGGACTTCTGGTACAACGTGCAGAATGGCGAGAACACCCCAGGCCCCCTGCAGATCGATCCTGTGCTGAAGGTAACGGGTGGCTCGAATAACGGCGCTATCGTGACTGACGCGGGGGGGCCATTCTCGGTCGGGGTCGTCGCGAATGCAGGGGTGATCAAGGATCTGTTTGTTCCGTCGTTCAACAAGTTCATTTACATCGATACCACCCCGATTGTGCGCAATGTGAACGCCAGTCCGGCGGCTACGATCGACTCGCTGCCTTACAACGATGATCCCCTCGCCGGTGTAATCCGTCGTCCCTACCGGGTTGGCGATTCCCCCATTGATATTGTTGTGACACTCAGCGAGCCAGTGGTGATCACGGGCACTCCGACGTTGCGGTTAAACATCGTTAATACGATTACCGGTCAGAATGCCATCGCCACGTACGTGAGTGGTTCCGGAACTAACATTCTGCATTATCTCTACACGGTGTCTCCAGGGGATAACACGAACGATCTGGACGTCGCCAGTTCGACTCCGTTCCTCCTGACCAACAGCACTCTGAAGGACGTCGACTTCGTTCCGGATGATCCGACCGGGTATGTTGCGAATGTTTCCTCGGGGCTGTCGACGGTCGGTCCCAACGGCGTCATTCCTGGAATTCTGGGGCAACAACGGGCGATCCAGGTCGATACGACTTCGCCGATTGTCGGCCCCCCTCCGGGGCAGACCGTGTTTACTGGCGTGACGGCCCAGCAGCAGAACGGGACGTACGGAACAGGGCAAACGATCCGCATTTCGGTGCAGTTCAATGAAGCTGTGGTGTTGACGGGCACGCCGACTCTCTTGTTGGCGACGTCACCTAACGGCGGTGTGGCGACCTTCGCGGGATTCGAGGGCAGTGACAAACTGCTGTTCGATTACGTGATCAAGTCTGGCGATGGGACGATTGATCTCGACTATCTCAATCCGAATGCCCTGCAGCTCAATGGCGGTACCCTGACCGATCTGGCTGGGAACGCGGCCATCCTGACCCTCCCTGCTCCCGGGGAAGTCGGATCTTTGAGCGCCAACAAGAACATTGTGATTGATACCACACTGGCTGTCACGAATATCAGTACGACGCTTCCGAATGGCAGCTATGGCGTGGGGCAGGTCATCCCCATTCAGGTTCAGTTCAATAACGGCAAGACGGTTAACGTCGTCGGTACGCCACAATTGGTGTTGAAGCTCGATTCGCCGACCAATTCAGTTGTTGTGGATTACACTTCCGGCAGCGGCACCAATATTCTGACCTTCCTGTACACTATTCAGCCCGGCCATAACGCTGCGGACCTGGATTATCTCTCGTCGGCGGCGCTGCAATTGAACGGCGGCTCGATCCTGGATGGGAGTTCGGGTGGTGCTGCAATTTTGACGCTGCCGCTCCCCGGTTCGCAGGGATCGCTCGGTTTTAACAAGAACATTACGATCGATTCTGTCGCTCCAAACATCAGCTCGGTTGCCACAGGGCCGTCGGCTCCTAACGGCACCTATGTCGCTGGGCAGGTGATTCCGATCACTGTCACATTCAGCGAGCCGGTTTCGGTCACGGGGACGCCGCAGATCACGTTGGAAACCAACGGCGTTCCGGGCACCCAGGTTGCCGGTTCACTGCCGACGGGTGTGCGGGCTGATGCGGTGGTGAGTTTCACCGGCGGTTCCGGTTCCAATACGCTGACATTTAACTACACCGTCGGCCAGGGGGACAATTCGCTCGATCTGGAAGCGATCAATCTGATTCTCGCCAACTCGTCCCTGATCCGGGATCTGGGGGGGAACAATCTGGTCGATCCGGGTGTGATCGGGAATGTCTACCCCTTGCCGCAAATTGCCACGGAACACCTCGCGACGGCACCCTTAACGGCCAATGCGCCGGCAGTTGCCAAGATCCAATCATTCACAGTGGGCTTTGGTCCTGTTCCCGGACAGCAGTATTCACTGTCCGTAAATGGCACGCCGGTCAGCTACACGGCTGTCTCGGGTGACACTGCCGGTGATGTGGCTGCCGCTCTCCGCCAGCAGCTCAACTTTTTTGTGGGCAGTGTGGTCAATGTGACCGGCACCAACAACACATTTACGTTGACGGCCCGCACCGCTGGCGTGGATTTTGTCATTGTCGGTCCGACCGTCTCCGGAGTGGGTGGCACATTCACCACGACTCTGGTTCGCGCCAATTCGCCTGCAACCGCTCAAAGTGATACGATTTCGGTCTTCTCGCCTCCCTTGAACGGGGTGATTGAGCTCACTATTAACGGCACGTATATTCGTTACGATTCGCCGACTACTGATGCGGCTGTGGCTGCGGAAGACATTAAGAACCTGATCAATTTGAAGCTGCCGACGGCAGTTTCCGCCACCGCTGCCGGCAATGTGATTACCTTAACCTCCGCAGTGCCGGGTGTACCCTACACGATCTCGGTCCTGCATGCCCTGGCGAGCCTTCGCGATATTGTTGTCGATACCGCACCGGTCATTACCAATCTCGATTCCACAAGCCTGGAAGCCGGCAATCCATATAGTTCCCCGGCCGTCATCGATATCCAGGTCACATTTACCGAACCGGTATTCGTCGATGTCACGAACGGCGTCCCCAGTCTGATCCTTGAAACCAACGGCACACCCTTCAGTGGCACAGGTGATGCCAGTGCTGTGTACTTTGCTGGAAGTGGTACCAACACGCTGACCTTCCGCTACACGGTCGGGGCGAATGACTGGTCAGTCGACCTCGACGTGGCGATTGACGAATTGCTGAATAAATCAACGGTGAAGCTGAACGGCGGAAAGATCACCGATCAACCGCTGGGAGCCGGTAAGGCGATCGATCCGCTGTTGCCCGTGCCGGGCGCCCCGGGTTCCTTAAGTGCCAACCGGACGCTGCAGATTGACAGCATCATCAATGATCCGCCGGTCAATCTCGTGCCGGGCTCACAGACCATGTTGGAAGACGCGGTGGGGGGCCTCGTGTTTTCCGTCGCCAATGGCAATGGGATCCAGATTGCTGATGTCGATGCGGTGACACCTCTGACGGTCACCCTGACCACCGGTCCCAGCGGACGTGGAACGATTACGTTGCCGGTCACCGGTGCTGGCACGACCGGCAGTGGTACGAACACCGTCACCATTACGGGCACGCCGTCGTTTATCAATTCCCGCCTGGATGGATTGGTCTTTACACCGGCGTTGAATGACAACTCGTCGATCGTGGCTGGAATTCAGTTGTCGATCAGTACCAGCGACTCGCTGCTCACTGACACCGATATCATTCCGATCACAGTGACGGCCGTGAATGATGCTCCCGTCGCGATCGATCAGACCGTGCCGACCGCGGTCGGGACGACAGTCACGATCGCCTTGAACGCCACCGATGCCGATTTGCTCAATACGTTGACCTACGCATTGGATCCGGCCGTGGCCCTCACGTTGAGAACGGAGCACGGTACGCTCACTGCGATCAGTGGCGGCAATCTGGTCACCTACACGCCAGATGCGGGTTACATTGGCCCTGACAGCTTTACGTTTACAGCGACAGACGGTTCGCTGATTTCCAACCTCGGCGTGATCACGATTAATGTCGTCCCGACCGTGACGTCTGTGGGCTTCGCAAATGTGCAAAGTCCGGAAGGCAATTCGGGTACGACGGTTGTCACGATGCGGATCGTCCTCAGTCAGGCTCCGGTGCAGCCGATTACGATTGACTACACCACGGTCGATGGCATCAATGCGTTTGCAGGAGTTGATTACGAGTCGAAGTCTGGTACGGTCCAGTTCATTCCGGGACAGACCGAGGCCACGTTCACTGTCAATTTGATTGGCAATACGAGCGACGAACCGAACAAGGTCTTCAGCGTCAACCTGTCGAATCCGACGAACGTGGTGCTGCAGGATACTTCCGCCACGGTCACCATCCTGAATGATGACGGGTTGTCGATCGAAAGCGTGACGCAGACTGAAGGTGACAACGGGACTACCGTATTTAACTTCACTGTCAACCTGTCGACGCCGCAACTCGCGAATGTCTCGGTTCAATACATCACGTCGAATGGAACTGCCAACAGCGGTACGGACTATGTCGCCACCGGTGGTACCCTGGTATTTACTCCTGGGGAAACCAGCAAAACGATCAGCGTGACGGTCAACGGTGATACGTTGGACGAAGCGAATGAGACGTTCTTCGTCGACTTGTTCAATATCATGGGCGGACCGAGCCTGGGGCAGTCCCGCGGCGTCGGAACCATTCAGAATGATGACACCTCTCCGACCTACTCGATCATTGATGCACAGGTCAGCGAAGGGAATTCGGGCACCAAGATGCTCAGGTTCCTCGTCAACTTGTCGGGTGCCAGCGGCCAGGTCGTGACGGTGAATTACTCGACCGCCGATTTGCCCGTGTCGTCGACGACCGCTGTGGCCGGCGTCGATTATCAGAGCAAAACCGGAACGATCACGTTCCTGCCGGGCCAGACGACCCAGTTCATCGACGTACCGCTGATCGGCGACACGACGATCGAGAATAATGAGACCTTCCTGGTCAACCTGACGAGTGCCGTCAATGCGAATCCGGGCAGCACAGTCGGCATCGGGACCATTACGAACGATGACGGCGTCGTCGCGACCGTCGTTCCACAGAACGAGGGCAACACCGGTATTACGCAGATGACGTTTACCGTGACTGTGCCTGCTGGCACGCCGGATGGGTTCGTGGTGAATTACACGACCACGGCGGCAGGGGTGGGTCCTGGCTTTGCAACTCCGGGAGTGGATTATACCTCGGTGAGCGGTTCATTGACGTTCACGACCGGCGTGACTTCGCAGACGATCAATGTCCCGATCATTGGTGATTTCGACACCGAAGCCGCCGAATCGTTCTTCCTGGATCTGTCGTACGCCAATCCGGTGGGCGCACCTCCGCTGGTCACTCCGCAGGTCACGGGGACGATCCTGAATGATGATGCCACGCCGGTCATTACCGTGTCAGATGTGACCATTGAAGAAGGTGATGTCGGTACCAAGAACGCGATCTTCACCGTCAATCTGTCATTCCCGTTGGG
>CAZQUW010000050.1:0-2570 GCA_964596215.1 uncultured Planctomicrobium sp. | reverse complement strand
AACAACATCTCGTTCGACGAAGGCAACGGCGGGCCCCGCCAGGTCTTCATTCCTGTTACGTTGTCGTCCGCCAGCGGCCAGGCCGTAACGGTCAATTACTCCACCGAGGACGGTAGTGCCGTCAGTGTTAACACTGGTACCATTGGTGATCGTGACTATATTTCGCAAACGGGCACGCTGACGTTTGCCCCGGGTGAGACCACTCAGAATATCGTGATCACCATCGATGGCGATTCGATTTATGAAGCGGGTGACAGCTTCGTGATTACGTTCACGAACCTCGTCAACGTGACCTCCACCCCGTCGCCGCAGGCCCTGGTGACGATCAAGAATGATGATTCACAACCCAACGTGGTGATCAGCGACGTCACGAATTTTGAAGGTGACTCGGGGGTGACGGCATTCCAGTTTGCGGTGGGACTGCAGCAACCCAGTGCCCTGCCGGTAACGGTCACGTATTCGACAAGTAATAATACGGCCCAGAACGGGGATTACCTGAGCCAGTCGAACCAGACCGTGACGTTCAATCCTGGTGAAACGACCAAGATCATCACGGTCAACGTGCTGGGCGACACGACCGTCGAGTCGAACGAGACGTTCTTCGTGAATCTGCTCAGTGCGACGAATGCTCAAATCATTGATCCGCTGGGTGTGGGCACCATCACTAATGATGATGTCGTCCCCAGCCTGCAGGTCAGCGATGCCCAGATCCTGGAAGGCGATGCCGGGACAACTCTGCTGGTGTTCACTGTGACCCGCACAGGATCCACTGCGCTGCCCACCACGGTCGGTTATTCGACCAGCAACGGGACTGCGACCGCCGGGTTGGACTTCACTTCAGCCTCCGGAACACTGTCGTTTGCTGCCAATGAACCGAGCAAAACCATCATCGTCGCCATCAAGGGGGACGCCGTTGCGGAACCTGATGAGACGTTCTTCTTGAACCTGTCGAATCCGACGAACGCGACACTTCAGGATGGTCAGGGTGTCGGAACGATTTTGAACGACGACAATATCCCGCCGGTGGTCACACTCCCTGTGGGGCCGCTCTCTGCGACCGAAGAAGTGAATCTCTCGATTACAGGGATCGCGGTATCCGATCAGGACGCGGGACTGGAAGAGGTTTCGGTGACCCTGGTCGTGTCGAATGGCACGCTCGCGGTTCGCAGTGATGTTGCCAACGGTGTCACGGCGGGGCAGATCCAGAACAATGGCACGGGGACTGTGACGCTGACGGCACCCATTGCCGCCATCAATCAGACCCTGGCTAATGCGACTGGTTTGATCTATCGCGGTTTCACAGACTTCTTCGGGGTCGATACGCTGACCGTGACGGCCAATGACCTCGGACATACCAGCATCGGCAATGTTCCGCAATTTGACACCAAGGTCGTCACGATCAATGTTGCGAATGTGAATGACGCCCCGGTGATCGACTTCGAGGCTGATGGGGGCGGTAATCCGGTGGCCATTACCAGCACCAAGGGAAGTGCGGTACCAGCCTTCGGCACACCGAACACGACGGCCGTGTTTGATACCGACAACCTGAACTTCGCCGGTGGTCGGCTCACGGTGTCGATCGTCGGGTTCAGCGGCAAGAAGGATAAACTTACGGTTCGTAACGATGGAACCGGAAGTGGATTCATCGGCTTCAAGAAGGGACAGGTCACCTACGGCGGCCAGGTCATCGGTACGGTCAGCGGCGGCAAGGGATCGGCTCCGCTGGTGATTGTTCTCAACAACCGGGCCACTGTTGAAGCGACCGAAGCCTTAACGCGGAACATCACCTTCAGCACCGCCAAGGCCAAGCTTGACACGACGCCGCGAACGGTGCGGATGACGTTGACCGACGGCAGTGGTGGCTCCAGCACCCCGGTGAATTCGACGATCAACTTGACCAACTAGGTCGTAGCGACTCGCTAGCACATAAGATCCACAGTCCGTCGGCGAACTCGTTCGCCGGCGGGCTGTTTTTTATTGCTGGGGCTCGGCCCGTCAACGGGGGCCTGGATTGCAGGAGACACGAGCGAAATTCCGTTTCAGGCGTTGCGCAGTTCGCCCTGGTTGGCGCGACGTCAGCAGATGGAGTCCGTCACCAGATGGTAGGGCTTGATCAACGTTTGATTTGGGGATTGGGTGCCACGGGCCCGGCCAGTGCCGGGTGTCATTTGACCCGCAAACAGCACTGGCAGAGCTAAGTGGCCGTGCGGAGCAAATCAGGCCGTAAGTTGAGTACTCCTGCCCGTCTGGTTGATTCGAAATCCCAATCGCCTGATCGCAGCAAACGCCGAATTCTCTGTAATTCAGGCGGATTGTGAACGAGAAAGTTTCCATACAGACGGGCAAGAGTGTCCGCCTAACGTCAATAGATGTGCTGCGGGCTGGAAGAATGCGATCCCGTTAAATTCGGTCCAGCACATCCAGCCAGCGGGCGAATTCCGCAACGGCGGCCTCGGCCGGGTATTCCGAGGCATCTCCGGGCAGCTGCCGGTAGACCACGGGAAACTTCAGCTTTCGCAAGGCTTCCGAGTTGGCTTTGACCCCCTTGTGCAAGGGATCCTGCTCCAGGC
>CAZQUW010000049.1:6501-29686 GCA_964596215.1 uncultured Planctomicrobium sp. | reverse complement strand
GGACTGAGCGACAACACGATCTATCACGCGATTGTCTCCCACAATTCGGGCAGTACGGAATACTATGTTCAGCTGGCGACGAGTGCGGCGAACGCCCTGAGCGGCCAGGCGATTGCTTTTGGCCAGTATCCGACAATCGCGGGACTCCCGATTACCAAGGTGGACGCGGCTCCGTACAGCACAATTGAGTACGACTTCAACCCGGGATTTGTCGAAGGCCAGACCGTCACGTTTGCCGCTGCGGCGGGACAATTCCTGGGTTATGACAGCCAGGCCGGAACCTGGACTGCGGACGGGTTTGTCCCCGGTCAGACGATCACTGTCGCGGGAGCGGCCGGCAACAATGGGACGTACACCATTGCGTCGATCGACAGTACCGGGACCATCCTGACGCTGAGTTCGCAGGATGTGCTGCAGAATTCGGTGGCCCGCGGAGTGACGATTACGTCGACCGGGGCTGCGCTGGCGGGAACCCCGACGCTGACGTTTAATGCTGCGACCTCGGGCAGCGGACCCACTTTGACCCGGTCCGGAAGTTTGCAGGGGGCGCTCAATGGCAACTACACGGTGCATATCGTTAATGGAACGCCGACCAGTAGCGAGCTCTATGCCATCCAGCTCAAAGATGCCCAGGGCCATGTCGTGCAGCTGGACGACAGCCCCTATTTCACCATCAGTTCGGGGCTCAATGCCGGACAGATTATTCGCATCCAGGGGTTCCAGCATACTTCCAACGAGGTCGTTCTCAATCCGGTCGATCTGGCCGGGGGCTTGAGCGTCAATAATGCCGACGGGCTGACCTATCATTCCGGACTGGCCACGAACGTGTCGGGGCTGGTTGATGGGACCGCCTATTATGCAATCGTGGATGCCGGTGAGTTTGCAGCCATCGATCCCACGAATCCTCCGAAGTTGCAGCTGGCGGCGAGCCAGAACGATGCGCAGGCGGCGAATCCAACGGTCCAGTACCCGACCTTCACATGGACTGACAGTAACGGTGTTCCGCAGACGACGACCGTCCAGCAAGTTCAAACTGCCCTCCCCGGCCGCCTGCTGGGGGACAACCAGTCCTTCACGATTGTCAGCAGTGATCCGACGACCAATATCGTGACGGTGTCGCTGGATGCCGGCTCGCCAATGAGCAATCTGACCGTCAACAGCTTTTTGACCTATACCGGATCGGTGGGCAGCAGCACGACCCTGCAAGATGGGCATATCTACCGCATCGCGTCACTGGTTGACGCCTCGAATCCCGCTGCCCTGCAGATCACGCTGCAGGACGTCCTGCGCTTGCCGACCTACGGCACGTTGTCTGAGACTGCAGGAACGCAATCGTTTGCGATCCTGACGACGGGGGCAGACGCAGTCCTGACTGTGCAACTGCTGGGGGGCGGAACTTTCACACCGCTGACCGAGGGAGAAACACTACTGTTCACGGGAGCCGCGATCCCCGGCTCCCTGCAGAATGGTCAGTCTTATCTCGTCCATGTCGTTGCGCAATCGAGCACCGGGCTGATCGAAGTGCAGTTGACCGCGAATAACCCGATCACCCAATCGGGAACACTGGTCACCCCGGGGGGCGACAACTATTCGATTACCAGCAGCGATCCGTCGAGCGCCCTGCTGACCGTGACGGTCCCCAATGGTTCGATTCCGATGGTCGGCAATTTGCTGACCTATCAGGGCCCGGGTATCGCGTCGACCGGCTATCTGCAACCGGGGCAGCAGTACAAAATCTCGGGCGCCACAGCCACTGCGACTCCCGGCCAGTATTCGCTGACGCTGGTGTCGGCCAGCTTCCAGGTGGGAGCATCCGGAGTCCTGCAGGGAACCGGACAATCGTTTGTCATCACGGCGGGCAATTCCTCCACGGGCGTGGTTACTCTGGCGCTGCAGGCCCAGTCGGAATTCACGACCTTGTCCGAAGGTGCGACGCTGACCTTCAGTGGAACATCGGGGTTTGGCCTGAATACACTGCAGAATGGTCGGCAATATACAGTCCACGTGATTGATCAATCGAATCCGAGTGCGATCACTGTGCAACTGCAGACCGCCAATCAATTGGCGGGTTATGGCACGTTGACTGGTTCGACCGGTTCGTATGTGATTCACGAGTCTGATGCGAATGGCACCCTGTGGCTGTCGCAAGTCGGGTCCGCACAAGCGTTGACTGACGGCGCGCTGGTGACCTATGCGGGTGGTTCCGGCAGCGGAGCGACCTATCTGCAGAATGGTCAGAGATATTCGGTCATCGTGATCAACCAGGACGATCCGACTAACATCCAGGTGCGTCTCGCCCAGTATCTTGCGCCGACCTACGGGTCGCTCAGTGGATCAGGCTTTGCTTATTCCATTAGAAGTTTCAATGCGCGACTCCAGACAGTGACGTTGATTCCAACCGCAGATTCCATCTCGGCCCCGTTGACCGAGGGGCAGGTTCTGTCCTTCTCCGGCGCGGCAATTGGCCGCACGATCCTGTTGCAGAACACTCGGAGTTATTCGGTCCATATCATCGACAGCACCGATCCGACCGCGATTGTCGTGCAGTTGATCGATGAGACCGGCCCGCTAGTCTCCGCCGACAATGCGGACGGAAGTGACCCGTTGAGCAATTCCGTGCTGCTGTACCCGACGCAGACGCCGATTCCAAACGGCACTCAAGTGACGTATCACTCGGGTGGTGCTGGGACTTCGATCGGGGGGCTGCAGAACGGGGCCGTCTACCAGGCGGTGACGACTGCCGCCAATCCGAATATCGTCCACTTCACGCAGAGCGGCACGCCGGTGCAACTGACTCTGGATGAGGCCCTGACTGCAAACGGGTATGCATATACGATCACCGGAAGCGATGGCGGCACTCACCTGTTGACGGTCGATGTGCCCGCTGGTGCACCGCCGTTGATCAACGGTCAGGCTGTCGTTTATGCTGCAGTGCTGGGGGCTCTGACCGACAGTCTGATCGATGGCACCACTTACTACGTGTCGATCCCCGACCCGAACTTCCCGACGCAGATTCAATTGCTGCCCGCGCTCAATGCCACCAGCCCGATGTCGCTGCAGGGCGCTGTGGATCTCGGCGAGACCGACCTGAGCTACATGTCGGGGAGCGCGCATCTGCTGACTCCGCTCAATTCGGGGGCTGCGATCCAGATCACGGCCAATCTTTCAAGTACCGAGAATCTTTCTGTCTGGTCGGGGATCGGCAGCGAGGCACCACTGAAGAAGCGGATCACTCCCAACCAGTTCAAGAGTGCCGCGAATCCGAAGAACAATAAGTCCACTGCCGACAACGACCCTGATGTGACACATGCCCTGGCCTTCACCGGTGCCTTCCTGGTCGAACAGGTGCGGAACTCGGCCGTGGCAGAAGTTGGGAGCCATGCCGTCTTGCAGGCGACCGGCGATATCGCCGTGAACTCGGTCATCACGGAAGCGAACCATGCGGCTGTGGCGGCGACGACGACGGTCGCTCAGAACGGCGCGAATGCCGCAGAGAAACTGCAGCTCGGGCTCGCCTTGGCTGTGATGGTGAACGATCTGACGGTCACCTCCCACGCCCTGATCGACAGCGGAGCCCAGATTGATGCGGGCCAGGCCTTCAGCGTGAGCTCGGACGTTTTCTATCCCTGGATTGGACAGATCAATAATCCGAACGGATTCAATCTCACCTCGAGTGACGGCACGAGCACTTCCAGTGATATTCTAAGATTCTTCGACGGCACGCTGGGCTTTGAAGACGCGTTAGTGAACAACTGGGCGAATGCCGCGGCCGGTACGAATAACTCACAAGATGTCGCGGTCGCCGGATCGGCTCAATGGGTCGCCTATCACAATGACAGCCAGGCCCGTATCAACGCGGGGGCCGCGATCAACCAGGATCCGCTTTACACGGCCGACACACAAGCGGTATCGGTTGCGGCGACGACAACCTTCGAGACGCTGAATTTTTCGGGCAATACCAACTTCGACTTTTTGCCGGCAGACATCCGGAAGACGTACCAGGATTCCGGCACATCCGGTGTCGCGAATCTGGTGTTGGCCGGCAATCAAGGGAAGCTGGCGGGGATTGGCGGATCGTTCTCGGGAATGGTCCTGGAAAACAATACCCAGGCGATCGTGGGCGGCCCCAACATTCTCAATCCATTGACGTCGGTGAACACCGCGATCAATGCGCTGGAACTCAGCGAGAGCTCTGACTTTGTGACCGGGCAGCCGCTCTATTATGACAGCCACGGGGGTGTCCCCATTGACGGGCTGGTGAGCGGCACTGTTTATTATGCGATCCTTGATCCCGGGTATTCGTGGCGACTCCAGCTGGCGAGTACTGCGGCTGACGCGCTGAATGGCAGTGCGATCACACTGGGCCTGGACAAGGTCAGCGGTGCCCAGCACAGCCTGCTGGCGTTGAATAGCTCGGCACCGACGTTTGACGGTGCGGCCAGCGTGAATACGGGATCGAGCATCGTTCAGTTCAGCTCGAATCCGGGGCTCACCACGGGGCAGCTGGTGGTTTATCTGGATGGCGGTAACGCCAACACCTCAATTGGTGGCCTGACGAATGGCCAGACTTACTACGCCATCGTAAGTCCAGGTAATTCGTCGAACGTCCAACTGGCTGCTACGTATAGCGATGCCATCGCGGGGCACGCGATCCCCTTCACCGGTGCGGGCAGTGGTTCCGGTCAGTCGCTGCAGGCGTTGCAGACCGCTGCGACGAACATCAGTTTTGGCAATGCCCCCAGCGCGTCGAGTCCCGCATTTGATGCCGGCACGGCGGTCGACACGAGTGCTGACACGATTACCTTTAGTACAGACCCCGGCTTCATTACTGGCCAGGCCGTGACGTACGACAATGGGGGCGGAACGGACATTGATGGCTTAACGAACGGCGATACCTATTATGTGATTCTCAGCGGAGACACCCTTAATGCCGTGCAGTTGGCTCGGACATTTGCCAATGCCATCGGCGGTACGGCAATTGATCTGAAGGGGGCAGGGAGCGGGGCCAGCCAGACCTTGCAGCCAGTGGACAACTATGGACTTAACGTGGTTGCCAATCAGCAGATTGTGATCGCGAATCTGGGGACCGCCGGGGGCCTCGGGGCGACAGGGTTGTCGGCAGGTGGCCAGTATGGTGGCAGCGCGACTGTCTCGTTCGTGAATGCCGACACGTCGACCATCGCCCAGGTGGCTTCCGGAGTGAATGTCACCAGCCACGCGGGGACAAGCGGCGGGGCCAATGTGGCAGCCAACGATACATTGATCCTGATTGGCGTGGCCGGGGCGGCGTTCTCGGGCCAGAATTTGGGGATCGGCGTCAGCGCTCTGGCCAACACCATTACCCGCGACACTCTGGCGATTGTGGGCTCCAATGTAGATAGCGATGTGGTTTCTGGATTAAGTTCGACCTGGAATGTTCTCGGTCCGATGGTCGTGAGCGCCACGACCGGGGGGGATGCGATCAACTTTGCCCTGGCGGGTGCCGTGGCGACCGATCCCGCGGCGACTCCCTCGAAAGATGCGAATCAAGCAGCTCTGCCACCCTCTTTCGGTTCCTGGGGCCTGCAGATCTCGGGAGATGCGTCTTACACCCGTGCGACCGACAATACCAAGGCCTATGTCAACGACCAGGGTACGATTTCAACGGGCGATCTGACGATTGAGGCCGCGGACGAGACGATCTTCGTTGGTTTTGGCGGTTCGTATTCCATTGCTTCACTGTCCACCTCCCAGGATCGCGACACCGTTGAGAATGTCGGGATTGCGGGGTCATACAGCCAGATTGATCTGGGTGGCACGACCGAGGCGTTTATCCAGGATGTGCAGTTGACGGTCACCGGCGACCTGAGCGTGGCGGCCGACCGTGACAATTACCTGGGGACGCTGACGTTTTCCGGGGCCGGTTCGTCGACCAGGCAGAGCTGGGAAGTGGCCGGTTCGGTATCGATCAACTTCTTCACGGGCGATACGTTGGCCTATGTCTCGAACGTGATCGGTACGGTCAGCGGCAAAGCGACGATGACTTCGGAAGACAATACGATTTATGTCGCGCTGGGGGGCGGCGCGGGTGTCGGTGGCAGTGGCGGTATCGGGCTGTCGGTCGGTTATGTGGCGATTGAACATACTCTGCAGGCGCAGATCCTGAATTCGAATCTCACGGTCGGTGGTGACGTCGACGTCAGCACATCGGCGCAGACCGCAGTGGGAACATTGGGACTGTCCCTCGGCCTGGCAAAAGGCCAGTCGACGTTCGCCGGTGCGGGGAATGCCTCGGTGAATGAAATCGAATTGACGCTCCTCGCGGAAATCAGCAATTCCACGGTGACCTCCGCGGGCAGCGTGGATGTGGGCGTCGTTGATAACTCGTATATCGTTGCGGTGTCCGGTGCCCTGGCTGTGGCAAATCAAGGCTCCGGTGCAGTGGGCGCGGCAGTCAGTTACAACGTGATCAATAATAGTTTGTCGGCGGAGATCAGTGAGTCGGAAGTGGAAGCCAACGGCGGGGCCTTGAACGTCACGGCGTCGTCAGCGCCCCAGCTCTATGCCTTGGCTGCTGGCGGTGCGGATGCCGACAAATTGGCGATCGGGGGATCGGTCACGGTAAATTCGGTCGCCAACTCGGTCAGCACCAGCCTTTCGGCTTCGACAGTCTCGGCTCAGTCGGACGTGAACGTCATCGCCAGCGAACAGTCCCTGGTCGTTGCCGTGGCGGGTGCCATCGGGGTGGCCGGATCGACCGCCGTCGGGGCGGCGATCGCCTATAACTACGTGGGCCAGGTGGCTGATCCTGCCAATCCCAATGTGGTGGCGAATGTAGCCCCGGGAAGCAACGTCACGGCGTATCTGAACGATACGACGATTACTGCCGGTGGAGCGGTCCAGGTTTCCGCAGGCTACCAGGCTCCGGAGCCATTGACTCCGCCTGGTTCGATCACGATTGACGGCTCAACCGGGTTTGGCACGACTCTCGACATTCCGGTCACGGTCGACAGTCAATTAGTCTCCGTTGCCGTCGGGGGCGCATTCGCGGATTCTTATGCACTTGGCGCTGCGGTGACCTTGGATTTTATTCGCCAGGACATTGCTACGAGTATCCTCAGTGGTTCTGTAATCAATGCGACTGGTGATGTGACAATTACGGCGATCGATTCTTCGTCCATCGGGAACGGTGTTCTGGGAGTCGGCATTTCGAAGGGATCAGCGGCAGTCGGTGCCAGCGTGACGTCAAACGATATTGCCAACCAGCTCACGTCGCAGATCGTTGCGTCACAGGTCACGTCTTCAGCCGGTACCGTGAGTGTTGTCAGCCAGGAAGCGGCCACGATCACGGCGATTGCCGTGGGGGTTGCCGGGGCCGAAAGTTTTGCGCTCGGCGGTTCGGTGGTGGTGAATACCATCGACAACAGCAGTACGGCGAGTGTCGCCTCGAGTTCGACAATCAATGCCGCGAACGTCACGGTGTCGAGCAGCGATACGTCTGAGATCAATGTGGGCGCAGGGCAAGTGTCGATTGCGACGGACGGGGCCGCGATCGGGGCCGCGGTGGCGATTAACACGATCAGCAATACGGTCGTCAGTGCCGTGGACAGCTCGGCCGTCACGACGACGGGAGTTCTGGATATTCTGGCGAGTTCGGACCTGAAAATTATTGTGGCCGCGGCGGGGGGCGCGGGAGCGACTGGCTTTGCACTGGGAGGCTCGGTCGCCGTCAATACGATCTCGAATACAACCAAGGCCTACCTCGGCAATGCACCTCAGACGCATGTCGGCGGATTGACTGTATCGGCGATCGATACCCCCAGTATTGATACCGGGGCCGGTGTTGTCAGCATCTCCACGAATGGCAGCGCGATCGGGGCGAGTGTCGTGGTGAACACCATCACCAATACGATCGACGCGTATGTGGATGGATCGACCGTGAACTCCACTGGCGGGGTTTCGGTGACGGCGGGCTGGAATGCGCCGGCGGTCCCCACAGACCCCGCGGCACCGAGCGATCTTCCGGGCGGTGCGCAGACTCAATCGGTGCTCTCGTCGCAGGTAGTGGCCGTCGCTGTCAGCGGATCGGGGGGCGACTGGAATGCGGTGGCAGGGGCGGTCCCGGCCAACAATATTCACAATACAATTTCCAGCTACATTCAGAACTCGGACATCGTCGCCAGCTCGAATGTTACCGTCAGCGCGACGAACAGCGCCAGCATTGGAACCGGCGCACTGGGACTCGCCGTGGGCCAGGATGCCGGCGGCGCAGCGGTCGGCAGCAGTGACATCGAGACCGATCTGAACGCCTACGTATCCGCCAGTACGGTCAGCTCCAACAATGCCGTGACGATCTCCGCCCAGCAGACTGCGCTGATCGAGACGGTCGCCATCGGGTTGGGGGCTGCCGGTTCATTTGCACTCGGCGGCTCGGTCGAGGTGAATGTCATTAAGAACAATATCAATGCCTATGCGGATGGCTCGACTTTAACAGGTTTCTCGCTCACCGTAACCGCGTTGGATCAGTCCTCTTTGAAAACCGGTGTCGGCGGTTTTGCCATCTCGGCTGGGATGACGGTTGGTGCGGCCCTGTCGAGCAATTCTATTACGAGTACGATCAACGGGTATCTGAATGACACTGATGCCACGGCAACTAGCAGCAATCTGATTGTGGAAGCGAGTGCGATCCCAGAGATCATCGATGTGGCGGTTGGTGGGGCGGTTGCGGGCGATGTCGGCGTTGAGGGGTCGATCACCGTCAATGTGATCACCCTCTCGACTGCGGCATTTCTGAGTACATCTACGACAAACACGGTGCAGGCACGCGGCACGGTTGCTGTCGCGGCCTTCGAGGAATTGAAACTGTCTGCGGGCGCAGGCTCCGTCGCCGGCGCCGGGTCGGCGGCAGTTGGCGTCGCGAATACGACCTTGATAACCAACGACACAACCACGGCCTACATTGGCGCGAACATGATCGTGACCGGATTGTCGTTTACCTCTTATCAGGCGCTCACTGGAACCAAGGATGCAGCCGGCAACTTGGAAACCAAGAGTGTCGTGGGAGTGTCGGTCACGTCGATTGTCTTCCAGGATATCGTCAACGTAGCCGCAGGGGGGGCGCTGGCGGGCTCTGCTGGCGTGGCGGGCTCAGTCCCGGTGGAGGTTTTGAATGAAAGCAGCATCGCTTATATTGGCTCGGGCAGTCAGATCAATACCATTAGCGGTGCGAATGCCGCGCAGCAGATTAATGTACAAGCTTCGAACACGACTGACATGGTTACGGTTGCCGGTGCACTGGGGGGAGGCGGCAGCGCCGGAATTGGGGCTGGTGTGGATGTGGGCACCGTCAACAAGACCACCCAGGCTTATGTCGCAGATGGCGACGCTACGACAGCGGCCACGTTGAAGTCCGTCAGCACGATGTTCCTTCTCGCGAACTCGCGCGAGAACATCACGTCCGTCGCGGGAACCATTGCCGCGGGCGGGTCCGCGGGAATTGGGGGTTCGGTCAGCGTTTATACGGTGAACGTGACGACGCAGGCCTATGTGGGTGACTACACCACTGTGTCTGTTAACGGAAGCCTGCAGATTGCCGCCGACGATCAGAATCAGATGGTCCTGGCTGCGGGGGAAATCTCGGCTGCGGGCGCGGTAGCGGTCGGGGCCTCGGTGGCAGTGCCGGTCGTTGAGAAGACGACGCAGGCCTGGGCCGGTCAGCACACCGAGATCAATGTCTCGGGCATCGGCAATCTGACGGCGACAACTGGCACCTATGGTCTTGACTACGCCGTCTCCACCATTGATCCCACGGCAGTCGACACTCAGAGCGACACGATTGGCCTGGGATTTGCCGTGTCGACTGGAGAGGCACTGGTCTATAACACGGTCGGTGGCGGTGCGGTCATTGGCGGACTCTCCAACGTCACGACCTACTATGCCATCGTTCCAAATGCCGCGAATCCAAGTCAGATCCAGCTGGCTTTGACCAGGGATGACGCAGAAGCAGGAATGGCCATTGATCTGACGTCGCAGGGCAGTGCTGACCAGACTCTGCTGCCCCTGGGAATTTCATTCCCGGCCGTGAATCCCGCGGCCGTCCAGGATGCACCGGGTACTAACTCGCTGGCATTTCTCGCCCCTGATCAGGTCACGATGAAGGGGGTGGCGATCACCGCCACCAGCTCTGACCAGTTGACGCAGGTCGTCGTGTCTGGTGCTGTTTCGGGATCGGTTGCTGTGCCGATTTCGACCGGGGTGCATGTCACCAACAATACGACGGGAGCCTGGATTGATGACCAGGCATATGTCGGTTCGCCCCAGTCGATCCTGGTTGCGGCCGGCAGCGCCTACTATCGATTGGGAGTTGTCGGATCGGCCAGCGCTTCCGGTGTGGCTTCGGTGGGGGCTGGTGTGGATGTGGCCGTCGTGACGCTGGAGACGACGGCGTCGATCAATCCCGGCGCAGAAGTGCAGGCTAATGAGGACCTCCAGGTGGGGGCACATGCCACAGAAACTTTTACCAGTGTCGCGATCGGGATTGGGGGCTCGGCAACGGTGGCTGTCGACGGGGCCGTGTCGGTGATTACGTTGAACTCGACGACCCATGCCAGCATCGGCACCGGTAACTCGGATGATGCCGCTGTCACCGCAGAAGCGAATGGAAATCTGCTCGTCACGGCCAGCGACGACACGTTTGTCGAAGCGATTGATGGCGCGGGGGCGCTGGGAATTGGTGCTGCGGGAGTGGGGATCTCTGTTCCTGTCGTGGTGCTCGATAAGGATACCCAGGCGCTGGTCGGCAAATCGTCGCGAGTGATCGGTCAAGCCCGGGGGATGGATTCCATGACCGTCCTGAAACCCGATGCCGCGGATGCCGACGGCGAGACGATGTCTGCACAAGGCGTTGCGGTGCAGGCGACCTCCAGCGAGAACGTCACGACATGGTCGGTAGCAGGGGCGATCGGCCTGTATGCGGGATTTGCGGGTGCGCCGGCCATAGTGGTGATTGAATCGAATACCATTGCGCTGATTGATGACGGAGCCGAAGTTAACAACGCAGGCATCGCGGGCAGCAGTGCGCAGTCGGTGAATGTGGGTGCGTTCAATTCGACGCAGATCACCAATGCTGTGCCGTCGGTGGGCATCGGCGCGGGTGGATTTGCCGGTGCAGTCAGTGTGGGCCTGGTCTACAACTTGACCCAGGCCGCGATCGGCGACAACACCTATGTCAGTGCACAAGACGACGTGAATGTTTACGGCTTGTCGTACAAGAATTTCGACAGCATTGCGGCGAGTATCGGTATCGGGGCCGTGGGGGTCGATGCGTCGGTGGTGGTGTTTAATCTGGGAAGCGTGCTGGACTCGACATCAGCGACCGTCTTGACCGCCTCTGATGGCAGTTCAATGACCGAGACTGTCAGCCAGGCGTCGGATCCCACTTCGTCGCTGGCTCCGTTAAACCAATACCAGTCGGCGCCGAACTCCGGCAATACGGTGGCGACGACCGGCACGACGCAGACGTCGGGCAACTCGGCGGCCGTGCAACAAGGGGTCGCGCTGGTCCAGGCTTCAATTGCCGGCCCCACGACCAGCAACACGGCGGCCGCGTCCTTGACCGCGACCGTGGCGCCGACGAACGGCACCCTGGCCACGATTGGCGAAGGCAGTCGCATCTCGGCGGGAGACGATATCGATCTCCAGGCACAGGAGAATGTCACCGCAACACTCACCGCCGGGGGCGGTGCGGCTGGAGCGATCGCGGCGGGTGCCGCGGTGGTTGTGCTGAATATTGACAGTGATGTGCAGGCGACAATTGGTAACAGCGCCATTCTCGAGCTGTTGGGGAACTTGACCGTCAATGCAGCCCTGGTTGATCAGTTGACGACGGCAGCAGACGCCGCCGGGGCCGGCGCCTTTGCGACGGTGGGGGCCCAGGTCTCGATCATTAACGATAACAGCACCGAGTTAGCCGCCATCGGTGACGATGTGCAGATCAACGAAGCAAGTACGGTGACGCTGACCGCCTCGGCGGACCGGACTCTCAGCAGTACGAGTAACGACTTTGCCAGCATCGGCACTGCGGCGGCGGGGGCCGCTGTAGCCCAGGCGACAGCCGGAGGTTCGACCAGTGCGACAATCGGTACCGGGGCCCGTATCGGCGTCGATAGCGAAGTCGGCAACGTGACCGTGACTGCCCAGGATACATCCGCCGTCACGAGCACGACGTTTTCGCTGAGTGCGGGGATTGGCACGGCACTCGTCAACGTGAATCAGGCCACCATTGATCCGGCAGTCAGCGCGACCATCGGCAATGGCACCCAGATCCACGCCACCGGGTTAGTTGCCGTTGGTGCGGGTGCGGCTCCGACTGCAGTTTCGAATTCGTTTGGTGTCACCGTCAGCCTGGGCGTGGCTATTGCGGCCGTGGTCAGCCAGGCTGTCGTCAGCCCGACGGTCACGAGTTACCTTGACGACGACATCGAGATCCAATCCGCGGGACTGCTGCTGAATGCCCGGCTGGCGTCACCCACCTCAAACGGCATCCTGGCTGCTGCGTCATCGACCGCCGGTGCGGGGGGCCTGGTGCTGACGGCAGTTGGCGTGGGGAGTACAGCAAGTACCAGCGGCACGGTCTCGGCGACGACGGGCTCGGGGGTCAGCCTGCCGGATGGGAACATCGCCGTCACCGCGTCGACACAGACGTCGCAGACAGCCAGCGCCATCGCCGGATCGGCGGGTTTACTCGCAGCTGGGGCGGCTGATGCCAAAGCCACGTCAAACGTGACCACGACAGCCGCCATCGGCCTCGGGGCCAGTACGACGTCGTCACGGCAAGGATCGCTGTCGATCGTGGCCACGGGCAGTGATACCAACGTCGCGACGTCGGTCGCGGGGAGTGGCGCGGTGGTGGGGATCGATGCCTCGGATGCCTCCACTGAGAACAATTCTTCAGTCAGCGCGGGACTGAATAATTCCAGCACTGCTGGTGCGTCCGCCACATCGGTCATCAATACGAGTGATCTGGTCATCACGGCCACGCGCACTTCAATGTATTCCCCCACGGTCAACACGATTGACGCCGCCGTAGTCGGGGGGAGCGGTTCTGTGGCTCAGCATAACGACACAGGGAACGTCTCAATTAATGTGGGTGATACGACCACCGTTCCGGCGACGGGGAGTGTACAGATCCTGGCATCGAATGGATTTGAGGAGACAACTACTGGATCGAGCGCCAACGCTGGTGCGGGTGGCGGTGTCAACGGCGTGGCGGCGAAGAGCGAATCGACGTTGACCGGTACAACCACGATCAGTGTCGGCGATTCGGTGACGATGTCGTCGGGGACGAATCCGTTCTCGAATGCGGGGGGAATTCTGATCGTAGCGTCCAGTACGCTGGATGCGGCGGATCAAGTCACATTGACGACTGGCGGTCTGATCGAAGGGACTGGGGTCACCTCGGAAATTGACGGGACGGTCACGAACACAATTGATATTGGCTCCCAGGGCAATTTTACAAGCTACAACAACATCGGGATTGGCACGTACTCGACCGTCAATGTTACGACGAACAGCTCGACGAATACCTATGGTCTGGCGGCGGTGGGTGACGCCCGGGCGTTCAC
Source organism: uncultured Planctomicrobium sp. (assembly GCA_964596215.1). Classification (GTDB taxonomy): domain Bacteria; phylum Planctomycetota; class Planctomycetia; order Planctomycetales; family Planctomycetaceae; genus JAKFVC01. Next base: position 16,085 of record CAZQUW010000049.1, on the reverse strand, counting down.
GACGATCGTGTCGGATCAGACAGTCAACATTGGCGACGCCACGTCCCTGACGGCATTCAGGAACGTCAATCTGACGGCCGGTAATGATCCCGCGGGATTGACGACAACCACCATTTCGGGGTACTCCTCGGCGAGTGCCTATACCAACGGGCTGGTGGGGATTCCCACCGATCGCGCTGAAACGGATGTCACGAGCAATGCAACGTTAAACATCGACAGCGGAGTGCTGGTCAACAGCGGGCAGAACGTCACCCTCGGAGCGTATCCGGGAACACCGGGTGCCGCTGAATCGGGAATCGCCAGATATGCCGTATTGGGCGTGCCGGTTAACACGTCCTCGTCGACGAATGCCACTCCTGCCGTCAGTGCGACCGTGACCCAGAACGGGACGATTACTGCCGGCATTTACCACGAGTTGAATATCACGATTCCCGAATCAGGGGGCGTGCAGATCAATCAAGGCTTGAATCCGAGTGTGCCGTACCTGGCGCCGACACCAGACGGGCAGTTTGGCACGTTCAACCCTTACGACTTTGTTGCTGCCTATTTCAGTGGGTCGGTGGCCCCGGTTCTGCAAGGCGGAGTTGCGAATTCGCAAGTCGCGGAGTATCTGCTCGGTGCTCAGGAATTGCCATTTGGTTCATTGCAAGTGAACACTAACAGCAGTGGCTCTAATCCCAACAGTATCGATCTGGCTTATAGTCACGGATACCAGGCAGGGCAACCCCTCGTTTATCGGGCGCAGGCCGGCAGCGCGATCACTGGCTTGACCAATGGGACGACGTATTATGCTCTGGTGAATTCGAGCACCCCGACCCGGCTGCAGTTGTCGGCCACGCCGAATGGGCCGGCGATTGTGCTGCAATCTGCCGGCGGTGCCGGACAGATTCTGGAAGATCCGTCCGCCGCGCCGCTGTTTGCCGCCGGTGGCAACGTCACGGTTAATGCCGGCAGTATTTCGGGCAATGGCACGCTGGTCGCGCATGGCGGGCCGTCGATCACGGTGACGAATGACAGCGCGGCATACCTGCTGCTGGGGGCCATTGAGATTCCCAACAATCCAGGAGGGAACGTCACGTTCAGCGGTTCGGCTCAGTTGCCTGCCAGTCAGGTGCAGGAGATCAACGCGGGCGTGACGCCGACGGTCACGATCAATCAGACTTATGACAGCAATGTCGGTGGCATTGACTATGGCCCGGCCCTGTTTTTAACGGGACCGCTGGTCAATATTGGGGGAACCGTGGCCATCACGAACACCCTGGGATCGTACGGGCAACTGGGGGTGATTCGAGCGCAGAGTGTCAATATCGACATCGCGAACGGCGCCGCAGCGATTGATACTCCGAGCGCTGACTGGTCGCTGCAATCGGAAGCCGACCAGTGGAATGCTTCGCTGCTATGGCCGGGTGGCAATCCATACGCCTCCGGATACGGCAGTGGCAATCCCACCGCCGCGATCACCTATGTCGTCAACGCGATCTACAACCCGTTAAACGACTCCAGTCAGTCGGTCTTCAACACCGAGCTCTATTGGTATGCCGGTGATGTGGGGCCGAATGATACCGTGCCGGCGAGCATTGTATTTATCGGTGACAGTTTCCCGTATGTGACCGGTGCCGATTCCGGGTTGACGCAGAATGTGGCCTGGTCCAGTGCGGCAGGCGACACCTCGGGAAATGCCTATGAGAATAACGCTTCTGATACGGGCGCATTCTTCCCCCTGATCCCCGTCGTCAATGTGGTGCAGCAGACCCCCACCAGTGCACAGGCTCCGTCCGTTGCGAATGCGATCCAGACCTATGGTGGAGGCATCGCGATCCAGGCGCGAACCATTGACATCAACGGCATTTTGAGCGTGGGTGAGCAAACTAACTCGTCGGTGCGACTGACTGCCGATCTGGCCGCCTATCTGAGCACACTTCAACAGCAGTACGATAACGGTCAGCTGACCAACCCGAACGTTGCGATCCCGCAAAGCGAGCTGGAGACGGTTTCTGATGGCGATACGCTGATCACGGCGACGTACAACTTCGTGACGCGTCAGATCATACTGGATAACGTAACGGCCACCTTGCACGGCGGATATGTGACGCTCAACGGCGCGATCATCAGTACCAATCCGGCCGGAAAGATTCAGTTCAACGACGGTCTCGGGCAGGTCACGATCGACAATGAATCGGGGCTGGCGGTGGTCGTGCAGCAGATTGATACGGGAAGTATTGCGCAAAGTCAGCTGTCGATCACGGATACCCAGAAGCCGGCCGCATCGCAGCAGACTGTGTACCTATACCAGCCGGGGCAGAATGTCGAAATGTACGTGGGAGCCGCTGGTGCAGCCCTGAGTGCGATGCAGCACACGACGCTCGCCGGAAATATCGCGACCTATGATCCGCAAGCCGGGATGCGCTGGGTGTGGACCAATACGGCATCGTTGTATCGCACGCAGAATGTTGATCTGAGTTCCGATCTCTATACGAAGAGTCCGACGATCGAGAACGGCTGGATCTCGGAATGGAGCTGGAATACACCGAGTGGTGCTCATCAGGGACCCTGGCAGTTGGGGACGGGGCAGCTGCAGTCAGACAGTACTTCCACCGGCATCGCGCTCATCAGTACGATCAGCTCGACGCCGACCAGCACGTCACTGCCGACGCAGCTTTCGGCCACTGTGCCCAATCAGGACCAGGAGTTTAAAAACAGCTCTGATGACCCGAACCTCGTGTCATTCACACCCTATCAATATCAGAGCAATTCACACGGTTACAATAACTTCAATCGGACCGACGATCATCACAATTATTGGGCGTACTACTGGCCATTGACCGCGAATCTGACGCAGACAAACTCGCTGAAGGCCGACTATTCGTTTGGAATTGATTTTGCGGCCGGAAATCTGGGCGGGGTGAACATTGCGTCAAACGCGCCGATCTTCCTGACGGGTGGAGTGGCCACCGGGAATGCGTCGACGACGATTGTCACCACGCAGGGAGCGATTCGAGCGACCCCCGGAGCTTCGATCACTGCTGCAGATCTGTCGCTGCAGGCCCCCGGCGCGGTCGGAACCAGCACCAGCCCGATCAATGTAGCCCTGGCCGATGGAGGGGTGTTAAATGTCAGTGCCGGGACGGACGGCGTTTATCTGGCGGTCAATTCCGATGCATCGATCGGCACCGTCACAGCGTCGGATGGGGCCGGCAATTATGGAAACGTTGTCCTCGTGGGGACGGGCGATTTCCAGGCCAGTGAACTGGTAGCCGGGTTTGGCGGAGATGGTGCCGGATGGACGACGAACTCGTATGGCGAGGCGTTGCCGCAGATTCATGCAAATACACTGACTCTCACGGATGGAAATGGGGGCGAGGCCGCGAGTGCCTGGTTGAATACAGCCCTGCCCTTTGACGGCTTCCAGGTGAGCTTTGTGTATACGCCGATCCCCACCGGGACCAATAATCTGGCGGATGGGGCCACGTTCGTGTTGCAGACCGCCGGGACCAATGCCCTGGGGTCGGGGGCGGGAGCGCTGGGCTATGTCGGGATCACGCCGGCGGTGGCCTATCAGATCAACATTTATGACGGCCACACGGTCGGAACGAATTTTGTTACGTCGGGTGTCTCCGGGAACTACAACCAGACCGGCACCGTCAACGTGGCCAGTGGCAATCCCATTCAGATCAGCCTGGCCTACGATTCTACGGCCCACACGCTGACCGAGAACCTGTTGGACACCGTGACCCGGGCGACCTACTCCAACACGTACAACGGCATCGATCTGGCATCGATCCTGGCAAGCAATGCGGCCTACATCGGCTTCACGGGGGGGACTGGCGGCGCCGAATCGACACAGGTCATCAGCAACTTTGAGTATCACTACACGCCGTCAATCACCACACCGAATATCCGCGGGAACAATATCACTCTGGTCAGTGGAGGCGCGATTGGCAGTGTGACGACGCCGCTGGTGCTGCAAACCGTGGGAGCCGCGGCAGCGGATGGCGGAATCGTCGGGGGCGTGATCAATGCCAGCGCTCAGCAAGGCATCTATCTGGTGCAGCCGAGCGGCAACATGCTGGTCGGGCAGGTGCAATCGACCTTCGGTGACGTGTCCCTGACGGCGAATGGCGGGAGCATCCTGCAGGGTGGCTCATTGTCGAATTCCGGGATCACACTGTCTGATGTGCGCAATACATGGGAAAACCTGAACCTGACCAATCCGCTCTCCAGCCAGCAGACGGTGACCGCATTTGAGAATCAGATTGCCGCGGCGTACCAGCAGTATTGGCAGTTGTTATCGAGCGGCACCGTGCAGAGTCAAACTGCGCCCGTTGCTGAAGGAACGCGTGAACTGTGGAATACGGCCACCAGCGGCACGTTTACCCTGTCGCTCAACGTATCGGGTCAGTCCACAGTCTGGAACTCTGCGACGGGCGGAACATTCACGCTGACGGTCGGTACGAGGAGTCAGAGTCCGGTGACGACGGGCAGCATTACTTACAATGCCACGCCGAGCACGATTGCTGCTGCGTTGAGTCTGATTGGACTGACAGCGAATGTTTCCGGTGCTGGCACGCAATCCGATCCGTGGGTGATCTCTATTCCCGAGATGACAGAATTGGACACCAATGACGCACTGTTAGTCGGTGGCGTCAGTACTGCTGCGTTTGAACCGAATTGGACGACTGACCCGATTGCCTATGATGCAACTCAAAGCCAGCTGCAGGCCGCGCTGCACCAGATTCCAAACCTGGTTGTCAGTGTGACGGGGGCAGGTACAGCGACCAGTCCGTGGATCATCACTTCAGGAAATCTGAACGCGCTAGGTGCGATTGACGCGGGACTGGTGGGTGGAAGCAGCACGGTGCAGTCCGTTCCCGCCGGTGCCCAACAGCTCTGGTTCGTTGCGGAAAATGGGAGCTTCACTCTCTCATTACCCAATGGGGGGGGCACGACGACGGGGATCGCCTGGCCCACCAATCCCGGTGCGGTCCAGGATGCATTATCGCCATTGCTGGGATCAGTCCGGGTGGTGGGAGCAGGAACTCCCGCGAGCCCGTTCATCATTAGCGCCACCAATCTGCCGGTGCTGACGGTGAATACACAGCAGCTCAATGGCGGCGTCCAGAATGTGGTGGTCCCTGCCGCGACCGGAACACAGCGTCTCTGGACGACGGCGAATGGGGGATCGTTCCGTGTGGCGGTTAACCATACCGGAGTGATCAATCTCACGACGCCGCTGGCCTACAACGCCGCGGCCGCAGACGTTGAAACGGCCTTGAATCAGTTGCCCGGCGTGCAGGCCTCGGTCATGGGAGCGGGGACTGCCGCCGATCCGTGGGTGGTCAGCGGCGTAGGATTAGAGAATATTGCCACGACAGATGATCAGCTCACCAACGGGGCCAGTCTCTTCCAGCCAGTTCCTGCGGGATCACAGCAGGTCTGGAACAATGGCTTCGGGGGCACGTTCACTCTGACTGTCACTGCGGGGGGGACACCGCAGACGACCGGGCCAATCGCTTACGATGTCGCTACAGGCACGTTACAGGCAGCGTTGAACCAGTTGCCGGGCGTCAATGTGATTGTGACGGGACGCGGAACCTCGCTCTCACCTTGGTTGATCAGCAATGTCAGCTTGCCGCTGCTGTCGGCGAATGGGCCGCAGCTGACTGGCCTGACCGTACAGTACGTCTCGGATGGTGCGGTGCGGCTGTCCAACAAAGCTGCCGGCGGAACGTTTACGATCTCGGTGGACGTGGCCGGGCAGACCGAAACCACGGGCCCATTAAGCTACCAGGCGAGTGCCAGTGCGATCGCAGCAGCGTTGAATCTGCTGCCGGGCGTGCAGGTCAGTGTGACGGGTTCGGGCACGCTTACCTCACCCTGGGTGATCAACGGGAGTGGATTCAGCTCATTCCAGACCGACGACAGCCAGCTGCTGGGCGGCGGCAGCTCGAGCTTGACCCTGCCGACGGGAGCCCAGGAAGTCTGGAGCGAGGCCACCAATGGGACATTCACCCTGTCGCTGAATATCAATGGAACTACCGCGACGACGAGCCCTATACCGTACAACGCCACCGCCGCAGCCGTGCAGACGGCACTCAACGCGCTGCCGGGTGTCCTCGTGCAGGTCACCGGGACGGGTATCCCGCAGAGTCCGTGGATCATCTCGGGCAGCATCGGCGCCGACCTGTCAACTCTGGAGACCAATGGTGTGGAACTCAGCGGAGGACTGGCGGGACAGAATTATATTCTGGAGACTTCCGCCGTCGCCGCGTTCCAGCAACAGGCCGCCCTGGCTTTGAGTGTCATCAACCCGACCCCGCAACAAACTCGAGACTACGCGAATGCCCTGTATCAACAGACAGTCGCCATACTGGATTCGAACTTGCCGGCAGGCTGGCTGCAGCAGGCGGACTTTGCCGAGTACAATTCAAGCTATCAGTACACCGCTACTGCCGATCAGGTTGCCATGTTGACGGTGGGCGCCGTGTATTCGGAAGGTCAACTCCTCTCCACAATCAAGCTGGATGCCTTGCGAGCGGCATCGGGCCCGGCGGCGCCCAGCGTTGCCAACATCATGGGTGCGAACGTCAATCTGTCCGCCAGCGGAGCAATCGGACAGATTGCAGTTCCCACATTTGTCCCTCTGGGCAACATTGTCGATGGCACACTGACTTCGGAGCAGACGGCCCTGCTCGCCCAGTTGAAGAACGCTGGCGAGGCCCGGTTGGTCGGGACTGACGCTGAAGGCAATACGGTGAAGTTCTCGATCGGCGATGAGCCTGCGGGGGTGACATTGACCGGAATCGAAGTCTCGATTTCGCGCCCTCTGGTGCTCGCTATGACGAATCCAGACGTGGGGGCCCTGACTGCGACTGCCGCTGAAGATATCAATGTGGTGCAACTGACCGGCGACCTGCATGTCGATCAGGTCACCAGCACCAGTGGGAAAGTCCAGCTGACCGCCTCCGGCAGCATTCTGGGGAACTCGATTACGGATGTGGGGGCGACGTCTGCCGGCTGGGTGATTAATTCCGCAGGGGCCATCGCGACGGGTATCAATCAGAATGTCCTGACGTTGACGGATGGCAATGACTGGGAGGCGACTAGCGCCTGGGTCAACAGACCGCTGCCAGTCGGCAATTTCAGTGCCAGTTTCATCTATACGGCACAGTCGAACGGCACGACGACATTGGCCGACGGGATCGCGTTCGTGCTGCAGAATCAGGGAACTGCCGCGTTAGGATCCGATGGTGGATTGCTCGGCTATGTTGGAATCACGCCGGCGGTTGCGTATGAAATCAACATCTGGAATGGTCACACGGTCGGGACAAATTTCGTGACCACCGGAACGTATGGGAATTACAACGCCACAGGTTCGATCAACCTGGCGAGCGGTCATCCCATTCAGGTCCAGCTGACTTACGACACGGCCGCGCAAACCATTACTGAGACATTAACCGACACCATCACTCTGGCCACTTATACTCACACCTACAGCGACATTTCGCTGGAATCGATACTGGGTGATACGGCCTATGTTGGCTTCACCGGTGGCAGTGGCGGTGCGGGGGCCATCCAGACGGTGACCGATTTCTCCTATGAATTTCCCCCGCAGCTGGCGACACCCGACATTGTGGGCGGCACCATCACATTGCTGAGCAGTAACGGTGCCATCGGCAGCCGTTCGTTGCCGCTGACCTTGGGTGTGAATCCCGGGGGAACGAGTTCCCTCGTAAATGCCACGGCGCAACTGGACATTAACTTGATTCAGACGAGCGGCAATCTGACCGTGGGGCAGATTACTTCTAACACTGGTGACGTGAACTTGTCCGCCCCGAATGGCAGCGTTCTGGCCGCAGATAACGCTGATGCGACCACATCGTTAGCCAACGTCGTGGCCGACCATATTAATCTGTCTGCCAGCGGCAGTATTGGAACGGCAGATGCCTCGCTCTCAATTGACCAGGGAAGTGCTTTGCAGGGCCTCTTGAACGCCACCGCGACGGGTGGCGTCTACATCAATTCGCTGGCGGGTGATCTGAGTATCGGGCAAGTCGCCAGCGCGAACGGTGATATTGTACTGCAGGCGAATGTACCGAACCTGGTGCAGAGTATTTATCTCAGCAGCACCTCGACGGTTTCCGCCCCCCAGGGGAACGTCACGTTCCTTGAAGCAAATGGAAATATCACGTTGGCTCTGGGCAGCATTGTAACGGCTGGCGAGAACATCGTACTGGATCCGGCATCGGGATCAATCTTCACCTTAAGCGGTATCCTGCAGGCGCAACTGGTTCAGATCATCGGCGGTCTCGGCGCGGATGCGGTGTTGCTGGATGTCGGCGGCCTGTATGCGAACCTCACATTCTACGGCCGAGATGGTGAGGATCGATTAGTGATCAATGGCACCGACACCGCGACCCAGTATGTCATCGCCGGGGCTCGCCTCCTGATTAATGGGCTGAGAACGATCACGATCAGCGATGTGCAGCAACTTGAAGTGCATGGCGGTGCAGGGAATGATACGTTTGGAGTCCGGAGTACCGCTGCTGGAGTCGTAACGCAGTTGTTCGGGGGTGATGGAGGCGATTCGTTCCTGATTGGAGCGAGCGATCCAGTGGTTCGCGGCAGTCTCGACGGCATCCTGGGAGCCATTCAAATTTACGGTGGAGGCAGCTCGGGGGGCCTCATTGATGTAATCACTCTGGACGACCGCGCCGCCGTAAATTCCAGAGGCCGGGCGCTCGAAGCGGGGTACATCATCACTCCCACACAGGTCATTCACGACGGCTCTCCCGGCCAACCGCTCCGTCCGACATTTGCCGGAATCACTTACGACAGTACGACCGAGCGTTTGAATCTGGTCGGTTCTGACGGCGCCAATCACTTCCTGATTAAGCCCAGTCAGTCCACCAGCTACGTCTTGAATGGAACGGGTGAAAGCAAGCGTTCCGGCAAGCTGGATAAAGTGCAGGTCGACACGACCGGAACACAGGGAGCCAGGGTGAACTGGAGCAGTTCCACGGCCGGCAGCCTGTCGTTCTCCAGTAATCATAAGATCATTCAATTCAGCGGTATCAAACACTTGAAGCCGCAGAAGCTGATCGCTGTTACGCAACCCCAGGTGATCAGGCAATCGGGAACGACTGATCTCGAGTTTCAGGTGACTTACCGCGGTTTGAACGCGGCAGACATTGGAGCGTTGATTGACAATAACGACGCGGTCCGCGTGACAGGACCAAACGAATACAGCCAGCTGGCAACGTTCGCCGGGTTCGTGCCGACCAGCAATTCGGGTAAGCTCAGAGTCGTCTACCGGATTCCGGCCCCGAATGGACGCTGGACTCGCGATGATCGTGGAATCTACCGGGTGGAGATCCTGAGCGATCGGATTATCGATTCTTCCGGGCATCCGGTGCCCGGTGGCATTATTGGGAAATTCAAGGTGAAGGTGGCCAGGACGCCACGGACGCGGTGATTGACTGCGGACCGAGACTTGCTCAGGCCTGAGTCGGTTACTGTTCGATCCTTGCGATGATCGGATCAGTGGCGTCGGCGGTGATTTCGGCGGCGGCAAGGCTGAGATCCTT
>CAZQUW010000049.1:0-6401 GCA_964596215.1 uncultured Planctomicrobium sp. | reverse complement strand
TGATCGGATCAGTGGCGTCGGCGGTGATTTCGGCGGCGGCAAGGCTGAGATCCTTAGCAGGAAAAGGGGAAAACTTCGGATGAACGAACGCGGCCGACCAACCCCAGTGTGGCGATCAACCGCAGTGTGGCGATCGTCGAGATTGCCGCGATCCAGAGGAGGGTCGCAACGACGCCCGCCATCAGAGCGTCGTGTTTAAAGACAGATTAAGTTGTTTGAAACTGGTGACTTAGGTCGTCGCCCCGAGTTCCGTCAGCGACGGGGGACATGGTGTCTCTATGCCATAATGCGTCGCCAGCAACGATGTCGCCAATGGACGGTTTCAAAGCCGCCTGACACACAGGACATTGGAATCTGGCGGAAACCCCTACGTACAAACTCTTACCCAATCTCTTTTTTCACGGAGTCCCCCTGAGGTAAGCTCTGAATGTAGTTCTGACCCGCGTGAACTCCATCGAATCGACAATCGTTATTGGGCCCCAGTTGTGCAGCCGATTGGCATCATGCAGAAATCTGGAAATCACATGAAACCCACAGTGTTGATTGCGGACAGGGATGAAGTGTTACTGTTCGTCTACTCTCGACTGCTCTCCCGACGCGGCTATGCGGTGAAGACCGCCATGTCGGGGGTCGACTGCTATCTCAAGCTCCAGGAAGGCTCGCTGGAAGTATTAATCCTCGATATGGAATTAAACTGGGGAGGCGGTGAGGGTGTGCTGGACTTACTTCGCCAGCTGCCCCTCGACAGTCTACCCAGTGCGATCATCGTGATTGGTGATGTCTCCGTCGCCATACAACTGGAACTGGCTGAACGAGCAGTGACGCGTTGCCTGCGGAAGCCCTATGCCCTGGGGCAGGTACTCGATGAAACCCTGATTGACATCGCCAACCGGAAGCGTCAGCGGACCGGTTCACAGGCGCGGCACGAGTCTGCCGATTACGACCTCGTACAGTCCGGCGACCACAATGCAGATTGTGTGGAAGGCGGGCCGGTCAGCGCTGTGGGCCCGCTGTCTCCACGCTCATTTCCGTCTCCTCTGGTTTCCAGGCAACTCGGTGCCCGTTCATTTTAGATGTCGTTTATAAGACGCGACCAGCTTCACTATTTCGACCACCACCACCGGCAGCACCGAACAACCGGCGATCACCCCCCATTCGGCGGCGGTCGGCGGGGCGGTCTGCAGTACGCGTTGTAGGATTGGCAGATAGACCGCTGCGACCTGTAAGGCGATGCATACGGCCACCGCCAGCCATAGCCATATATTAGTAAACAGGCGAATTGTAAATGTCGACCGGCTTTGCGATCGCGCGTTGAAGGCGTGGAAAATCTGCGAGAGCGCCAGCGTCATGAAGGCCATCGTCGTGGCGTGCCGCAGGCCTTCGCCCTCGATGCCGTGCCAGTGCATGCCCAGGAAGAACGCCAGCAGCGTCACCCCGGTGAGCAGCACGCCCTGCCACGCGATCAGCACAATAAACCGCATGGGCAGCAATGGCTCTTTCGGATCACGCGGCCGGCGTTTCATGACATCGGGGGCCGATGGCTCCAGGGCCAGGGCAAACGCGGGGAAGATGTCGGTAATCAAGTTTAACCACAAGATCTGCAGGGCCACCAGGGGCAGCGGCCAGCCGAGCATCAGGGCGAGAAAGACCGTCAGGATCTCAGACAGGTTGCAGGAGAGCAGATATTGCAGAAAGCGCAGGATGTTCCCATAGATAATCCGCCCCTGCTCGACTGCACCCACGATGCTGGCGAAATTGTCGTCCGTGATCACCATGTCGGCGTTCTCCTTGGCGACCTCGGTCCCCTTGATGCCCATGGCGATGCCGATGTCGGCCTTCTTCAAGGCCGGGGCGTCGTTCACACCATCGCCCGTCATGGCGACAATGTGTCCCTGCTGCTGCAGAGCTTCAACAATCTGCAGCTTGTGCTCGGGCGAGACACGGGCGAATACGGCCGCGTCAGCCACAACGCGTTGCCACCCTCCGTCATCCAGATTGACCAGGTCGCGTCCATGAATCGTCCGCAGGGGACGCCCGTCGCGATCGCGGTCAATTCCCAGTTGACGCGCAATCTCGGCCGCGGTCACCTGCTGGTCGCCAGTGATCATTACCGTGCGGATGCCCGCCTGGCGACACGTGGTGATGGCTGCGTGGGCTTCATCGCGGAGCGGATCGCTCATCCCCACCAGGCCCACGAAGGTCAAGTCGCGGCCAAAGTCGGCTTCGTCATAGTCCTCCCGCAGTTCGCGGTAGGCCAGGCCGAGCACCCGCAGCGCGGACCTGGCCAGGCCGGCATTGGCCTCCTCCCACGCCTGACGGAACTCGGGCGTGACTGGCGTCACTCCGGTGGCTCCAGCGTGTGCCGTGCTCGCTGCGATCAACGCGCCGGGCGAGCCCTTGACGAACGCCACGGTCTGACCCTCCGGCGTGCGGTGTACGGTGACCATGCGCTTGCTGGTGCTGTCGAAGGGGACCTCGCTGATCCGCGGATAGTCCGGCATCAGGACGTCCCGCCCCAGCCCTGCCTTTTCTGCCGCCACGATCAAAGCCGCTTCAGTTGGATCGCCAAGCACCGAGTCGTGTCCGTCCGCGCGGGCCACTTCGGCATCGTTACACAAGGCGCCAATCCGGAGTGCCAGAGCGAGCTGCCGGTCGGCTTTCGCGTCGAAGTTCCGGCCTTCCTCCCGAAATTCCCCCTCGGTCGCATAACCGGTGCCGGTCACTTCGATATGGCGCTGATCCAGCACGTACACGCACACGGTCATTTCGTTCTTGGTCAGTGTGCCGGTCTTATCGGTGCAGATGACGGTGGTCGAGCCCAGCGTTTCAACCGCGGGCAGCCTCCGGACCAGGGCCCGTTGCCGGGCCATGCGCTGCATGCCCAGCGCGAGTGTCATCGTCGCCACGGCGGGCAGCCCCTCGGGGACTGCGGCGATGGCCAGGGACAGGCCAATCTCCAGCATGTGCCAGAAATCGGTGACGCCCCGCAGCCAGCCCGCCAGAACGATGACCACGCACAACACCAGCACGACCACAATCAGCAATCGACCCAGCAATGCCAGTTGATGTTCCAGCGGCGTGTCGCGGGTCGTGGCCTCGTTGATCAGCGTGCCGATCTTTCCCACTTCGGTCTGCGTACCGGTCGCGGTCACCACCAGCCGCCCGCGGCCCTCTGTGATGGTCGTTCCCAGGAACGCCATATTGAGGCGATCACCAAGTGCCGCGCCTTCATCGTTGATCCGCTCCGACGTCTTCGTCACCGCGTGAGACTCGCCCGTCAATGCGGCCTCTTCAATCTGCAGGCGTACGCTTTCGATAATGCGGCCGTCCGCAGGAACCCGTTCTCCCGCAGCCAGAACGACCAGATCGCCCGGTACCAGATCGGCCGCCGGGATCTCGGACTGCTGCCCATCCCGGATCACATGTGCCACGCGCACCGACTGCTGTTGCAGCGCAGATAAGGCTTGTTCGGCCTTCCACTCGGTAAAGAATCCAATGGCGGCATTGATGATGATGACCACCAGGATGGCGACCGCCTCGATGTTGTCCCCCATGGCCAGCGCAATCACGGTGGCCACCGCCAGCAGGGCCACGATCAGGCTTTTGAACTGGGCCAGCAGGATTGACAGGGCCGAACGCTGCCGCGCCGGGGCCAGGGCGTTTGAGCCATATTGTTCGCGCCTCCGGACTGCCTCGGCGCCGCTCAACCCTCGCGTCAAGTCTGTCTGCTGGACTTCCGCGACCGCCTCGCTGGTGAGCGCGTGCCACGCGTTCCCGCCGGCTGTCGCAGATTTCGTGGCGCTGGTCCGAGGGGAATTGTCCTGGTGATCGCTGTTCATAACTGTCACGTCCGACATCAGAAAGTATTCCGGCTCGATATTACGAGTGTCTCACATACTCCGCACGCCGCCATGCGGGCTTCAACCCGGTTTTACCGGATGTCGGCGGTGCGATTCAAGAATGCAAGTCGCGCGCCGGCCTGCCGAATTCGACGGGGGGCTCCAGTGAACTTGTCGCTGAATTGCCCGGGTGGCCGCGCTATACGTCTGCCATGACATCTTTCATATCCAGCTTCTCCTGAGTCGAAAACGTGGACTGGTCAAAAGTGTCCAGGACTGTCCGGGCTTTGTGTAACTTGTCGCGTAACGCCGAGATCGTCCGCAGGCAATCGGCTTTCTGCGTATTCTCCCGGCCAATTCGGTTACGCAACTCTTGCTGGTCACTCCGTTCGACAAGCATCGACTTCGCCGCCTCCTCGAGATCGACGAGCAAGCTGTCTATGTCTGCACAGGCTTTCGTTACATTCACGATGGTGACTTTTCCGTCGATCACATCCTGCTTGAGCTGCTTGTTTCGCTCGCGGCAGGCTTCGATTTGGCTCTTGGTCATACTACTCTCTCTGGTCGCTCACAGGTCAATCCGCGCGCCCGGCGGCGCCGCGAACTGGGTGGGGATGTGCGGTGAAAATGCGGGAGTCCCGGCCGGCGACTGGCCGCGGAACGATCATTCACCCGGATCAAGATCGACCGTCTGGCACTGGATTGAGTTCTGCAGCTGCGTGCGGGCTGAACACGGTGTGCCGGCATCGTCCTTCGATAATAGATCACTCATTCAAACTTGGGACGCAGTGCCTGCGGACGAACTTTCAGATCACCAGAAGTTCCGCGAGCCAGTTTCTCCGCTTCGTTCTCGGCAGCAATGCCTTCTCGAACGAGCCGATGCATGCCGGCGTCCCGCAACTCAATCACCTGCCATTCGTCAGCAGTGCACACCGATCGCATTCCCATTTTGGGCCCGGTCACTGTCTCGAACACCGTCCATGTCTGGATCTTGGGTGACTCACGCATCAATACTCCCAGGTTGAAGTGGCGCCAGAACGTCAGCGCTCATCGTCCATGTTATCGTCTGGCCCGCGGGCTCGATAGACAGCACCCTTCGGCGTAACCGAAGCGAACCCGGCGACACACCTCGCCTGGGTGATCAGCCGGGCGTGTACAGGGCTGCAGGCTGCAGCATTCCGTCGCATTCCGTGGGAGACCTCCCTTCAGCTCGGATAAATTACGATTGCGGTAACGAGGCGATCTGCCAGGCCGCGCCGACGGCTGGCGTCGATTCATAGTTGCGGAAGTGCATGGTCCACCGGCCCCCTGCCCCGCGTTTCAGAATTCCGGTTCGAGTCACCGTGGTTCCGTCTTCGGTCGTCAGGGTGAGGAACAGGTTGCGGCGGGGAGTCACCGATCCCACCACAGTCAGTGGCGTCGCTGCGTCGCTGGGACTGGTCCCCCAGAAGTAGCCGTTGCGATAACCCGCAATCTGGAACTCGACTCCGGGCTGGTTCTGGCAGTCGGCGGTCGGAGCGCCGAAGAGCTGCGTATCGGTCAGGGCCCAGCGCGTGCCCTCGAGCCATTGGAACTCGTTGTTGTACAAATCACCCGCTTCGCTTGGCACGACTGCGGCGGGTGGGGTGGTGCCAATCGGCAGTTTTGACATGTACGCCCAGTGCGTCACGTAGGGGGTCATCTCGGTCGCCATCTGCATCGTGACCCGCCAGGCGCGATCGACAAACTGCATCTGCCCGACGCCGGTGACCATGGCTTGTCCGGTTTCCAGCGAACTGAAGACGATGCGAACCTGTCCCTTCCTCGTGACAATCCCGGTCATGGAATAGGTTGCGGTATCCCCAGTCTGCAATCCGAGCAGTGTCGGCTTCGAGAACGTCACGGTGTTCTCGCCGGAGAAGACCCCTTTTTCCATGCTGGTGATGTGGAACACCGTCTGGTCGGCGATCGGTTCGAGTTCCAGCGGGTTGGGATTGACGGCATACGCCAGGAGATTGGCCGCCGGCACATACCAGTCGCCGACTAGAATCTTGTCCCAGCGCCCGCTGGCCCGCAGTTCTGTGCTGTGCCGGCCTGCATTGTCGCTGTCGTGCTGCAACGCCTGCGCGACATCAGCCTGATTCCAATCTCCACGCTGCACCCACTTCGGAACTTCCAGCAGTGCGGGTGACGCGCTCAGGAGATCCCGGGTTTCGAGGGACTCGATCCGTTCAATCGCGACGCGCGGCCGGATTGCCTTCCGATTCTGTCGGAGAAACCAGGACTTTGGAATGTACGAATTGAGCATGGTCCGTCACCGTTCAGGTCTGTGGAGGGGCACCCTGTCTGCCCTTACCTGATCGGCCGGGTCACTCCAAGATCGTAGATTTATGCGTCAATGTCTTGTCGAAACGACCGCCGGTCGCAGGCCGCACAAACCGTAACGATTCTGTCGATTGCGCACCCATCCCCGTAGGATGGCCAACATCCGTGTTCTCTTTGCCCCTATTGCACCCATTGCTCCCTTCGCTCCCTTCACGCTTGTACTTCCCCAGCCCGCAGGCCCTATTCCGTGGGACGGGT
>CAZQUW010000048.1:0-29827 GCA_964596215.1 uncultured Planctomicrobium sp. | reverse complement strand
GAGTGTTTGTCGAGCCGTCTTTTCTTTCAAAATCTGCAAAAATCGACGCAACATTCCGGCTGAAAGGGTGTTGAATCGGAGCCAAAATGCGTTGTAAGATAAGGAAAGCATCACTGAGCGCTGTGGCACAACAGGCATTGGGTTGCAGTCCCCAAGGCCGCATATGGGTAAAGAGCTCGCGATCAGGGCCCATTATCGGGGTTGGTGCGGCGAATTCATTGGTGATCACCAGGCGAGTCGATGTACAATATGATTCGCATCCGACAGAGACCGCTGCAGCGTTGTCACCGGCGAGGTGCCGGTAGTATCGATTATGTATTGACGCTGGCTGTGTTGTTCACGATGTCGGGGTTTATCGTGGCCTCGGGTCGACGGATCATGCAGTTAGTTTACGAATTGACCGGGTTCTTCCTGGCTTGGCCATTTATGTAACGTCACATTACTTCACTGCTCAGCAACCCACGCTTTCCGCTTAAAAAATCGTCGTTGTTAGAAGGACGCATGCTATGCGTAAGCCCAGAACATTCCGTGAACTGCTGGATCGATTGCACAACGACGAAAACGGCGCTGTGAGTCTGGAGACGATTCTGATCATCGGCGCCATCGCCATGCCGATCCTGATTTTCCTGTTGAAGTACGGCTGGCCGAAGATCAAGAACTACTTTAACAACTCGTTGGATAACCTGCAGAATTCCAGCGATACGGTGATCAACGGCAGCTGAGTGGCCCCCCGATCGCGGCACCCGGCAGGCGCGGATTCGGCGCGGCCCTCAGCCTGGCGATGGCCTGACTCGGGGAACTGGCAATCCGGGTCCTGCAGCGGCTGTGTTCGCGTTACTAAATCGCATACGGGAAGTATCAGACTCAACGCGTCAGGCTACGGTTCGGCAGGAGTGTTATCAGTCTCCCGGTGATCCGCCCGCAGGACCGACAGAACGCCCAGAGATGGTTTCCACAGTCCTGCTGCTGGGTTTCGCACTGGCGGCCGCAATCACTGATGTCTGCTGGAAGAAGATCTATAACTGGACGACCTATCCGGGAATTTTGACCGGTTTGGTGATCAGTGCGTGTGAACCGCACGGGATTGGCTGGGAAGAAAGCCTGCTGGGCATTGTCGGTTGCGGGCTGATCATGGTGTTCTGCTTTGTCTGCTTTCCCATGGGGGCAGGTGACGTGAAGCTGATCACCATGCTGGCGGCGTTCCTGGGTTGGTATCATGGGCTGGAATGCATGTTATGGACGTTCGTCCTGGCATCCATCCTGGCCCTGTCGATCTTGATCTGGAAGTTCGGGGTTCTGAAACTGTTGGCACGGGCATTTAAACAAGTCTGGTATCTGGGGGCCTATCGTCAATGGTTGCCACTTTCGGCAGCAGAACGTCAGGCGTTGGAACCCGATCTGTTTTTAGCACCGGCCGCACTGGTCGCTGTGGTGATTGTTGAGTTTTCCGTGTTTCGGTGAGTCCTTAATTACCAGTCAATTCCTCCTCGCACCGGGGTGAGTCCCCATGCATCGCGCTGTCCTGCAAGCTTGCTTGCCGTGGTTTATCTGGCTCTGCGTGGCCAGCGGGCTGGTGCTATTGCTGGTGCAATTCTGCGGCGGCCGGTGCGACTGGCGCCGGCTGCGGCGGTTGGGCCGCGGTGAAGAAGGGGCAGTACAAAGCCTGAGCCTGGTCCTGACTCTGCCGGTCTTTCTGCTGCTGGTGCTGTTCATCGTGCAGATCACCCAGATCATGATCGGCATCATGATGGTGAACTATGCCGCTTTCGCCGCCGCCCGCGCGGCTTCGGTCTGGATCCCCGCCGATGTGTCGACCGACATGACCTTTTACGATCCCCCGTTTGACAATACCTCGATCAATGTGAACGCGGCATCGATCGATCAGGTGACCAGTCTGATCGTCCCCCGGGGCGCAACGACTCTCGGTGCGACCCAGGGGCTCCTGGAACCGGCGAACGTCGTCGCCGGTTCTGTGGACGGCAGCGCGTTGCCCGCAGGAGGATCGGCCACCGTGAATGCGCTGAACGGTGCCGGAAGTTATAAGTACCAGAAGGTACAGATGGCGGCCATGATTCCGTGCCTGACGATCAGTCCCTCCCGCTCCGTGGGAGTGGATAGTCAATTGCCTGCGGAGTTGCAAAACACATTCTACGCGCTGTCCAAGCTGTATCCGCTGGTCGATCCCCAGGCCCAGAGCAATCAGCAGATGCCGACTCGTCTGATGCGCAAACTGAATTACGCGGCGCAGTACACGACCGTAGACTTGAAGTGGCAGAATGTGCCCCATCCGATTCCCGATACGCTGGATGGACCGACTTACAATCCGTACGAGCACCCCGCGCCGAGCGTGCCCCCCTGGAATCCGAATGAGGTGGGCTTCCGCGATCCGGTCACGGTGTCGGTGACTCACCAGTTCGCCCTGCTGCCGGGAATCGGGCACATCCTGTGGAATGCAACCGATCCGACGGACGCCTCAAAGAAGGTGGAAGATCGAGCTCTCGATCCGGTTGCCAGTCGGATTGTCCGGCAATCGGGAAGTGGTAATGAACTGTATACGATTCAATTGGAAGCCTCGGCCACGTTTGTGAACGAGGGCTTTAAATCGGTCATTCGCTATGTCGTACAACCTTAACCAGCTGTGTTGCAAGCACCTGAGCCCCTGCCTCGTGAGGGGTCTGGGACGTGCGCGGACGTTGCATCGCGATGAACGCGGGACAATCAGCATCCTGTCGGTCATCGTGCTGCTGTTGCTGACCATGGTGCTGGGGATGATCCTGAACGTCGGCGAACAGATCGACGACAAGATCAAGATGCAGAATTCGGTTGACGCGGCGACGTATTCCAGCGGCGTGGTGCTCGCCCGTGGCTTGAATACGATTGCCTTCACGAACCATCTGCTCAGCGAAACATTTGCCCTGACCGCCTATTTCCGTGAAGGCCGCGATCGGTATGCCGAGTCGCTGGTGCCCGAGATTCTGGACACGTGGAAGACAGTCGGCCAGCAAATGGCGATGTCGGAATTCAAACTGATTCGCGATATCCGGCCGGCGATTGATCCCAAGATTCAGATGGAACGGGAGATTGTCAAAGCATTTGGTGACATGACCGCGGTGAAAGCCCGGCTGTTAATTCCCGCCCTGGAGATGATTCTGGGAGCTCCGGAGGGGATTGGATTGTCGGCCGATCAGCAGCGGGCCAATGCGGATTCGCATCTGATCCCGGTCTTTCAGCGCGCGGTGGTGCTGGCGATTGCCGACAGTTCCCGGCTGATGGTGACGGAAATTGCCAGACGCAACATGCCGGGCAGCAATACCAGGAATACGCAGTGCGTCATCTGGAGTCTGCAGACCAACCCGCAATCGGTCATCAATGACTCGAATCCGCTCGAGCGCTTATTGCCGGCCCTGGATCCTGCGAACGAGGGACCCGACGTGCAGTACCTGAGTTCCGGTGAGATCTTTCTCTACCAGAAGATGGCACGCAAACGCCGCGATGGACTGGCAAGCCACTACCTGCGTGAATGGATTGACGACGACAATTTCGACCTGGGGCCATTTGAACGCAATACCCTGAACCAGGGGGGCCGCGTCTCGGCCAAGATGTCGCAGTTCATCAATCTGTACCGCGGCTTTACGTGTGCGAAGCTGAACCACTTGCTGACCGAGCAATACCCGCAGACCAATCTGCCACACGTGCTGCGGCAGCCGTTAAGCCGGCAGGACAGGGCGATGTATACCTCGCGCAGCGTAGTGACTGACGGGCAGATTCAGACCACGGGACAATTCACGGGTTCGCTGCTGACGCAGCAACAGTATCTCGATTATGACTTCACATTCATGGGCGCCGTCTATCGTCCCCAGCGTAAACCGGTGATGCCGGGAATGTACCGTGTACCGATTAAAGGCGACGCATTTTCGTTCGCGCGAGTGATGGTCTATTTGCCCCGGGCCCGATACACGACCACGGGGGGCTGTCCCCGATTTTATGGACTCCGGATCGATGGTTTCTCCGGCGAGACGGGATGTGATACACCCAGTACCGATGCCTGGCCCGAAGAATGGACGCTGTTCAGTCAGAACTGGGCGGCCAAAATGATTCCGGCATCGTCGGAAGCCGTGCTGACGCTGCTGCAAACGAATCCCGGCGAGAAGGCACCCGGAGTCACGTTACCCAACTTGAATGGCATTCAAATGCAGGATTTCAGGGCGATCAACTTTCATTAAGGCCATCCCGAGTCACGTCGTCAGATGCAACGTTCATGAAATCACAACACACCAGATTCGATTTTCGATTGCCCCCAACAGCGCGAATCAGGCAGCGGCGTGCCGGGTTGGCACCGCTGGAGCTGGTGATTTCGCTGCCCCTGCTGCTGACCGTGATGGCGTTGATCGTCAACTTTGCGCACGCGGCGACCTGGAAAATTCGTTCGGCCACCAATGCCCGTCTGGCGATGTGGAGACATCGCCCGATGTGGAGTGCGGACACAGACCCGAATCCGGTGAATTACTGGCCCGCGGGTTCCTCCTTGGGGGTGGGCGGTGGCAACCGCATTTCCCAGGTGGATCCCGTCTGGAATCAGTCGGACATCGCCCAGGGGTGGATCAAAGGGCCCGTGTTCGTGGCGGGTAACGGATACCTGGGGATCCGCGACAATCGGGTGAATGAAATGTCCGAGGGCATTTCGATTGGCAACGCGAACGTTTCGTTGCGTTATCCGTTTATCCCCGCGATGGGAGTCATGGGAATGCGAGCCCAGCATACGGTGCTCGACAGCGTCTGGCAGTTTCATACCATGGGCTACGGCTGGAACGGAGCACGGCGTGCCAAGGGTTGGTGGCAGGTGGAAGACAGTGCGGACTGGTCCTCAGAGAAGCGCGATTTCCTCGATGCGGACTCGCGCATGGTCAATAATCCGCAGCGTGATCTGATGACGCCGTTAGACCGAGATGTCGACTTGATGGCCTTTTTTGGTGCTGATACTCCGCGTTCGGATTTCTACACGGTGGCGCCCCGCTATTGCATTGACGATCCGATGCAAGTCCGCAGGATGATCAGCGAGCCGGGTGCGTTTCTCGATCGGATTCGTGGCGTCAAGGCGCGGGGGGCGCGCGGCGTGAACGAGCGGATGGCCCGCAGCTATCGGGAGATGTATGAGGCGGAACTCGCGATGCTCGAGGCCCAGGCAGATCCACCCGCCGGGCGGATTACTCAGCTGAAGGGGTGGATCAAGGAATTGAGTGATTTTATTGCCCAGTTGCCGTGACTGCGGGCTGGGCTGGCAGGGACTGAAACTGGCTGCAGACCGTCGCTGGAGACCGTCCACATTGAGCAAATAACGCCGGGGAATGGTTTGCCTCTTGATCATGTCGTCTGCTGACCAGCCTATGTCTGTGGCCCCTGAAACGTCGGTAACGACTCCCGCCGAGGCACAGGCCGGTGTATTGAAATCGGCTCCATCGTGGCACAGCCTGGCCCGTCGCATCACCAGCCGCACAACAGACCTGCTGGCCATCGCCATCGTCGTGGTCGTCAGCCTGACGATGGGACGGCAGATTCTGCGGTGGTGGGGGACCGCTGCCCCCCAAGTCCTGGATATGGGACCGCTGGACAATCTCAGCGCCGACTGGGGGGCCAATTCCCGGCCTGTTGCGCTGGAGTTTGGCAACAGCCCGCTGACGATGACGCGACAGGTGCTGACGCAGGGAGGGCTGCCGGCGGCACTGGATGCGATCCGTGCGCGCTGCCAGCAATTCCTGGTCACGGCGGGGCCGCCGGAACTCCCGCCCGACAAGGGGGAACTCGATCAACTGGCAGCGCTGTCCGCATTGACTCCCGATATTGAGCAACCCGGCCGCTGGCAGCTCTTCAGCCTGGAGGGCGGCATGGTCACCGTAGTGGGGGTCAAGACATTCAGGGACCAGACTGAAAATTTGGACCGTGCGAGTCCCTCGACGACGCGGCGTGTGGTATGCTGGGGACTGGTCTTCCCGGGCCTGTCGCCGGGCTCGTGGACGGCCTACACGTTCGTCAGACGGCAGGGTCAGAGTTCGACCGCGGCTGGCTTCGACCTGTCTCGGCTGGAACTGCCGGAGGGTTGCCAGCGAACGGTGCTGATGCAGGAGCCCGGACAAAGCGGGCTACTGGGCTTTCGAGGCCGGCTCGATCCGGTGGCCTGGAAAAATCACTTTGAGAATTGGCTGCGGGCCCGTGGCTGGCAACTGGCGGACCCGTGGTCGCACCAGGCCGGCGGCTGGTCCAGCCGGTATGTGAAACCTGCTGCCGGTCAGGCGCATGAATCGATCATTCAAGTTCAGTTTCATCTTCAGAATACAGATCAGGGCGTGGGGCTAATCCACTGGCTGCCGGGGCGCGAAGTGCCGCCGGAAACGCCCCGACCAACAGCGAGAGGAACTCCATGAAAGGTGTCCCAGGTCTATTGATTGCCGTGGGCTTGGCGATTGCTGGAGGCCTTTGCAACTGGTTCTACATGGCTCAAAAGTCCCGCGAACTGGACCTCATCCAGTTCGTGGGTGTGGCTGAATCCGGCATTAAAATGGGGGAGACCATTCAGGCCTCCAACCTGACCCCCATTCCGATTCCGCTGCGTTACGCCCAGCGACTTAAAGAAGTGGCACCGACCTACAATGATCTGGCGACACTGGTCGGGATGACGGCCTATCGCGATTTTCAGGGGGGTGAACTGGTCCTGACGCAGGATCTGAAGACTCCGCCGAACAACGATCTGAAGCGTGATCTGGGGACCGACGAAGTCGCGATCTGGGTGAATGTCGACAGCCGGGGGTTTGTGCCGCAATTCTTCTCGGGCGGGGATGAAGTCTCATTCATCGTTCCGGCAGCCGGGGGGCGCGCAGCGTCCTCGGTCAGCCAGCCGGGACAGGCGGTCGATCAGCCGACTGAAGTGATCGGACCGTTTTACATTCTGGCCCTGGGGAATCGCCGCGGTACAGCCGAGCGCGCAAAAGCGTCGGGGATGTCGCAATCGTCGGAAAGCGTGATCGCGATCCGCGTGAAGAAGACTTCGGATACCCAGCTGGACGAGAAAGCCCAGCTACTGCTCAGCCGCCTGCGGTTGTCGGGCAATCAGGCATTGGGTCTGGTGATGCATTCCGAGCGGAAGGCCAAGGCGAAGTGAGGTTGTTTGTCCTTTGTCATTGGCCCTTTGTCCCTTGCCCCTGGTTCGTGGCATGAATGACGAAAGACCAAGGACGAATAACGAAGGACCATGGGCCAAGGACAAAAGACGATGAAGGTCTGGTTCAACAAGATGCACGACAGTCGCCGTTCCGTCGTGGACGTGCGCGACGGTGAAGTGCGAATTGGTCGTGATCCTCAGAATACGATCGTGCTGCAGAGCCCGCTGGTCTCGAAGCAGCATGCCATCGTGCGGCAGGTCAGCGGCAAGCTGCAACTGGAAAACATTGGCCTCAATGGCTGCCTGGTGGGGGAACTGGAGGTCCTGGGTGGCGAGACCGTCGAGTTTTCGCCCGGCGAGCGGGTGCGGATTTTTCCATACACCCTGACCTTTGAAGCGGAAGCCGCGACCGCCATCAGCCGCGGTGAACTGGAAGCTCACCTGCGGTCGATCATGGCTGAGCTGGAGCTCAAGATTCACAAGAAGCTCCTCGAGCGTTTCGATCTGTACGAGATTGAAGCCAACCAGATTGGCGATCAGGACAGTATCCTGCTGCTCGAGAACAACATTGAGGATGTGTGCCGCGAAGTCAGTCTGTTCGGTCCCAGCAACGATGCCCTGCTGGAAGAAGTGACCGGGCTGACCTTGCGCGATCTGTTGATCAACCAGTTGATCATGGAAAGTGGCCAGGAGGGACGCGATGAGATTTCGGCCCTGACCTCCAACGAGTTTGATATTCCCGCGACGCTGGTCCCGGAGCGCGAGTCCGAGCTGCACAATCTGCTGACATTTGCCCGCGAACGGCTGGAGCTGCAAGTTGCACATGACCTGAGTTCGCGGATCAATCGTGTGGAGTCGAAGTTCGCGTCGGTCTTTCCGCTGGTGCGTCCCCATCTGCATACCGAACTGCGGAAATACCTGATTCTGCGGACCTTGAAGAAGGACTTGAAGGATACGGTGTTTGGCTTCGGTCCCCTGCAGGACCTGTTGCGTGCCCCGACGATCAGTGAAATCATGGTGGTCCGCAGTGATCAGATTTACGTGGAACGGGCCGGCGTGCTGGAGTTATCGGGCCGGCGATTTATCTCGGACAAGGTGACCGAGACAATCATTGAGCGTATCGTCACGCAGGTCGGTCGACGCATCGACAAGAGTCAGCCGCTGGTCGATGCGCGTCTGCCGGATGGCTCCCGCGTGAACGCCATCATTCCGCCACTGTCAATCAAGGGCCCGTGTCTCACCATTCGTAAGTTCCCCGCCTATCGTTTCACGATGGACGATCTGATTGAGATGGGCAGTATTACGTCATCGGCGGCCATGTTCCTGCGCGCCTGCGTGATCGAGAAGAAGAACATCCTGGTCAGCGGCGGTACGGGGACCGGTAAGACGACGATGCTCAATATTCTGTCGAGCTTCATCACCTCGAAAGAACGCATCGTCACCATTGAGGATACGTCCGAACTGCAACTGCATCAGGACCACGTCGTGACGCTGGAAAGCAAGGCCGCCAACGTGGAGGGGGCCGGTGAGTACTCGATCCGCGATCTGGTGAAGAATTCGTTGCGTATGCGGCCTGACCGCATCATCGTCGGGGAATGCCGCAGCGCCGAGGCGCTCGATATGCTGCAGGCGATGAACACCGGGCACGACGGTTCGATGACCACCGTGCATGCCAACAGTTCTGAAGAAGTCATCAAGCGCCTGGAAGTGCTGGTGCTGATGGCGGTCGATTTGCCGGTGGCGTCGATCCATCGCCAGATTGCGTCGGCGATCAACATCATCGTGCAGATCACCCGTATGCCCGGCGGGCGCCGTATGGTGACCCAGATCTCGGAAGTGACGGGGATCGATCAGGATACACAGCAGATGACGATCCTGGACATCTTCAACTATCGCAACGGCGAGTCCCTGCAGGCGACGGGTTATCTGCCGACGTTCCTGGGGACGCTGATGGAGAAGGACCTGCTGCAACTGGAATTTCTCTACGGCGGCGGGCCCAACGAATTCCGTCGACCAATCCCGACGTTTGCTCCGCCGAAAGATACTTCGGGGAATAAGGCCAGGATCATCAACCGCCGCAATTCCGCACAAATGCCTGGATAATCGTTGATCCACGCACGATCAACATGCGTTTACAACTGGGAGCCGAGCGGTGCTCAAATCTGGGAAGATTCAAGCGGATTCAGGTTGGTTGCTCCGAGCTATGACAGGGCAGGAAACACGTTCCGCGGCGATCATGACAGTTGCTTGAGGTAGACATGTCCGGTATCGACCTTCTTGAAACCGGCCGTTTGCAGCAGGCCGATCCCCGCGAGGTTCGTTTCGGAGACCTGCATTTCCACGACATCGACCTGCTCTTCACGCAGTCGGCGGCAGACGTCGAGCAACAGGGTCTTCGCATAGCCCTTGCGGCGCAACTCTGGAGGTACAAACAGGTCGATCAGTCCAGCGGCCCGGGCCTTCCAGGTATGTGTGTACGTCTCCAGTCCGATGCAGGTCAGCTCGGCCAGAGGAGCCCCGCCACGCTTGGGAACCTCCTGGAAGCGGATCGATTCCAACTGTCCCAGTCGCGTCACCCACCAGGGCGCAAGTGTCCGGGGCTTGTCGGTAATCTGAAGTTGGAGCGTGCGGCGATTGCCGAGGATGCGGAAATCGATGGGATCTGAAGTGGTCTTTAAATCGCGGTGATAGACGAACCGCTGCTCCACGGGCAGGTAGCCGACGGATTTGAAAAACGGGGCAGCCAGCGGATCAGATTCGAGGAAACCCGCCGCTTCGCATCCTCCGTATAATAGAAGATAGAAGGGATCGCGGGGGGCGGCAGATCCGGCTTGCGCCTGGATCGTGCCGGCAGTGCGCAAATAAGTTTCAGCCTGTTCGACAAGCTGACGGCCAATGCCCCGGCGACGGTACTCGGGGTGGACCATGATCATGCAGATCACACCGCGCTCGGGCGAGATTCCCGAGCCGTTGTCATTCGACCCGAAGCCAGCGTGCACAAAACCAACGAGACGGCCGCCATCGAGAGCGACAATCAGCCCGCGGGCATCGAAATACTGGACGGAGAAGACGAGCAGATCGAGAGCATCACAGGTAATGCCGAACGCCGCGCCGCGACCGAGGCCGCATTCGTGCCACAATTTCAGCAACTGCGGCGGGTCGCCGTTTCGGAAGTGGCGATAGGCGATCACGTCACAACTCATCCAGACCAGCACCGGGGCTCAATACTGGCTCGAAAGTGAGATTTATCTTCAGCGCGGCCAAGAATGAGACACTTGCATTATGACTCACGCGGTCGACCGCCCCCTGGAGGCCGCCGCAGCTCAGCACACCGTACTCTAGGTTATCTGAATTGTCGCCAATTCGAGGGCGGTTTCTATTGAAGATTACGCAACCCGCGGCTTTTTTTCAAAACCGGGAAATACCCCGACTCAAAAAAATGAAAGGCGGCGTGAGTTGCCTCGGTACGCCGCACTTTCGTGTCCGTGACTTTTCAAACTGCGATTTACTTACAAGTCCTGCCAAGACCGGGGCGAGCAGTTCATAACCGCAACAATTCCAGCGGTTCTGAACTGCGACCGGCATTATGTCGGCGTTTATCAGCCCATGACCGATTTGACCGCGGCAACAATCGCTGCCGGGTTCAGCCCGTATTTGTCGAGCAAGCCTTGGGGATCACCACTTTCCGCGAAGCAGTCACCGACGTTGACATAGGCCATGGGAACGGGAACCGTGCGGCTGACCACAGTGGCCACGACGGAACCCAGCCCGCCGTGTGCCAGATGTTCTTCAGCCACCACGATACGCTGCGTCTCGCGTGCGGCTTTGACGATGGCTTCTTCATCAATCGGCTTGACGGTGTGCATGTCGAGGACGCGAGCGCTGACTCCGGACTTCGCCAGTTCGGTGGCCGCATCGAGCGCCGCACCGACCATGAGGCCGTTGGCGATGATCGTCACGTCGGAGCCCTCACGCAATTGAATCGACTTGCCGATCTTAAAGTCGCAGCCATTCGGGTACAGAATGGCAACCTTGCTGCGGCCGGTGCGGAGGTAAATGGGCCCGTGTTCGGCCAGCATTGCGGCCGTGGCGGCGGCCGTTTGTACTGCGTCGGACGGAACGATGACCTTTACTCCCGGCAGCGAACAGGCCAGCGAGACGTCTTCGATTCCCATCTGCGAGGGGCCGTCTTCACCGATCGAAATGCCCGAGTGCGACCCGACGAACTTGACGTTCATCTTGGGGAACGCCACCGACATCCGCAGCTGATCATAGGCATTGCTCAGCAGGAACGTGGCGAAGCTGGAACAGACGGCAGTCTTGCCGCACGACGCCAGGCCGGCCGCGACGCTGACCATGTTGCTCTCGGCAATCCCGACGTTGAAGGAACGTTCGGGGAACGCCTTCATGAAAGGCTCGGTCCGCGTCGAGTTGCCGACGTCGGCGTCGACGACCACGACTTCGGGGTGCTTGGCTCCCAGTTCCTTGAGTGCGTCGCCAAACGCATCACGCGTGGCAGCCCCCAATTTCAAACCGCTCAATTCGCCGTAATACATGCTGAAATCTCTTTTATTTTGCAGGCCGTACGGTGGGTTTCGCCACCGGTAGTTGATGTTGGAACGTTGCGTGTCGCTGACTCAGACCGAGGATTAACCCAGGAAGGCGATGGCTTTTTCGGCCAGCGCGGGAGACAACGGCTTGCCGTGGTAATTTGTGTCGCCTTCAGTTTCCAGCAACGGCAGGATGCCAAAGCCCTTCTGGGTCTGCGAAATGATGCAGGTCGGGCGATCCTTAATGTTGGTGGCGATCGTCAGGGCGGCGACGGCGTTGGCCTGGCAGTTGCCGTTGACGGTCTGCGTGTGCCAGCCGAACGCCGCGAACTTGTCGGCGATGGGCCGCATGTCCAGAACGTCCTTGGTCGCACCGGTTTGCTGGTAGCCATTTTGATCGACGATGAGCGTCAGGTTGCCGGGCTTAAATTTGCCAGCGGCGGCCGCGGCTTCCCAGACCTGGCCCTCATCGAGTTCGCCGTCGCCGGTCATGACGAAGACGCGACTATCGAGCTTGTCCAGATGCATGCCGAGAGCTTGACCCAGGCCGAGCGACAAGCCCTGGCCGAGCGATCCAGTCGAGGCTTCAATACCCGGCATGCGGAGCATGTTGGGGTGGCCTTCGAAAATGCTGCCCAGCTTGCGGAGCGACATCGTCGCTTCGACGGTGAAATACCCGGCTTCTGCCATGGCCGCATACAACGCGGGAACGGCGTGTCCCTTGCTCAGAATGAAGCGGTCGCGGGCCGCCCACAGCGGCTCTTGCGGGCGGTACTTCATGAAGCCGCCGAAGTAGAGCGCGGTAATCATTTCGACGGCCGACAGGCTGCTGGAAGGATGTCCGCTCCCGGCGGCTGTCGTCATGCGAATGATGTGCTTGCGTAATTGCTTTGCCTTGGCCTGCAATTCTTCGATGGAGACTGCCACGTTCCGTTCCTGCTGACTAAGTTGAGAAGTGTTTTTGACACATGTCGATGGAAGATCCCCGCGTGGCGGGGCTGGTTGATCTCAGGAGATCGTGATTTCCCGGAAATCGCACGTCCACATGGTATCGAGCAGTCGCCGGAGTGGCAAGGATTGGGGTTTGATGAAGGGAAATGACGAATAACGAAACTCGAATGTCGAAAGACTGCAGAATTCCCAATGCAATGCGGCCTTCCGAACACTGCCATGGCCCGCGAAGCCGAACCGGCGTGCTGGTCTGAAGACCTGGATGCAGGATGAGCTGCAAGTTAACCACCGGATCGTTCGTCAGCCGTGCGATGAGGGCTCGGCGACATATCGAAACCTGCAGGCGTTGTCTGTCGCCATCTCCAGGGTCGCTTGACCGTTCAGGCGTGTGCCATGCAACGCCACAGTCAGGCGTTCGGGGGTTGCATCAAGCAGTTCATATGTGCCTTGATCCCAGCGCTGCACGTGACCGCGATCACCGCTTACTGGCCCTTCGTATTCTAAATAAAACAGACGATGATCAGGCAATGGCATGGCAGTGATGGCAGTCGGCAGATGTGGCTCATGGTCCAGCCGCCAGGTACGCAGTACGCCGGTCGATTCCAGCATGAAGTCCCAATGCAGTTGGGGATGATCATGAATGAGTACCACGAATCGCGGCATCATGGACTCTGTTGTAAAAGGCTTCGAAATACAGAAATTACGAGTCCTGCGGCAGGTGTGCTTCGCGCACGTGATAGCTCGGCAGTGTGTGGCTTTACTGGCGGGGCTGACTGTGGACTATTGAGAGCCACGGCGCCAGGGTGAAATTTCTTTCTGGATTTGTCTTGTTGTCAAGCGTTGGGGTTTGTGAATTTTTTTCGAGCCGTGTCGATTGACTTCGCTGTTTCACTGAGTAGGCTATGCTCGCGTTGAACAGATTCTTTATCGTCCCGAACCAGCAGTCAGTGATGGGGCTGACCGAGTATCAATCGTGTCGCTGGTCTGAATACGATTTCTCGCTGCATCATACACGACCGACAATTCAACGGCAGACTTCCGGACAACCGCTGTCTGGGCCAACCAGGATGGCCCGCTGGTCCGTCGCTGGCAGCCGTGCTGCACCGCTCGCGCGGGGCGACTGGCACTCCACTGACACGCGGCATAGCGCTTGGCACGGATTGATAGGGGGCGGTGACTCTCCAGGTTTTGATCTGGAGGCGTTGTCCGGAAGTGCTGTTGATTTGATTGTTAGACGGGCGGCTCGGCCGTCTTCCGATGCAAAAGATTGGTCGCCAGCGATCGGCCCGATGTGGCTGGTCGCCCGGTTCGATGCGGGTATGGTTGAGCGCTGTGTGGTTGAGCGCGGTGCGGTGCAGACTTCGACGGCCGGGCGCTCATTCTGCCGTTCGTTAGGATGCGGGATCGGTGCCTTCCCGGTCTGCTTTTCGCGCCTTGCGGGCTTCATCCTTTCGTCGTCGTTCGAGTACGACTTGTTCAATGCTCTTGACGGCGTCGGGCTGTTGTTTATTGAATCGCTTGAAATACAGTTCTTCAATAAATTGCGGCAACGGCAGCTTCCAGGGTTGGTGCTGGTGATCGGCGTATTTGCTGAACGAATCGGGGTTCAGGCCCAGTTCGCGCGCCATTTGAACCTGCGCATCTGTCAGGCGGTATTTTTGCCGGGCAGTGACCCACCGTGCTTCGTTCTTGGGAATGAAATTCTTCTTGGGCATGGTCGATCAAAGCAGGGTTGGTTGACGCGCAAAAACCCCCGGAACGATTCTTACGCATCGTCCCGAGGGCTTTTGACGGTGTATTGTGCTCGGCTGCTTACTGATGGAAGAAGCAGTCGGGTCCCTTTACGGTGTAGTACGGATACTGGACGACACCGGGCATGGCGTTCTGCTGCGGGTAGTTCAGACCTTGCGGTACGACGTATTGGAATTTGTAGTGCTGCGGGGGGGCGCAGAACTCGTGGCCGCAGCCATCCGGTCCGCAGTCAATTCCCTGCATGGAGGGATCCATCCCCATATCGCTGTAGTACTGATCGTAATTTTTGTAGCCGACACGTTGGACGGCTCCGCCGCGTGGTGCCCGTGCCATCCCTTCGGGGGACTGTCCACGCACAACGGGACTGCTCGCACACCCCGACATCAACGCCATCAGCAAACAGGCGGTAGCCGCCCCAATTGACAAGTTTCGCATGGTTCCCCTCCGTGGCCGCGATAACTCCGGTAGCCGTAGGTGGCGTTACAAATCCAATCGCCGCCAGCATTCGGTTAACCCATATATCGGCAGTCGGAGGGGCCAAGCCAGAAAATCCTTACGGGTATCGCGACCGATTTCCTGGCAACAATCCATTCGTCTTGCAGAGTCTGCCTGATCGCGATAGATTAACATTCGACGGCGGCCACGGATGGGGGCTCGTCTTTTCGTTGCAAGTTCTTGATAGTTAAGTGTTTGCAAGTCTCAACTTGGGCCAGGCGACGTGGAAATCGGGCAAACGGAAAGTATTTTCCGTAAGCCGCCGGTTGTCCTCCCGAGAGAACTTACTCCCAGCCAAGGAGTGCCCGGAGTGTTTGTTTCCGCTTCTACCCGATGTTATTCAGACGTTAGCTTTTGGGATGCCTGTCGCCAGTTGGTGGACCTCGAATACGACAAGGTCGAGGTCTGGATGGATGAAAACAGCGACCATCTGAAGCCGTCCGAGATTGCGGCCAACCCGGAAGGGTTTCTGGCCCGTTTCCGCGAGAATACGCGTCTGCAGCCGATTGCATTCTGCCTGGCTTCGGATGTCGACGAGAGTACGTTTACGGTCTTATCGAAGATTTCCAAGCAGCTTCGTGTTACGCAAATCACCTTGGAAGCCTCCCCCCTTGGAACGCCGTTCAACGCGGAAATCGACCGCCTGAAGGGTTTTCTGAAGATCGCCAATCAGGACGGCATTCGGGTGTCGATCACCACGAAGACCGGAAAGATCACCGAGGACCCGCGGACCGCGGTCGAACTATGTCAGTCGACGCCGGGCCTGGGTTTGACGCTGGACCCCAGCTACTACATGTGCGGTCCGCATCGGGGCGTTTCATTCGAACCCCTGTTCGCCTACACGTATCACGTCCATCTGCGCGATACGACACCCGAGCAATTGCAGGTGCGGATTGGCCTGGGAGAAGTCGATTACAGCCGCCTGGTGAGCCAACTGGAACGCACGGCCTACAAGCGAGCCTTGTCGGTTGAGTTGCTGCCGGAGTTGCAGGATCCGGCTCATCGACAGATTGAATTGCGGAAGATGCGCTTACTGCTGGAGAGTTTGTTGTAGAGCCGTCGCATGTCGTGGGACGGGTCTCCCGGCCCGTCCGTGGCTCGTACCGTTCGACATGAAATACATGCAGCTCTTGCGACGATCCGCAGCATCTCCGACGCTGTAACATCTAGCCAGGTCGATCTGGTCGAGCGACTGTTGCGGTAAAAGGTTATTGGGGCAGAAAGACGGGCAAGAGTGTTCGTGATATTGTCCCCGTGCACCTCACGCCTGATGTGCGCGTCCGATGTGCAGAGGCCAAAACGCCGGGGGGACGGACGGGCCGGGAGACCCGTCCCACGATGCTCTGATCCATTAAATCGGCGTCAGGTTGTCCTCGCTGAGGCACACCATCAAATGGTACAGCCCGCCCTGTTCGCAGCGCGTAATGTATTCCGGCGGCATGCGCTGCAGCGTGTCGGCATCCCATTCCAGGACGCAGTTGGTCGGCGAAGCTTTGCCGGTCACTTCGCAGACAGTGCCGGTCCAGCCTGCCAGCGACAGGTCAGGGAATTCGGGTGACATCACACCATCTCGAACTCGTACACGCATTCCTTCTGCAATGCTGCCGATGACTTTCTTCTTGGCCATGCGTTGCGTTGCCTCCTGACTGGCGTTGGAAAGTAAGTACTTTTGGTTCCGTTCCCAGGCAGCGATGTTCGTGCCGAGGTGTTATCTGTGTGAACTGCTGACCTGCCTGGTTACATGAAACACAGGGAATTCGTCTCGCAGTGCTGTTTTACCACGGTACTGTTAACTTATGCTTAACTGCGAGATCCGCCAGTTCCTGAAGTGGACCGCGATGAAGCGGGATGCCGGTCTGCGACCATTGAGTGACCCGTTCGGCTTCCAGTTCTCCCGGTATCCGCACTTTATCGAATCCAGGCGCCGGCGGGAGGGCTCGGATGTCCGCGAGCGACTGATCCATCTCGGCAAAGTAGCTATTCATGTCGGTAAACTTGCTGATATCGATGGCATAAAAGAAGTGCTCGGAGCAATCCTCCTCGACGCCGCGGGTCTTGTGGATCGGCATCTTACTGCCAACCAGCGTGCCGGCCAGAATGGAACTGACGATCGCCAGACCGTATCCGCGGGCGCCAGCCGCGGGCAGAAGGATTTTCGCTTCGGCGGGGTCGGTTGTGGGTTGTCCCTGGGCGTCCAGGGCCCAGCCACCGGGGATCACGCCACCGTAAAAATTCTCGGCCAGGATCTTTCCCCAGGACGATGTCGCACAGGCCATATCGAGAACAAATGGCGGGCCAGTGCGGACCGGAGCCCCCCAGGCCAATGCGTTATTTGCCGTGCCGGGAACCAGACTGCCGTAAGCCGCGACCGTCGCGTGCGCGGTGCTGGTGGTACAGAAGCCGATCATGCCCGCATCGACGGCCATCATGGCATAGACCCCCGCGGCGCCGAAATGTTGACTGTTCTTGACTGCAACGGTGCCCGTTCCCACATTCCGGGCCATTTCAATCGCCATGTGCATGGCCTTCGTCGCAGCCACATGCCCCAGTGCGCGGCCACCATCCAGCACACCAATGGCCGGGGTCGTCGTCAGCTTCAAAATCTGGCCGCGGGGGTCAATATGCCCTTCGTCCATCGCCTTGAGATACCGCGGTACCATGCGGCACCCGTGCGACTGAATGCCTCGCAGGTCGGCTTCGACCAACCGCGCCGCCCCGATCTGTGCTTCGGCGGCAAACATCCCCTTTTTGACCAGGAGTTTCGTGAGAAACTCTTTCAAGCCCGCGGCAGGAACCAGGACTTCTTGAGCAGGATCGTGAGGATAGTCTGGTGTTTCGGGCATCAATGACTCCACGCAAATTGAGCAATTGCGGTTGCACGGCAACGCTGCTCGAGCGTGGCCCGTTTGAGCCAACTGCTGCCGGAGTAACACGTTGCTTCATTGGATGTTAATCGCCCGAAAGTTGTTTGCCTACTGTCGGCAAACGTTTCTCGGATAGCTCTTCTGGCATAGTCGAATTGCGAAGAGCGGTAGAATTGTCTGCGGTCGCTCTTACGCGGCCATTGTGGACGGCCGTCGACTCGCGTTGTGGCGGAGGAAAAAAGTAAGCAGCCGGGAGAAAGCATGCGGTGGGGCAGATACCTCATGCAACCAACGTCCGACTGCTTACCCCATTGAAGTTAGAATATTGCGGCTATTCCCGCAAGAGAATACTTACAAAAACGTAAGGAATGACAGAATGTCGATTTTCTTCGATTCCAAACTGAAAAAATCATCTCGATCTATCACTCAGCTCCAGAATGACTTATGTCTGTCGGCCGGTATTATTGTGGACGGGCCAGTATAATCCTTGGCCTGCCAAGCATGAGCGATCGCGATTCATCCGCTTTAGAGCAAAGCCACCAATGGGTTACCGCAATCTGCAATCCTGTGTCCAAGATCTCCAACGTACCGGCCAGCTGGTGCGGATTGATCAGGAGATCGACCCGTATCTGGAAGCAGCCGAGATCCAGCGTCGGGTTTATCTTGCGCAAGGTCCGGCGCTACTGTTCACGCGGGTGAAAAATTGCCGGTTTCCGATGGTCAGCAACCTGTTCGGGACCCTCGAGCGAACTCGATTTCTGTTCCGGGACACCTTGGAAGCAGTCCGGCATCTGGTTGAGTTAAAGATCGATCCGAATCACTTCTGGAAGAACCCCTGGCGTTATCGAGACGTCCCGCAGTCGTTGTCGCACATGTGGTTGCGTAAGGTTCGCCGTGGACCGATTCTGGACTGCCAGACAACAATTCGGGAACTGCCCCAGCTGGTAAGCTGGCCGCGCGACGGCGGGGCCTTCGTCACGCTCCCGCAGGTCTATTCAGAAGATGTCAATCACCCCGGCCTGGGCAAATCCAATCTTGGGATGTATCGCGTCCAGCTGTCTGGGAATCAATACGTTCCCGACCGGCAGATCGGCTTGCACTATCAGATCCATCGGGGGATTGGCGTGCATCATGCTGCGGCGATTAAAAAGGGCGTTCCCTTTCGGGTCAGCATCTTCGTCGGTGGTCCGCCAGCCCTGACGCTCTCCGCAGTGATGCCTTTGCCCGAGGGATTGTCCGAGCTGCTGTTCGCCGGCGCCCTGGGGGGACGAGCATTGCGGTTCGTCCAGAACAAAGGCGAATTGCCGATGCCGGCCGATGCCGACTTTTGCATTACCGGCACTGTCGATCCACAACAGCTGCTGCCGGAGGGGCCGTTCGGTGATCACCTGGGTTATTACAGTCTGGCGCACGATTTCCCAGTCCTGAATGTGGATCGCGTCTATCATCGCCGCGATGCGATCTGGCCGTTTACCGTTGTGGGCCGGCCGCCGCAGGAAGACACGTCATTTGGAGAAATCATCCACGAGATCACCGGCCCGATCATCCCGACGGTGATTGCCGGTGTCAAAGCCGTACATGCAGTCGACGCGGCGGGTGTCCACCCGTTGTTGCTGGCGATCGGCAGCGAACGTTATGTCCCCTATGCAAAGCAGCGTTGCCCGCAGGAGTTACTCACGCAGGCGAATGCGATTCTCGGTCAGGGGCAATTGTCGCTGGCCAAATACCTGTTGATCCTGGCGCAAGAGGATCAGCCGGACCTGGATATCCATAATATTCCCGCTTTTCTGCGGCACCTGCTGGAGCGTGTCGACTGGCAGCGTGATCTGCATTTTCAAACCCGCACGACCATGGACACGCTGGATTACTCGGGCAGCGGTTTGAATCAAGGTTCGAAGCTTGTCATGGCGGCCGCGGGGCCTCAACGGCGTGAATTAGCGACCGAAATTCCCAGTGATTTACGGCTACCCGAGGAGTTCCGTGATCCGCGAGTCTGCCTGCCTGGTATCCTGGCGGTGCGCGGTCCCGCGTTTCAGGCCGACGCGGAAGGCCGCGATCTCAGCGGCGAGAGACTTGCTCAAGCAT
Organism: uncultured Planctomicrobium sp.; assembly: GCA_964596215.1. Lineage (GTDB taxonomy): Bacteria > Planctomycetota > Planctomycetia > Planctomycetales > Planctomycetaceae > JAKFVC01. The sequence goes on along the minus strand of CAZQUW010000048.1, from coordinate 9,977 downwards.
TGCGACCCGACGGCAGCGTGAAGCAGTTTCCGCTGATCGTGATCGTCGATGACAGCGAGTTCACCGCGCGGACTTTGAACAATTTTCTGTGGGTCACATTTACTCGTTCCAACCCCGCCGCGGACATCTATGGCAGCGACAGCTTTACCGACCAAAAACACTGGGGTTGTCGGGGATCTCTGATCATCGACGCTCGCATCAAACCACATCACGCGCCGCCGTTGATGGAAGATCCGGAGGTGACCCGGCGGGTGGATCGCCTGGCGGCGAAAGGTGGACCGTTGCAGGGAATTATTTGAGATCGCCGTAGACTTGCCCATGCTGCTCAGGCCCCGTAAGGTGCTTGGAGTTGTCCTGAGCAGTTACGGGTGGTGTCGCTACGCTGATCCACCGGCTAAAATCTAGCCCCCCTGCCGGGTGCATTCAACCTCCTGGCCCAGAGGCCTCACACAACTTTTGGGCCGGGCTTTGTGTTATCGAGATCTCACCTTGCGCAGCGGGGCGAGCAAATGGAAGAACATGAGTCAGAAGATGAACTATAACGGCCGCATCCTGGTTTTAGGCTGTGGTGGCGTTGCGCAATGTTTGCTGCCGGTGTTGCTGCGGCATCTGGAAATGCCTGCCAATCGGATTACCGTCATCGACATGGTCGATAATCGGGCCCTGATCAAGTCGGTCCTCGACCAGGGCGTGCATTACGTGCAGGAACGAATCACTCCGGACCATTATGAGGAGCAATTCGCGCGCTATCTGAAGCCCGGTGACATGTTAATCGACCTGGCCTGGAATCTGGGGTGCATTGATCTGCTGGACTGGTGTCACGAACAGGATGTGCTCTACATCAACACGTCCACCGAACTGTGGGAGCCATTCTCGAATGCGGAATCCCAGCACACGATCGATCGCACGCTCTATGTGCGGTATATGGCGATCCGGAAGCTGGTTTCCAGCTGGCAGGAGCAGAAGGGGACAACCGCAGTGATCGAACATGGTGCGAACCCGGGGTTGGTATCGCATTTCACCAAGCAGGGACTGATTGATATCGCGCGGAAGATCCTGTTCGACAAGCCGCAAGATCCACGAGTTCCGGCACTGCAGCAGGCTCTGGAAGAGCGGCGTTTTGATCAACTCGCCTATCTCACCGGGGTCAAGGTCATCCACATCAGCGAGCGGGATACGCAGATTACGCGGCAACCGCGTCGAGTCAATGAATTTGTCAACACGTGGAGCGTGGAAGGCTTTTACGAAGAAGGCATCGCCCCGGCCGAGATGGGTTGGGGCACGCACGAGCAGTCACTTCCGCGGGGGGCCCGGCTGCATCATTCCGGACCGCGCAATCAGATCTGCCTCGCACGTTATGGAATGAATACGTGGGTTCGCTCGTGGGTTCCGTCCGGTGAGATCCTGGGGATGGTAATTCGCCATGGCGAAGCCTTCAGCATCTCGGACTTCCTGACGCTGGAAGACGAACATGGGCATGTCGTGTATCGTCCTACGGTGCATTATGCATACTGCCCGTGTGATGCGGCGATTGCCTCGCTGCATGAATTGCGGATGCGCAATTATCAGCTGCAGCAAAAGTGGCGCATCCTGAAAGACGACATCATCAGCGGCCGGGACGAGCTGGGCTGCCTGCTGATGGGGCATGACTACACGGCCTGGTGGACCGGAAGTTTGCTCGACATCGAAGAGGCACGCCGGATCATTCCCGGCCAGAATGCGACAACATTACAGGTAGCGGCATCGATGATGGGGGCCATCAACTGGATGATCAAGAACCCGCGGCAGGGGGTTTGCCTGCCCGAAGATCTGCCCCACGAAGAGATCATGGGACTGGCCCGCCAGTACCTGGGGCCGTATGTCTCACAGCCGGTGGACTGGATGCCCGGAATGCAGAAGGATATCTCAGCGACCCTGTTTCCCGATTACCCGATCAGCGATACCGACCCGTGGCAGTTCAATCGGTTCCTGGTCGTGTAACTGGCCGATGGCCCCGGTACAGAACAGAAACATCAATGGCAGAGGCAACTGCAACGACCTGCCGGCGATGACCTAACGTACGGTGAAGGGGACCGAATAGGTGCCTGCCTTGCCGCTGAGTTCGTCTTCAATCACGAGCTTCAACAGATGGGAACCGCGTACGCAGCGTACGGGAATATCCACAACATAGCTGTGGAAATAATCGCGGCGGTGGTTGCGGCAGAAGTCTTCAGTTACGGGGTAAGTCTTCACTTCGACCGGCTCGTCGGGTGCATCGACGCAGTAGACTTCCAGCGTCGATTTCAAGCGTGTCCGGTAGATCCCTTCGGCCGACAGTTCTGAGTGAAAGTTGCCGATCTCGGCATAAATCAGAACACGCTGGCCAGGGGTGAATTCATTCTTCTGGTAGGTGTTGTACTCACCGTAGCCCTCGATCTTATGGCAGAAGGTGACGTTCTTCAGTTCCAGGGGAGCTCGTTCTTTCAATCGCAGCATGGCTGTGTTGAACTGCGAGATCGTCTGGGCAGCACGTTCGGCATGATCGGGTATCTTGGGCAGATCGAAATAGTTGTGGATGCCCCACAACACTTGCGTCCAGAATTCCTGATCGGCACCCGGGATATTCGGAATCGGTCGCAGGGCCCATTCCGTCTGGCCACTCATCAGATAGAGCAAGCGCAGGTACACGTGCCGCTCAATGTAGTAGTGCAGCTCGGTTGCTGATTCGCCGGCGACGAGTTGCGAGACTTCTGATTCTGTGGCCTTGATGAGGAATTGCAGGGCCTCATTCGGTGCCGGCTGGATCTGGACGGGCACGGACTGCGGTGTGGCCCACTGTGGCTGCCCGCGATCGACGGGACGCTCGGTCGGCAGGCGTCTTGGCAGCGGTGGAACAGCGTTTTCGAATCCTGGCAGGGCTTGCCCCGGCGACAGCGGAATCTCGGCCCCCACTACGGGGGACGGATTGTTGGAAAATCGCGCCTGTTCAATCGCTGCCGGCGCCTGTTCCGCTGCGGCATGCTCCGGTCGGAAAGCCTCGTTTGATGGCGAAAACATCGGAGCCTGCGGTGTGATCCGCGGGTTGGTCGTGTCGGGGCGCGACGCGGTGAGCGAACGCTGCGGCGTTGAGTTCGGCCAGTCGGGTGGTGTGACGACGGGGCGTTGCGCCACTTCGCCGAAAGGATCCGAATGCTGGCCCCGTCCCAGCGTGCGGGGCGTGGTGGTCCCGGCAGTCGCAGGCCAGTCGGCGGGAATCGCCGGGGCCGCGTGTGAAGTCGAACGGGAATTGGTGGACGCTACGCGACTCCCATCCCACTGCGGCGGAATCGTAATGGCACTGCTCGTGGTGCTCGACATTACGGGGCCTGAAAACTGGGACTCGGCATCCATCTCGGGAAACGGTGACGAATAACCGACGGGGGGATGACTGACCCGGTTGATCTGTTGCGATCGCCCCATAGCGGGCTCCGCAGAAGCCTCTGAGGCGACCGAGACACCATTGTCTTGTGGGGTATAGCCGCTGGAACGCATTCTCTGGCTGCCCCACGGGCTGCTCTGTCCCAGCCCGAGATTTGCCGAGCCTGTATCGTGCGACGCCAGTTGAACTGAGGATTCGAAATCTTCGGCCCGAGCCTGCGCCGTCACCACGGGACTGGTAGGACTGGCCAGGGGGGAGATCAGGCCGGCCTTCCAGAGTTGGAGAACGGCCGGCACGCTTTCTGAAGGAATGGCTTTCAAGGCGGCCACGGCTCGTTCGCGGTCGTCGGGTGAAAATTCGCGTGTCTCTTTTTCGATCAGCTCCAGGGTCGCTGCGTCGTGCGAGATTACGGGAGTCTTGGTGGCCGAGCTGGAGGTCAGTGAAACACTGGTATGGTCTTGGCTCTGAGCTCTTAACAGCGGGACTGGGCGACGTGGGGGCACATCGGCCTCGTCCAGCATTTTCTCCACCATCAACACTCGTTCTTGAGTCGCTGTCGTCGTTTTCCCCGGAACCAATGAACGCACCGCTGCCTGCTGCCAGTTCGAATGGGCGCAGCCTGCCATGAGCACCAAACCGCAGGTGATATAGACACCTGATCTCATTACGAAATCCTTCACGTAACCGATGGGTACGGAGTGCAATCTGGGGGTGATTCGGGATGGGAATTCTTGGAACATCCCAGGGGATGGGATGTGGAGACGTCTGTGAAGAGCAGGATCTGTACGGCAATCGGCAATTTCGTGCAAGATCAGCTGCGGGCGGAACGCCGCGAAGACGCTACAAAATCAGCAGAAAGAATGGCCGGGACGTTCCCGTGCGTTAAAACGGGTGGCCTGGGTGTATTGGCGAGCTACAGAGGTCCCTTAAGTCCTTTCTGTCCGTGGAATTACTTCACATCAGGACAGAAAGGACAAAAGGAATTGAGATTGGCTATCCACTATGGCACTGCTGCGTGTGCACAGAAATCAAAATAGATTTCCGCCGCCTGCCGCAACTCGGCGATATCGATCCATTCATCCGCGGTGTGCGCCTGGTAAATCGAACCGGGGCCGAAGACCAGCGACGGGACATTCGTTGCCGACGTCCGCGAGGCATTCGTTCCATAGGGCACACCCACTTTATCACGGGGGCCGACATGCCGGGTGATCACGCCCATCAACTGGTCAGCCCAGGGGCCGTTGTTGTGGTCGGACAGGCTTTGACCAATGATCCATGGGGGCAGCATCTTGAAGTCGACATCCAGGCGATGTCGCAGATAGTCTTCCACCTGTTGCATGACCTTCACGCCATCCTCGCCGGGCAATACGCGGCGATCGATCTCAATTGAGCACTCGTCGGGGACGGTATTCACGCTGATGCCCCCTTCGATCCGGCCGACACTCAGGGTGGCCGGCCCACACAGCCGGTGTTCCGGAATCATGCCGGGCAGTTCATTGGCAAAGTGCTCGAGGGCCTGCAATACCGCTGCCATGCGATAAATGGCGTTGATGCCTTCGCTGGGCCGTGAACTGTGTGCCGCTTTACCGATGGTCTGGATCTTCCAGCGCGTCGCACCACGGTGAGCCACCACGATATGCAGATCAGTGGGCTCGGCGCAAATCACCAGGTCTGGCGGGCCGGAAATCAACGGGCTGTGACGCTCGGGATCGGACCACAGCTTGGCGACGTCCAGAATACCCTTGGCGGTGCATTCTTCATCGCAGGTGCACGACATGATCACATTCGCGGCGCCGGCGGGGCGTTCGCGAACGAGTCGCGTAAATGCCGCAATCATGGCGGCCATTCCCCCCTTGACGTCGCAGGAGCCGCGGCCATACAGCCGACCATCGCGAACTTCGGGGGTAAAGGGGGGGATCGTCATCCCTTCGACGGGGACCGTATCCTGGTGCGCATCCAGCAGGATGGTGGCCTTGGCCCCTGGGCTGTCAAAGCGGGCAATCACATTCGACCGGCCGGGCATCACCTCGATGGCTTCGTATGGGACACCCAGATCGCGAAAATAGCCGCACAGGAACTCGGTCAAGCGCGTTTCGAGATACTCCGGCGCCTTGTCGGTGCGCCCCATGGGGTTAACGCTGGGAATCGCAACAAGCTGTTGCAGCAATGGCAATGGATCCACAATGGACTCACTTCTGCGAGAAGGCGGGGAGGACCGTAACAGTGATCCCATCGTAATGAGAAGCGCGCCGTCTGCGTAGTGATCTGACGCGACCTATCCAAAATCGGACCAGCGCCGTCCCTGGCGGGGGTAGGTAGAGGACTGCCGTCCGACGCCGGACATCCCCTTTCACACCATCCGGCCGCAGCACTGGGGGGAGTCATTCTTGTTCAATGCGGATCAACCGATCGACCTTGTCGATGTTCACCGCCTGCATTTTGCCATCTGGCCAACGGATTTCTAAGCCGTCGACCGTCTGGAACGCCCCCAGTCCAAACGTTACGGGCAACTCGGACGCCGAGCAGTAGCTGCGGGTCGACATGACCACTCTGCTTTGTTGTGCAGATCCCGACTTCAATTTGACGGTGGCTCCCAATGCTTCGCGGTTGGGGGCGTGCCCGACAAGTTTCACCCGCAACCAGTGATGGCCGAGTTTCTGGTCATTGCGCAACAGCCGCGGTGCTCCACCGCTGGCCGTCAGGACCGCGTCCAGGTCGCCGTCTCCGTCGATATCGGCATAAGCCGAACCGCGGCCGACCATGGGCTTCAAGAAATCAGCACCACATTTGTCAGCCGGGACCGACACGAATTCACTCGGCGATTCCGGGCCCGCGTTCCACAGCAGGTGCGGCGGTTGCTCGTAATGCTGGCTCTTCTGGATTTTGTTGATTTCCTGTTCGAGATGTCCGTTCGCTTCGAGCAAATCGAGGCGTCCGTCGAGATCGCAATCGAAAAAGAAGATGCCAAACGTCAACTCCTGCCGCGTGGGCGGGCCCAGTCCCGTGGCAATCGCTTCGTCTGTAAACAGCATGCTTTTCGGTTGGGAAACATACAGCGCAGTCATCTCGTTGGCGAAGTTGCCGATGGAAATGCCCAGTGACCCATCGTTCCGGAAATCGGCAGCGTCTTCACCCATCGCGCCGCGTGCGTTGCCTGAGGAATCGAATGCCACGCCGCAATGGATACCGACCTCCTGGAATGTTCCATCGCGTTGATTCACGAAGACAAAATTCTGCACGGTATCATTCGAGACAACCAGATCGAGCCAGCCGTCGCTATCGAGATCGATGGGGACGACCCCCATTGTCTTGGCGACAGGGACATCGCGATTGGGATTCTTAACCTGAACTCCCGCAGTGGCCGAAATATCCTGGAACTTGCCGCCACCTTCGTTGCGGTACAAATACGGATAGGTGCCGACAAACGCCGTCGGCGGCCCGTAAGCCCTGGTCTGGCCATCCAGTTTAAAGCCCTGCACCATGTCGATGTCACGCGACCAGCGGACATAGTTTCCCACAAACAGATCGAGATCCCCGTCGTTGTCGAAATCGAAGAACGCCGAACTGGTGCTCCACTCCTGCGGATCGCCAGCTACTCCGGCATCGTCGGTGGTTTCTATGAACTTCCCGTGATCATTGCGAAAGAGCCGATTCTTGCCCACGGCGGTGAAAAACACATCGGTCCAGCCATCGGCATCATAGTCACCACAAGCGACCCCCATGCCGTAAAAGGTCACGCCCAGACCAGAATCGGCGGTCACATTCTGGAATTTGCCGTGGCCGTCATTCTGATAAAGTTCCATGGTCGGCGGCGGGCCCGCCGGAGCAGTATCCCACGGCCACGAGCAGGAATTGACGAACAACAGGTCCTGGTCGCCGTCATTGTCGTAGTCCAGAAATGCGCAGCCCGATCCCATGGTTTCGGGCAATAACTTCTGGCCCGTCGCGCCATTGGTGTGCTTAAACGTAATCCCGGCGGCCTGAGTCGTATCCGCAAATGGCAGAGCGGGGATCTCGGTGTTCGCGGCCCGTGCGGCCGGGGGCTTGTTGATCTGGGCAAACTCGGGACGAGCCCGCTGTTGACTGGAGTAAACCCAGATCCCACCACAGACCACCGCGATAATCAGCGACACAGTAAACAATCGGATCGAACGCCAAAACATCTGAGTGATGATGACATCGTCGCGCTCCGTAAGATCAGGCTCGATACTTGGCGACACGCAAACCTCCAGAATCACGCAAGGCGGCAACAGCTGAGCAGGAATGAGGCCGCCACTGGCCCAGACAGAATAGAACTCTATTCTGAGCGTTCTGTCCGGCTATTTCCAGTTGAGTACAGCATGACACGGGGGCGGCTCACTGATTTTTGCGGTCGGCCGCTGTACCGATGATTTCCTCGCCGACTTCCGCCATTCGAGTTGAGGGGACCGTAGACCCGACATCAGGAACCCTCGACTACAACGTGCGGACAAATAAAAGCCCTGGCCCTCCGCAGAGAACCAGGGCCTGCTCGCCCCACCGTCTGAGCACGCTTTCTCGCTCGTGACGCAGTCGATTCGCTTTCCGAACATCAGAGTGAAGAGCTGAACGCGGACTGGCTTCGCGCTCCTTCACTCTCACGCTCAAACAGTCATCCTCGCGATCTTGTCGTAACACGGGCAGCTACAGCACTCCGGCCGTCACTCGTCTTCTTCCTTCATCTGTGCTGCGGCAATCACCTTCTGCTGTTCATTCGGCGGCATGACCTCGTAGTGGCTCAGTTCCAGGGTGAAGGACCCGCGGCCGCCGGTAATGCTCGACATACTGCGGGCGTAGGTCATCATCTCGGAAACAGGGACCCGCGCCGTCACGATTTGATAGCCACCCCCTTCCGAATCCAGATTCTCCACCCGGCCCCGGCGGCTATTCAGGTCGCTGGTGATATCGCCCAGTTTATCGTTGGGAACGTAAATCTCGGCCCGGGCAATCGGTTCCAGCAACTGCGGCCGGGCTTCGCGAAAGAGGTTACGGAAACAGGTACTCCCCGCAATCCGGAAGGCCGTTTCGTTGCTGTCGACCGGGTGGTCTTTACCGAAGAAGATTTCCACGCAGACATCCTGGATCTGGTACCCGGCCGCGACTCCCTTGGCCATACGCTCGATGACCCCTTTTTCGACTGCCGGAATGTACTGATTGGGAACCGATCCACCCGAGACCCGATCGACGAACGCAAAGTTCAGCACCGGGTCGTAATGGTACTCGCGCAGGTGATCGAACCGTTCTTTCGTGAAATATTCGGCAGGGTTGATCCCTTGCGGCAGCGGTGAGACTCGCAGATGGACTTCGGCAAATTGACCGGAACCGCCCGACTGCTTCTTGTGGCGATAGCTGCCCTCTTTCGCCGCCGCGATCGTTTCGCGATATGCAATTTTCGGTTGGTGGGTCACCACATCCACCTTGTCCCGTTTCTGCAGGCGATTCTGCACAATCTGCAGATGCAGCTCGCTCATCCCCTGCATCACCATTTCATGGGTCTGGGCTTCGCGAGTCACCTTGAAGGTGGGGTCTTCTTCTTCGATCTTGTGCAAAGCCCCGGAGATCTTCTGCTGATCATTGCGGCTCTTGGGCTCGACAGCCAGACCGATCATCGGAGTGGGAAAGGTCATACCGGGCAGAATGACCGTGCCCCGCGTTTGACCGTTGCCAAAACAGATCGTATCACCGGTATGCAGATCTTCGACTTTCGAGACCGCAACAATATCCCCGGCGAACGCCGCGTCGACTGGCTCTTGCAGGCCCCCCTGCACGTGGAACAGATTGTGAATCTTCAGCTGTTTGCCGGTTGACGGACACAGGATTGTCGAGTCCTTCGTCAGTTTTCCGGAAAACAGCCGGATGTAGCTCAATTTGGACACGAAGGGGTCGATGCGCGTCTTAAACACTTGTCCGACCAGCGGTCCGTCAGCATCCGATTGGACATCGACCTCAAGACCATTAACGTCGATTCCCATGCGGTGCAACGCATTGGGGGCGGGGGCATATAAGGTCATCGCGTCCATGAATTCATCAACGCCAACTCCAGTGCGGGCACTGGCGCAGAACATGGGGATCAGCGTGCCGGCGATCATGGCCTTGGTGATCCCGCTCGCGATCTCTTCGGAAGTGAGCGTCTCGCCATTGAAGAATTTCTCCATCAGCGCGTCATCAGATTCCACGATGGCATCGATCACTTGCTGACCGTACGTCGCCACATTGACGACACCCGGCCGGTCGCCTGCCCCCGGGAGCGTACTGACGACACCTTTAAATCCGGGTCCAATTCCGACCGGCACATTCAGCGGCAGGCAATTGGAACCGAACGTCGCCTGAATATCTGAGACGACTTGTGCGAAATTGATGTTATCGTGATCGAGCTTGTTGAGCAGAATCATGCGGGCCATCCCGTTCTGGGTGGCCTGCTGAAAGACTTTTCGCGTGTTGACCGCGATGCCGGAATCGGCCGCGATGACGATCACCGCCATCTCGACGCCCCGCAGGGCGCTGATCGTCTGGCCGATGAAATCGGGATACCCGGGGGTATCAATGACGTTGTTCCAGTGAC
>CAZQUW010000047.1:26844-30143 GCA_964596215.1 uncultured Planctomicrobium sp. | reverse complement strand
CCGCGTGTCGTACCAGGGAAGAACGCTATGGCAAGCAGTAAATGGCTCAGCTGGCTCATGGGCTGTGGTCTTCTCGTCGGCAGCAGCTTGATGGGAACAACTCACGCCCAGGATGTCTACAGCGACGGGGGCGGCTACTCTTCCTTCGGGGCTTTCGGTGATGGCGCGACGATTCCCAATACGCCGCCGCCAAGTGCCTACGCCTCGCCTTATGGACAGGGGGGAGTCGACCCGTACTGGGTGGCACCGACACCCGATCAACCGCAAGTCTTCTCACGAGTCGACGGCTTGCAATCGGCATTCCGTTCGTGGGACGGCTTCTTCTTCCGCACGGAATATCTGCAGTTCGATTATACGCCTCCTGGGAATGTCCTATTAGGGGCGCCGCAGTTCGGGATCAAGAATCCGGCCGAACCATTCCAAGTGTTCGATTCACTCGGCAATTTCCTCGGATTCGCCGAAGTCCCATCACTCAACACGATGAAGTTGAACAATATTCCCGGCGTGCGTGGAACGGTTGGTATTCCGTTGATCTTCGGGTCCTTCGAAGGCAGCATTTTCGGCATGGGAAATGCGCAGCAAACGATCGAAGACACCGCGCTTCTCGGGACCATCGGTCAACCCTTCCTGGGGACGTCGACGCTGGTGAATGGGATCGTTGATAACAACATTGAGTTGTACAACGACAGCTTCCGGACGACGTTCACGTCGAAGCTGTGGAGCAGCGATATGAACCTGTACTTCGACGGTTCCAGCACCAACTACTTCAGCTTCTCTCCGATGATCGGTTTCAAATATCTCGACTTGCGGGAAGGCCTGCAGCAGCGCGGGGTATTCAGTCCGGATCCGCTGTTGGGATTGCCCAAGGTTGTCACCGACATTGATTCGTATTCGGCGAATCAGTTGTTCGCACCGCAAATTGGTTTGCGTACCAAGTTTGAAAACAGCTTCATGGCGGTGACGTTCGATCCCAAGTTTGGTCTCGGTGCCAATGTCTATAAGAATCGCCTGGAAGTCAATAACTTCCGCAGCAATGCCGATCCGTATACGGTGATGAATGACAATACGGCACAGATTGCGCCGGTCATCGATCTGAATCTGACTGGCCGATTGAAAGTCACGCCGAATATCAACATCACTGCAGGTTATAACTTCATCTTCGTGTCTCGAGTGACTCGTCCGCAGGACAACATTTACTACAACGACACGGGTTCCGCCGATCCCCCGGGGGTGGTGCTGCAATCGCACAAACAAGACATGACCTTCCAGGGTCTGACGATAGGCTTGGAATTCCGCCGACCATAGCTGGGGGCGATTGGAAACGCAGACGCGACCGAAACTTCGGCCGCGTCTGCGTGCGTTATTGGAAGTGCCGAGAATAACATTGCTTATGGCATTTGATCGCGATTACGTGAACGGTGCCAGGTACCGGCCGAAATTGATGATATTGAATATGGCACACCTCCATCATGCTGCACGCGTTGTGGGAACTGTGGCCATCGCCGCATGCGGCCCTGGTTGGTGGCGTTTGCGGGCTGGCACTCTATTGCGGGGCCGGCCTGCTGGCCGCCATGTGGCGTGAACAGGGCTGGCGTGTTGGTGACACCCGCAAGGTCTTCCATCTGACGATCTTCACGGGCGCGGCCCTGCTCCGTTGGAAGTTCGGCAGTGGTGCAGTCGCGGCATATGGTGTCGTCGTCGCCATGGGGGTCTTGTTTGCAACGTGGCATGGTCGCCGGTCCCGAATTTTTAACGCCCTCGCTCGCCCGAGCGATGCTCCGCACGAGAAATTGCATGTCCTGTCGCCACTGATCTGTACTGCGGTGGGGGGCGTTCTGGCCCATCTGATCGCGGGGCCATTAGCTGGGATTGCTTATCTGATTGCCGGCTGGGGGGACGCGGTGGGTGAGCCCGTCGGCATCCGCTGGGGACGACATCGTTATCGGGTGCCCGCTTTCAAACAACTGACCGCCGAACGTTCGTGGGAGGGCTCTGCAGCGGTCTGCGTCGCATCCACCTTCGCGGCCGCCCTGGGATTGCTGCTCGCCGGCCGGAGCGGGAGCGACCTTGTCGCGTGGTCGTTGATTCTTGGCTGCGCTGCTGTCGTCATCGAAGCGGCCTCGCCACATGGCTGGGATAATCTGACGCTGCTGGTTGGGATCGCGTGGCTGTCCCGCTGGTGCGAGGGAAGATGACTGGCGTCAGGCAGAGAAGAACGCTCCGCGACCGTCAATGTTCCGATGGTTCGGCACGGGTCAACATCAACAAGTCTTCGCGACGCTGTGCCGTCACGTTGCCCGGCAAAGTGATGGCGGGGTGGCCGGGGTCGAGGATCTCGACCAGGCGTTGCCAGTCGGCGAAACCCATCTGGCGGCGCGGCCACTCCAGCTGTCGCCACAACAACACGAAACACTCTCGAATCCGTTGTGCCGGTTGGCCCTGCAACGGTCCGCATCGCAGGCGGCAATGGCGTGACGCCGTCTCAATCAGCGACTCCTGCAGTAAGCCCTCCGCGAGCGAGGCTTCATCGGCGTAAACCTCCTGGGCTTGTTGTCCCAGGCGCAGCAGTGCCGTTTGGATCTGCGGGTTGAACTCGCGGGCGAGCAGGGGAAGCAAATCATGGCGAATGCGATTGCGAGTCAGTGTGGTGTCGATATTCGATGAATCGGTTCGATAAACCTGGCCCTGCTCTTCGAGAAAACGGATCAACAACTCTCGGTTCACATGCAGGAGTGGTCGAACAAAGGGGATCGTCTTACTGCCCGTGGTGTCGGAAGCATCTAGTACCCGGTCGGCATGCATGCCGCGCAGTCCAGCCAGCCCGGTGCCACGAATGATGTGATGCAGAATGGTTTCCGCCTGATCTTCTGCGGTGTGGGCGACTGCGATTCCCGTGCATTGGTGCTCGACCGCGATGTGCTGCAGGAACCTGCGACGGATCAGCCGGGCCGCACCCTCGAGGCCGTGTTTGGTGAGTTCCGGGGCGGTGGCAATTGATTCCGCTCCGACGTGGCAGGGAATCGATTTCTGGCGGCAGAATTTTTCGACCCAGGCGGCGTCCGCGTCTGACTCGGCACCCCGGAGCTGGTGGTTGAGATGAGCGGCGTGCAACGTGAGTTGCAAGTCGGCTCGCAAAAGCCACAGGCCGAGAAGCAAGGAAACGCTATCCGCTCCACCAGATAGCGCGACCAGAATGCGCGCACCGGGCATACGGCAGTTTGCACTCCCGGCGCGCAATGCGGACAAAAACTCGGAGGTCGCGGGGCCCATGTCGTCTGTCTCGGGAATCGGACGTTTGT
>CAZQUW010000047.1:19606-26744 GCA_964596215.1 uncultured Planctomicrobium sp. | reverse complement strand
AAGCGCTAGCTGCGATTCGTTACGGCGGGCTCCAGCAGAAACCAATCCTGCAACGCCTTGATGTGCGGCACAGGATTCTTCGCCAAAGCTTCCAGGGCCCGTACGACGGCCTGACAGCCAGCCACCGTGGTAACGCACGGCACGCCGTACATGACCGATGCCGAGCGAATCCGGCCTTCGTCAGTCCGGGCCCCTTTACCGCTTGGGGTATTGAAGATCAATTGGACCTGGCCGTTGGCCATGTAGTCCAGCAAATTCGGGCGACCTTCCTGCAACTTCCGAACGACTTCGATGTTGATTCCCGCACCCTGCAAAATCCGCGCGGTACCGCTGGTGCCAATCAGCTTGTAACCGAGTTGCTGCAGTCGTCGAGCGGGCTCGATCAAGGCCTCTTTGTGACGGCCGGCCATGCTGATAAAGACGGTGCCCTCTCGCGGCAATTGATTGCCGGCAGCGACCTGGCTCTTGGCAAACGCGATCGGGAATTCATCGTGAATGCCCATGACTTCACCGGTGGATCGCATTTCCGGTCCGAGGATGATGTCGACACCCGCGAAACGATTGAACGGAAACACGCTTTCCTTGACGCTGTAGTGCGTGGGAACGACCTCTTCCGTGACGCCTTGTGTCCGCAATGATACCCCAGCCATGACTTTGGCCGCGATCTTGGCCAACGGCACATTGGTCGCCTTCGAAACGAACGGCGACGTCCGACTCGCTCGCGGATTCACTTCCAGCACGTAAACGACATGCTTGCCGTCGACCGACTTCACAGCAAACTGCACATTCATCAGGCCGCGCACATTCAGGCTGCGGGCCATGGCATAAGTTGCCTGCTTGATCTCTTCAATAACGCTGGCGGGAAGTGAGAAGGGAGGAATGGCACAGGCCGAATCGCCTGAATGCACACCCGCCTCTTCGATGTGTTCCATCACGCCGCCGACGATCACCAGTTCTCCGTCACCGACAGCATCCACGTCGACTTCAATCGCGTCCTCGAGGAACTTGTCGATCAGCACTGGATGATCAGGAGCAACATCCATTGCGGCCTGCATGAACTTCGCCAGCGAGGTCTCGTCGTAGCAAATCTCCATGGCACGTCCGCCGAGCACGTAGCTGGGACGCACGAGTACTGGGTAACCGATCTGCTCGGCGATGTGGCAACCGGCACTCAATTCCATCGCGGTGCCGTTGGGAGGCTGATGCAGTCCCAATCGTTCGAGCAATGCCTGGAACCGCTTGCGGTCTTCGGCAATGTCAATGGAATCGCAGGTCGTCCCGAGGATCTTAACGCCACCGGCCTCCAGGCCACGGGCCAGATTCAGCGGAGTCTGGCCGCCGAACTGCACGATGACCCCTTCGGGCTGCAGTCGATCGCAAATATTCAGTACGTCTTCGGTGGTCAGCGGTTCGAAAAACAGCAGGTCAGATGTGTCGTAGTCGGTGGACACTGTTTCGGGATTCGAATTCACCATGATGGTTTCGATTCCGAGTTCCCGCAGTGCGTAAGACGCCTGGCAACAACAATAATCGAACTCAATTCCCTGACCGATCCGGTTGGGACCACCACCCAGGATCATGATGCGGCGTTTATCTGTACGGGGACGGGGAGCTTCGTCCTCATCCTCGTAGGTCGAATAGTAATAGGGAGTGTAGGCTTCAAATTCAGCGGCGCAGGTGTCGACCGACTTGAAGACGGCGGCAACTCCCAGCCCCTTGCGATACTTGCGGACGTCAGTTTCGGTCGTATCCCACCAGAAGGCCAATTGCTTGTCGGAATACCCCAGTCGCTTGATCTGGCGGAGGAACTCAGCGTTCGTGTCCTGCAGGCGCGAGATGTTCCGGATTTCAACTTCCGTCTCGCAAAGTTGGCGAATCTGGTCGAGGAACCACGGATCGATGTCCGACAATCGGTGGATGTCGGCAACTGACATTCCGGCTTTCAGCGCATAGCGCACGTAGAAAATCCGGTCACAATTGGGCGTGGCCAGCTTCTGTCCGATTTCATCAATCGTCGGCTGCAGCAGTGTGCCCCACAAATCCTTCTTGCCGCCGCCGAGACCGAAATGGCCAATTTCCAGGCCGCGCAAGGCTTTCTGCAGAGACTCTTTGAATGTCCGGCCAATAGCCATGGTTTCGCCGACAGACTTCATCTGCACGGTTAATGTAGCGTCGGCATCGGGGAATTTCTCGAAGGTCCACCGCGGGATCTTGGTCACGACGTAGTCGATGGTCGGCTCGAAGCAGGCCAGCGTTTCGCGCGTGATGTCGTTGTGGATTTCGTCCAGTCGATAACCGACCGCCAGCTTCGCGGCAATCTTGGCGATGGGGAAGCCGGTGGCCTTGGAAGCCAATGCGCTGGATCGGCTGACGCGGGGGTTCATCTCAATGACAACCATCCGGCCGTCGTCGGGATTAATGGCGAACTGCACGTTCGAGCCACCCGTTTCGACGCCGATTTCGCGCATGACGGCGATCGTCGCGTCACGCATCCGCTGATACTCTTTGTCAGTCAGCGTCTGGATGGGGGCGACCGTGATCGAGTCACCGGTATGGACCCCCATCGGGTCGAAGTTCTCGATCGAGCAGATGATTACGACGTTGTCAGCAACGTCGCGCATCACTTCCATCTCGAACTCTTTCCAGCCGAGAATCGACTGTTCGAGCAAGACTTCGCCCACAGGTGAAAGAGCCAGGCCCTTCCGGATCATCGACTCGAATTCGTCACGATTATAGGCCAGACCACCCCCGGCGCCGCCGAGTGTGTAGCTGGCCCGGATGACGCACGGCAGGCCCACTTCGCGTAATGCGGCGCGGGCTTCTTCCATGTTGTGGACGGTGCGGCTGTTGGGAACTTCCAGGCCGATCTTGATCATGGCCTGCTTGAACGATTCCCGTCCTTCGGCCTTGGCAATGACTTCTTCTTTCGCGCCGATTAACTCGCAACCGAGTTGCTTAAGGATTCCCCGCCGGGCGAGGTCCATGGCGACATTGAGACCTGTCTGGCCACCCAGTGTCGGCAGCAAGGCATCCGGTCGCTCGCGCTCGATGACCTTGGCGACATATTCCCAGGTGATCGGCTCGATGTAGGTGCGGTCTGCCGTGTGGGGGTCGGTCATGATGGTCGCGGGATTGGAATTCACCAATACGACCTCGTAACCCTCTTCACGCAGCGCCTTGCACGCCTGGGTTCCCGAATAATCAAACTCGCAGGCCTGTCCAATGACAATGGGGCCCGACCCGATGATCAGAATCTTCTTGATGTCTGTCCGACGAGGCACAACCACACCTCTCTGTAAGTTGCCGATGGCAGCCCGGGGCACTCGACTCCGATGTTTAAACCGGGGGGCTGCATCGACTTATGAAGGTAGCGAAGGAGAGTCACAACTGATAGTCAGTTGCACCGCCCGCAGCGCGCACCAAAAGCCGCAACCACTCTAAGTTCTCTTAGACGGTTACGGCTACACGAAGTAACCACGCTGTCTTGCAACTCCATCAAGTTAACAACCGTGGCGAGAGTTGCAAGGCACCACTTGGTGAACGTGCGGGGGATTTTCCCGAACCTGAGGATTCAATCAAGGATCGGGGCCACAATTTTTTGAAATTGATAGGGGGATGTGCGAGATGAATCGACTCACACGCCGCGCATGGGGGCCGCCTGCATTCGACAAGTGTGTCTAGAATGCCCGAGAACCGCTCGCAATCTGTTCGACGGCCTGGCCTGCGGGCAGATCGCTCCATCCCCAGGCCGAATGTCCGGCCGAGTTCTTGAAACGCACCTTAATCACAGCCTCGCCCCCTGTCAGATCCTCGGGAGTCAAGGGAAGCACCATGGCCCCGCTCTCGTTTGCAGCCTGCTTTAAGGCGGCAACAGGCCAGTTCCAGACGCGTGGCTGTGGTTCGCGAATCATCTCACACGCGATCTCCTCGGCAGACCAGGCTGCGGGAAGTGGCTGTTGAACCTTCACGATCAACCGTGGCTCCGAGGCTTGCACCCTGCTCCACCTGGCATTCACGGTCATCGCGGGAACTTCCTGCCTGCCAGGCACGACGGTCAACTGCCACGCATCCAGTGGCTCTGCGCTGAATGTCAGTCGATACCACCCCGTCTGGGGCGATCGCAACTCGACGAACTGCGTGGCGGTGCCAGCTACGTCAAACTCTCGCCGTGAATCCGCTGTCAAAGTCCATTGTTGAAATCGCACACCGCTATTCAGGAATCGGCCCACCCTGGCCGAGTGAGGCGCCGCGTCGCTGGTCGCCAGCGAGATTGTCCAAGCCCGATAGAGGTCTGAGAATCTTGCCTGACAGACTTGTTCGAGGGCTGCGGCATCCGATTTTCCTGTCGCCATCAACGCGGCAATGAAATTGGACGTCCCCCGTTGTCGTGACAGCTGCTGGCACCAATCGAGAAACAGGAATGTGGCCCCCCGGCACCCGTGGTTCCGCCAGCGCCCTGTCCGGTAATAGTCACGCACGGCCAGTGGCGCTGCCGCGGAATTCTGCCAGAAGCGAGCCACCCGAAAGTCGAGATTGGATGAGTCATCTCGTCCGTGTTGTTCAGTCAGGTGGGCCAGTCCTTCATTCAGCCAGTCATCCCAGTCGGGCAGTGCTCTGCCGCTTGTCGCATTCTGCCGACTCGCCAGGGCCGTGTGCGCAACTTCATGAAGCAGCAAGGATTGCAGCACTTCACCCCGCGGCAGATCTGAATTCAGATACAGCAGGTCCGCGTGATTGCTGAAGGGGGCCGAAATGTCCGTTCTCAGGTCACTGCTGCGTACGAATCCACGGACCTGGGTGGTACCGCCACGCAAACGCCCCAACCATGGCGTCAGCAATACTGTCAGTCGTCCATTCCGATCGGGGTCAGCGATCGGCCCGACATGCTGCTCGACCGCCGGCAGTATGTCATGCGACAGCCGAGTTGCAATTTCTGTCGCCAGTTGGCGGATCGGAACGGGAATGCCCGACGGAGTGTTCAAGCTGACATCGGCATAAACTTCGACCAGCTGATCAGAACCGGTCAGTTGGCCGCGCACAAGTTGATAGCCTTTGGAATTTTCCAGAGGCGTCTCCGTCACGTGCAGCCAGAAGTCTCGAGTTGGCGGTGGGGATGCGGCGGACTGGCTACGCCGAGGGGGTTTCATGGCTCCAATTGCAGAATCTGTGAGGGCGACCAATGTCACCGAGGTTGCCGGCCTTGAGGAAACGGTTGAGTTTAGACTCAGGACCGGAAAACTGTGGCCATGGGACTTCGTGGCCGCATCACATGGAATGGATGTCGCGGTTGCCTGTAAGATCGCATTTCGATTCACCGAACCGAGATTACTGACCAGGAGTCGGACGGGGACCTCGTGTTCCAGATGGACATCGACCGTTGCGAATCCATCGCGCAGTGTGATACCGGTCGGCTGATCCCTGATTTGCTGATGCGGACCTGGCTGATCTGGAATGACGGTCGAGTGACCATGTGACCACATCAGCATCGTCCCCGCGAAGAGACCGAGCAACACCGGAATCAACACGAACGCGGTGGGCGGCCAGATGCCGAGTCGCGGCCAGACTCGAAATGTTGAAGATCGGACGCGCATGCGATTACTGGCCTTCGCCCGGTTAAGACTGCACGGCTTAAGCCGTGGATGCCCAAAAGTTTTGATTCGGGGGGGCCGCCAGTCTGCCCCACGCGTGGTCGCGTCGGAGTCGGCTGAGTATTTGAGTGGTCGGGTTGCCTGGGGGACTTCGAGAACTGAAGTGTGGCGGGACATTTCTTCATCGTCGCGGAATGCGGACGAGTTCATCAAAAGTGGGATCGAAACAGGTGACTCAGACAAAAACCGGCGAGCGTCAGATCAAGAATGAGAGACGTGGGAAGGTCTGGTTGATTTCGGGCCACTGTCTGCTGATCTCCAGTTCCAATTGGGTAACATGGGGATGAGGGATTCATGCCTTGGGCTACACGCATTTTCCGTAGTCGTTTGCCAACGCCTTACTTCACGTATCTTGCCGCGTTTGAAATGCCACCGATTTATGAGACCGACATGGCCTTGTTCGCCAATACTCTCAAACAACTGTTGCTTTGGCTGACAACCTATTGCGTCGTTTGCTGTGTGAGCAACTCAGCGGTGCGGGGGGCTGAAGTCGCGACCATCCCCCCTGCAGAACAGCAGTTGGTGAATCGCGTGAACCAGCGGATTCGAGAACGCTGGGAGCAGGAAAAAGTGGTCCCGGCCGCCCGGGCAGAGGACGCAGAATTTCTACGTCGCGTCTATCTCGATCTGGCCGGGAAGATACCACCAGTTTCGGTCGTTCGCCAATTTCTCGACGACCCGGCGCCAGAGAAGCGACGGGCCATTGTCCGGGAGTTGCTGGAAGGCCCACGCTATATCATTCATTTTTCAAATGTGTGGCGCGCCGAACTGTTGCCGGAGGTCAGTGCGGATCCCCAGTTGCAATTCCTCATGCCATCCTTCGAGGCCTGGCTGCGAGATCAACTGATTGATAACGACAGCTACGCAGATCTGGCCCGGCAACTGGTGACTTTTAAAATTGCTGGAGCGGCCGCCCGCAACGTGATGGATGCGGGGGGCACCGTCAGTCCGGTGGCGTTCTATCAGGCCAAAGAGGGTAAGCCGGAAAATCTCGCGTCGGGCACGGCTCGCGTGTTTCTCGGTTTGAGAATTGAATGTGCTCAATGTCACGATCACCCGTTCGATACTTGGAAAC
The DNA here is from genome assembly GCA_964596215.1 of uncultured Planctomicrobium sp. Classification (GTDB taxonomy): domain Bacteria; phylum Planctomycetota; class Planctomycetia; order Planctomycetales; family Planctomycetaceae; genus JAKFVC01. The sequence goes on along the minus strand of CAZQUW010000047.1, from coordinate 20,021 downwards.
AGGAGCAGTTCTGGAGCTTTGCCGCATTCTTTTCAGGTGTCTCAAGGCAATCCGCGGGGGACATCGCCGGGCCGCTCGCTGATGTCCCGGAAAAACGTGCGTTAGAAATTCCCGGAAAAAAGAAGGAAGCTTTGGCCCGTTATTTGAATGGCGTAGAGCCGACGTGGAAGGCAGCAGAGGGGACCCGAGCGAACCTGGCGAACTGGCTGACCGCACGTGACAACCCCTACTTTGCGAAGGCAGCGGTCAATCGTGTGTGGGGGCGGCTGTTCGGCGTCGGTATTGTCGATCCCGTCGATGACTTCAATGAAAACAATCCAGCCAGTCACCCCGAATTGCTGGAAGAACTGGCTCAGGCATTTACCGATTCGGGACATGATTTGAAGTTTTTGTTGCGGGTACTGACGGCGACGGA
>CAZQUW010000047.1:0-19506 GCA_964596215.1 uncultured Planctomicrobium sp. | reverse complement strand
CCTGTGCTGGCTGATGACCTGGCCAGGCGAGCCGATCGAAGTCGTTCGGTGATCCTGTTGTGGATGTCGGGCGGGCCCAGCCAGCTGGACACTTTTGATTTGAAGCCCGGCCACAAAAATGGCGGAGAATTCAAGCCGATCGACACTGCGGTCCCCGGGGTCCAGATCTGCGAGCATCTGCCCCGACTGGCGCAGCAGATGGGGCATCTCAGCTTGATTCGGTCCATGAGCACCAAAGAAGGCGATCACGGGCGCGCCACGTATTTGCTGCGCACAGGCTATCTGCCCCAGGGGCCCGTGAAGTATCCGACGTTGGGGGCCGCACTCAGTAAGGAACTCGGCCGGGATGAGTCCGAGATCCCGAATTTTGTCAGCATCGCTCCCCAGCGTTTTTTGAGTCCGGCTGCGTTTGGGCCTGGCTTTTTGGGACCCAGGTACGCGCCGCTGACAGTCGGTAGTGCGGGACGCGGCGGCCGCCCGCTGGCCGGCGCTACTGATCAATTGAGTGTTAAGAATCTCGAACTGCCGGCTCAAGTGACAGCGCCGCAATTTGATTCTCGCTTGAAATTGCTGGACGGGCTGGAAGCGGAATTTCAAACCACTCATCCAGGACTTGTTCTGCAGTCCCACCGCAATGCCTATCAACAGGCGGTCAAGATGATGCGGTCTGAGACGGTCCGTGCGTTCAAATTGGACGAAGAATCGGCGGAATTGCGAGATGCGTACGGCCGCAATAAGTTTGGCCAGGGCTGCCTGCTGGCCCGCCGGCTTGTGGAACGCGGAGTGCCGTTTGTGGAAGTCACTCTCAGCGAAGCTCCGAATCAAGGTGGGATTGGCTGGGACACCCACGCGAATGTGTTTCCAGCCGTGACCGAACTCTGTGGGGTGCTCGACCCGGCCTGGTCAACACTGTTGACCGACCTGAAATCACGCGGCATGCTGGATTCAACACTGGTTGTCTGGATGGGCGAGTTTGGTCGGACGCCGACCATCAATGCCAGCGCCGGACGGGACCACTTTCCGGTGGCCTGGACAACGGTCTTAAGTGGCGGGGGGATTCGTGGAGGTCAGGTGATCGGGCAGACCGCAGATGACGGCATGACGGTCACCGAGCGCCCGGTCTCCACGGCGGATCTGCTGGCAACAATCTGCCAGGCGGTGGGAGTCGACCATCAGAAGCAGAACATCTCGAACGTCGGCCGGCCCATTCGTCTGGTAGATCCCGACGCGAAACCCATTCAGGAATTGCTGGGAAAGGCGTAGCCCGATTCTGTGGCGTCGGTGCACAGATTTTGGCGGCCCTCATCCAGGAATCACGACCTGCCCTAACTGCGGAGTACTCGTCAAATGAGTGGGGTCGGTCGCTGTGAACTGGACCGTTCGAGTTCCCGGGAGCAACTTGCCACGGGCAGCACGCAAGGTCACGCGTTGCAACACTGATTGCACGGTGCTGGGACTGATGTTGGCCGTGAACTGGATGACGAGCGGGGAACCACCGGTGCCGCCGGAAATGCTGCCAACGACGGTCTTGCCCAGTCGAAGTTTTGTCCGGCTGAGATTGACCTGGCCAGTTTTTGTTCCGACTTTCGTGAGCGTCAATTTGTCAGTTGATGTTCCACCGGCCGTCAGTTGAATCGTCAATTTGCCGCCCGAGTAATTCGGGGAATCAGGATCGGCAAGGCTGGCTCCGGCACCAATGATCACCAGTTTGGCCTTGGCGGGACCGGTAATGGAAGAAGGAACCGATAACACCGGGGCCACCGGCACTGGTTGCACTTGAATGGCGACGGTATCGGTGTCCGCCAGCGTTCCGCCAGCGCCCGCCTGCCCCTGGTCGCTGGACATGACCGTCAATATGTCCGAACCAATGTACCCGTTGTCGCTGGTATAAGTCACGCCGTTCGTTGCGGCATAGGTCGCCAACAAGCGTGATCGCGGAGCGAGAATGGTGACGGAATTCGTGCCGTTGCTGGTCACGTCGGCAACGGTCAGGCCCCCGGCCACGTCGGTGCGGACGGTGACAGTGCCCTTGGTCACAGTCAGGGTGACCAGGGCGTCACCAGTGCCCAGATCCGGGTCTGTAAGACTCAGGCTATTAATCTTCGTCGAAGTCTCGGTAATAACGGAAATCGATGACGGGACCGTGTTGACCGGCGGGTCGTTAACAGCCGACACCATGATATTGAGGATGTCAGTGTCAAATTGTGCTCCGCCGATGTCAGCGGTTTGTTGATCGTCGGTTACCATCATCAACGTATCGGAGCCGTTGTAGTCAGTTGTGCCTTGATAGGTCAGTCCCGACAGTGCTGCAAGTGTGGCGTTGATCTTGGCGAGCGGAGCCGTGATAACGATCTGCCCCGTATTGTTGCCGACGACCTGCCCCGAAGTCAGACCATTGGTCACGTTCGTGCGAACATTTAATTTGCCGTGCGTGACCGTGAAGGTTACGGAAACTGGATTGATACCCACATCCGGATCGGTAATGGAGATGTCGGTCAGACCAATCGCGACGTCTTCGTCGACATTGAGCGGACCGAGCGGCAGCGTATTCACGGGTGGCTGGTTGGCATCAACGGTGGGGCCGCCGAAATCGACGACTCCGTCTGCAATTCCCGAGATGAAATCGATCTCGCGATTCAGACTTCCGACATCTACAGTGCTGGTTGCTGTACCGAAAAAATCGCCTCCGGAAACTGTCACGGTATAGGTCCCGGGGCCCGGAACCTGAATTGACCAGCCACCCGCCGCATTCGTCTGCGTTTGCAGAATCGTCCCATTAATGCTGACCGTGATTCCGGCAAGTCCTTCATTCAAGCTGAACGCAGTGTCCGAGTTAATATCCTCGTATACGACACCGGTCAGGAATGTATTGTCCGGATCCGAAAACGTAATGTGGGCTGCCCAGTAATGGTCATAGGTTGACAACAGGTTAAAGGCATGGCCGATCCCAATTTCGTTGGCCTGGGCGTTGAAGGAATCGATTCCTAACAGATGATTGCGATGGCCAAGACTGGGAACACCGGCATCAACGATTAACAACTCGATAACATCCGCAGGATCACCATAAAGATTGCCAGCCGCGAGCGATTCAATGTAGTTATTGCTGTCCGGAAAATAGCTCGGCAGGTCGTAACCCTGGTCGCGCGCCATCAGGTTGGGCCAATCGCCGGTCACCGCACTTTGATGAGCGAAGTAGTCATTGTCAGCCATCTCCGTCGCGTGGAACGCGGCAGACGCAAACAAATCGTCATTCACGGCCAATGGTTGTCGCGCTTCAACGTCGTTCAGGATTCCGCCCAACCCAGCCGCTTGATCATAGGCCTGCGGATCGTGGCGAATCTGGTTGAGCAGATAAACAAACAGTTGCTCCTCCGGGGTCACGGTCAGCACGAGCCGCTCCTCGAGAGGCTCAATCCGACTGTCGATGGAACACTGCAGTCGGCGAGTTTGCCGACGCACGGCAACGCGATTGAACATCTTTAGATCTGCAGTTCGTGAATAATACCAGGCCATGTCGGTTTCCCAAATCTTCAGCACCCGCACCACCACTGCCAACCGGTCAGTATACGCTCGCGCCGCCACCAAATCCGCGATCAATAGCCCGTTGGATCTGCATTCTTGAGACTGCAATCCATCTCTGCCGCAGTCTCAAGTCAATCTGGACGTCGGTCTTTCATCTGGTACAGACGTTAAATTGCGTTCAATCGAACCGTGCATGCACACCGACCCGCGTTGGTGCAAAGCCGGTGTTACGCGTCATCGGTTCCCGGGCAACTCGCAATTTCAGTGCTCTGCATGAACCGTTAAAATCAGAGGTCTGTCACCTGGCGCCCCCAAGTTGGCAGGGGGGCAAGGATTTGCTCGACACTGGCGAGTCAGGCTGTCCTTAGACGTCAATGCCCCGATTTCGATTCCCCAATTCCATTGAGATTCCATGCCGCTCCCTGTTGTGTTGGCTTCCCGTTCACCGCGGCGGGTTGAATTATTACAATTGATCGTTCCCGCGGATCGGATCCTGGTGCGACCACCCCCCTCTGCTGAGGAAGAGTCGTTTGATGGATTGACGAACCTGCCGGCAATCATGCAGCAACTGTTGCAGATAGCCCGCCATAAACACGATCAGACATTGAAGATACTGCAAAAAGAAGGCCTGGAGTTCGCCGCCCTGGTCGCCGCGGACACAACGGTTGTCGCGAGCGCAGGGACTGGTCAGCTTGTCGTCCTGGGGCAACCACCGGCCGGGCTAGAGCAGAACGCACTGGTTCGCCAGTGGTTCCGCGAGTATTATGCCGATCGCGAACATCAGGTCCTGACTGGTGTCTGCCTGTCGGTGTGTCTGAAGGACAAATTCGCGACGAAAACCTTTGTCGTGACATCCACGGTAAAGTTTCTTGCCGATGTCGAGACGTGGCTGGACTGGTACCTGGAGACCGGCGAGTCCACTGGCAAAGCGGGCGGATACGCCATCCAAGGGGCCGGAAGTCTGTTCGTAGATCAAGTGACGGGCAGCCTGTCTAACGTAGTGGGCCTGCCGATTCGAGAAGTTAAGGCTGCGTTGGTGGAGCTAGGTTTTTTTGATGTCGGCCACGGAAATTGAATGCGAACCGCAGGCGGCAAATGCCGCTCGACCAGACTTGACCCCACCTTTTCCCGAGGAATCGCCCCAGATCGCGATTGGTCCGCTGCAGATCCCGACGCGGTACTTTCTGGCGCCGCTGGCGGGCTACACTCATTTGGCGTTCCGTCAAGTCGTCCGTGAACGCGGAGGCTTGGGGCTGGCTACGACTGACCTCGTACAGGCTGTGCATCTCGTCCACAAGCATCGTAAGTCGATCGAACTGATTGCAACGAACGATGTCGATAAACCGCTGTCAGTGCAGATCTACGGCAGCAAACTGCATGAAATGGTCCCCGCCGCGCAGATGCTTGAAGCCCGGGGATACTCCGCCATCGACATCAACATGGGATGTCCAATGGCGAAGATAGTCGGCACGGGCGGCGGTGCACGGTTGATGTGCGATACCGATAATGCCCTGCAACTGATCGGTTCGATTGTCACGTCGGTGAAGATCCCTGTGACGGTGAAAATGCGATTGGGCTGGGATCGAGACAACATTACGGCGCCCGTCCTGGCGCGGGAATTTGAGAAACTCGGTGTCGCGGCGATTACCATACACGGACGCACTCGAGCCCAGGGATTCTCGGGTAAAGCCGATTTGAGTGGAATCAAGGCTGTCGTCGAGGCGGTAGACAAGATTCCCGTTGTCGGCAATGGTGACGTGCGCACCGTCGAACAGGCCTTTCATATGCGGCGTTTCACGGGTTGCGATGCCGTCGCGATCGGACGCGGAGCGATGCTCGATCCCTGGCTGTATTATCGAATCGAGCGCGCCAATCAGGGGCTGACAGAACCTTGGGAACCGCCGGTTGAAGAACAACTCGATTTCCTGCGACGACATTTTTACCTGATGATCGACCAGCATGGGGAAGAACGAAGCTGTGTCGAATTCCGCAAGTTCGGCATGTGGTACGGCGCCCGCCTGGGGATTCCTGAAGACCTGGAAAAGCGTTTTCAGAATTTCTGGAGCATCGCGGAGTTCGAAGCGAATGTCGCCGAGTTACGACTTCGCCACGGAACGCGTACCAGTCCCATTCCTACGGCCGATATCAAGGTTCCCAACGGACCTATTTCGCATTGGTAAGCTGGAGCCCGTCGCACCGAGTTCCAGATCTGAATCACAGATTTAAAATGACAGGCCGGTGTGCAGGGCATTCGCAGGGCTGCAGCCGCAGAACGTCTGGCGTCGCTCATGCTCGCTGACTTGCGCCGCGCTGATCTGTACTCTGTCGGCGCGATATTCCGCGTCAATTAAGAAAACAACTGGTGATCCAACGAGCCACTTTCGGTTACTGACTTGATAAAGCCTTGATCTCTTTTGACAACTGGGAGCTCTCCCCAAGATGGGTGTCACGCGATCTTTTAAGCAGGAATTGGTTTCAGTTTTTGGGCAGCCTGTGGCCGAAAATCCCACCCAGGCGATGATCGAGGCGGCGTTTCGACACCATGGGTTGGAATGGCGTTATCTGACGATTGAAGTTGCGCCCCGGGATTTAGGTGCGGCTGTGGCCGGAATGCGGGCGATGGGGTTTCGTGGCGGGAATCTGACGATTCCGCACAAGGTGGCGGTGATTCAGTACCTCGACGGCCTGTCTGCGGCTGCCGAATTAATGGGTGCCGTGAACTGCATTGTACGCGACGGGGAGCGGCTGATCGGCGAGAATACCGATGGCAAGGGATTCGTGCAGTCACTGCGCGCGGTCACTGATCCACGTGGAAAACGGGTCGTGATTCTTGGTGCTGGTGGCGCCGCACGGGCGATTGCGGTCGAACTGGCATTGGCTGGTGCCGCAGATTTTACAATCGTGAATCGCGATCCTGGCCGCGGAAGTTCACTCGTCGATTTATTGAACCAGAAGAAACTGGCGCCCGCGCGTCTCGTGACATGGTCCGCTGATTATGTGGTCTCAACCGACACCGATGTGGTGATCAATGCGACGTCGATTGGCCTGTTTCCGGATGTCGATGCTCGTGTCGCGGTCGACATTCGGTCGTTGACGCCGGCCATGGTGGTCGCGGATGTGATTCCCAATCCGCCGCAGACCCGTCTCGTTCGCGACGCCCGGGCTCGCGGTTGTAAAGTCATAGATGGCTTAGGGATGCTTGTTAATCAAGGCGTCATCGGGTTTCGTCTTTGGACGGGCGTTGATCCCGATGCAACCGTTATGCGTCGCGCATTGGAAGAGGTATTTGGCGGATAATGCGAACCTGCGGCAATTGCAGTTGCCAGCGGTTCGCCTCCAGTCCCATGCTGGACATCGATTGCGTGAAAAAAGGATCGGACTTGTGCCGAGGCGCAGACCAAATCCAAAACGCTTCAGTGGGAAGCGGAGGCGTGAAATACCATCGGCGCGCTCAGATTGCCGGGTATTTCTTGCCGGGGAAAAGGATTGGTTTGAGACTCAATGTTCTGAAATCCTTGGGCCTTTTCCCGCGGAATGGTGATTGACGATGTTGCGATATGCGTGTCTCTTAAGCTGTGCGGCGATTGTCATTGCAAGTCCTCCGGGGTTGTGGGCGGCTGATCCTGCCGCGCCGAACACTCCGGATTCCGTGGAGTTACTCTGGTCGAAAGGTGCCCCCGGGGCTGTGGGGGCGGAACCCGAAGACAGTCCCTCGCTGACCATCTTTCGGCCGGCGGAAGGAACTGCGAACGGTGCCGCGGTCATTATCTGCCCTGGCGGAGGCTATGGGCATCTGTCGGATGTGAAAGAGGGGAGCGACGTTGCTGCCTGGTTGAACTCGCTGGGCGTCACCGGGTGCGTATTGAAGTACCGATTGTCCCCCCGGTATCGCCACCCTGCCCCGCTGCTCGATGCCCAACGCGCGATTCGTCTGGTGCGGTCACGCGCGACCCAATGGAAACTGGATCCACAGCGGGTGGGAATCCTGGGATTCTCGGCGGGCGGCCATCTGGCTTCCACCGCAGGCACGCATTATGACATGGGTGATTCCGATGCGACCGACCCGATTGACAAATTCAGCTGCCGTCCTGACCTGATGGTTTTGTGCTACCCTGTCATCTCGTTGTCATCACCGTTCACCCATGTCGGATCTCGTAACAACTTGCTGGGTATGAACGCCGATCCGAAAGTATTGGAAGTCCTGTCGAATGAGAAGCAGGTTACGCGTGAAACGCCGCCGACATTTCTCTTTCATACATCTGCCGATACTGGCGTTCCACCGGAAAACAGCCTGATGTTCTACATGGCCCTGCACGCCAAAGGTGTGCCTGCGGAACTGCACATTTACGAGCAGGGGCGACATGGTGTGGGGCTGGCGCCGAAAGATCCCGTGTTGTCGTCGTGGCCGCGCCGATGTTCGCAATGGATGGAAGTCCGCGGATTCTTGAAGCCCGCGAAATGAGTTTTCCGGGCTTGGTGATTCAACGACGAATTCGGTTAAACGGCACCGCGCGACGCGGTGGGGCCACGAGCGGCGATGGCCGCATTCACACGCGCCAATTGTTCGGGGCTCAGTCTCCAGTTCATGCCGCCGGCATTGTCGAGGATTTGCTCGGGGCGTTTGGCTCCGCATAAGGCCGCTGTGATGCCCGGCTGCTGGATCGTCCAGTTGATCACCAGCTGCGCGACTGTCTTTCCTGCCTCGGCCGCGATGGGACGCAAGACATCGAGGAAATCCTGAGTCTTCTGCCACTCGTCGCCATGAAACATCGGGTACTTCTGGCGACCGTCACGAGCCTCAAACACGTGATCTCGGGGCAGATGCCCGGCCAGCAGGCCTTTCATCAGCGGCCAGTAACAAATGACCGAGACCTGGTTCTCGAGACACCAGGGAAGCTGTTCCAACTCAATTTCTCGCTGCAACATATTGTAATGCGGTTGAAATGCTGCCAACGGACAGACTTGGGCAAATTCCTGGAGCTGCTGGAGCGTGAGATTCGAAGCCCCGATGCTGCGGGCTTTGCCCGAATCCAGGAGTTGTCGCAGAGCTCCGGCAGATTCGGCCACTGGAACTTGGGGATCGGGGGCATGCAGGTAGAGCAGATCAATGTAGTCTGTCTGGAGGCGGTGCAGACTCTCTTCACATTCCCGCCGCAACGTCGCCGGAGACGCATCGCGGACTTGCTTTCCCTGAGCGTAATGGATGCCACCTTTCGTTGCGATGACGATTTGCTGGCGATGCCGTGCCAGTACCCGGGCGATCATGCGCTCGCTCTCGCCAGCAAAGCCATAGCAATAAGCCGTATCAAAAAAATTGATCCCAGCGTCAAACGCCGCGGCCAATGTTGCCAGGCTCGCCTCCTCTTGAACTCCGAGACTGGTGATGCCGGTAATCGGCCAGCAGCCCATGGCCACCGGTGTCACCAGGATGTCGGTCTGTCCGACTCGCCGCAATTCGGAAGTGCTGGAATTCATGATAAAAAAGGGATCTCGGCTTTGATTTGAATTGTGTGCTTCAGGCTTAACACGCGAAGTATCTGACTCGTGACCCTCGACCCTGTGTTGTGAATAGACTGGCGAAATTGGGAAAGCCGTTTGGGTTGTTCCAATTTCTCCGGCGCCCTACCTAGTTTCCTCGGCACGCTCGGTGTTGTCGGCACAATCCACCCGACCGTTACGACGATAGGATTAGGTAGTGATTCTCAGCGCCGGTCGCATGCCGTCGCCGTGCTGATTGCTCAGCATGTGAAGGATCATGGCTCCAAAGTACTGACGTTGCTCGTTGATTCAAGGATGAATCAGGAGCAACGTGGTCCGCATGTCTAACTGCGCGGCGTAGGTCCTACGTCACTGCAGCGGGGAGAGGAAATGTCGAACATGAAGTTCGCGATCCGTAAATTGGCGATTACTTGCGTTTTGCCGGCTGCCTTGTGGCAAGGGCCGTTCGTCACGGACGTGTTTGCGCAGAACTTTCCGACGGCAAGCTCCAAAATTGGTGCGGGGATGCCTCAGAAACGAACGACTCCTGCCAAGAGCACGAAAACGGCGCCACCGGCACGGCAACAGGTACCAGTGACCGACAGTCGGCCCCAATATCCGGCAGCGGGTCGGCCACAGGGTGCGAACGAATCAGGCTCGGTCTATCAGGTGGCCAATCCTGCACTGCAACAGCCACAGCCGCAATCCGGGGGCAACGGAGGGGGCGCGGAAACCGATGTGCAACGCCAGCTCCGCATGCTCTATGAAAAGAGCGGGCAGGAAATGCCCGTGATGGATTTGAGCGAAATGGAAGTCCCGGAACCTCAGCCTGGTGTTGCACCGGGGGGCCCGTCGGACGGCTCTGAGGGAGCAAGTCCCGCACCGGGACAATTCGCACCGCCCCCGGTGCCTCCGCAGAAAAATCCGAACTTCTTTGAACGAGTATTCCTCGGTAAGAAGGCGCCGCCACCACGTCCGGCGCCTCAAACGCGGGCTCCCGTGGTGCCGGCTCCGCAAATCCGTCCGGCTCAGCCGAGTGGAGTTCAGCCCGGCATGCCACCCGCGACCAACTACCGGCCGTATCAACCGGGACAGCCGAGCCAGCAGCTACCGCCGGGGTATAATGGTCAACGTCCGGGCATGATGAATCAGCCCGGTGCGCCTGTGCAACCTAATGGTTATCCGCAACAACCTGCACCACAGGTCCAACTGCAACGCCCGGTGGGACAGCCGCAGGTGATTCCGCCGCCGTTTCCCCCGCAACAGCAGCCGCAACTGCAACGACCCGCTGCGCAACCGCAGATTCAAACCCCGCCGCAGTACAATCCGCAACCGACGGCCGGGGGGGCACAGGTCGCTCCGCCGCAGAGTCCGCCTCTGCAGGATGACGTTCCGTTGTTGGACGAGGAACCCGAAGAATCATTGGAGATCGATCTCAACCCCAAGGCTGCACCGGCGGCACAAGGCCCCGCCACGCCGGTTGAGAAGCCTTCGGGAGTGATTCCCGCACCGCTGCCGACATCGACCGCGGTGCCACAAACCGAAGATCCCGAACCGGCGGTTCAGTCTGACCCGGAACCGGCCGAGGAGAATCCGTTCAGCGGTTTGAAACTAAGTATCCCTGAATCGGCCGTCCCCGTGCCGGCGAACTCCGGTGCACCCGCAGCACAGATTACGCCGTCCAGGTCGAACACTCCTGCAGGTCCCGGTGCGCCAGCTGCGGTCGTGCCCGAAACACCCGCCGCCACGACCACGCCACGTACGAACTCAGCCGTCACGCCACCGGCAGCGAATCGTCTGCCGGCCAAAGACAATCCGTTCCTGGATGATGAAGATCTGTTCGAGCCAGACGAAGTGATCGAGAAATCGAAGCCACCCGCCAGCCCGGACGCAGCGAAGGCCACCGCGCAGCCGCCCGTCATCCCGGCACCGGGCGTCGCGAAACAGTTTGAAATCGCGCCCATTCAGCCTCCCGCACCCGGCAAGGCGGCCGCACCCGTATCGAAGACGGTCGCAGCACCTGCGGCCAAAGCTGATCAACCGATTGCAGCCAAGTCTGCTGCGGCGAGTACGGCCGATGAGCGATTGAAGAAACTGGCCGAGGCTCCCGAGAAGACTGGGCTAAAAGGATTCTGCCCTGTCGTGCTCCGGCAGAAAGGGCAATTGATTGAATCGAAGCCGCAGTTCAATGCGACCTATAAGGGAAAGAAGTTCCATTTTTCGAGCATCGCAGCCAAGACGGCGTTCGAGAAGGAACCTCAGTTGTTCGCACCTGTCTATGCGGGATTAGATGCGGTCGCGTTGCTGGATGAAAAAACATCCTTGCCGGGATCGTTGGATCACGCGGTGTGGTACCAGGGGCATTTGTACCTGTTCGCCAGTCGCGAAAATCGGGAGATCTTCGTCAGTGAGCCAGAACTTTACCTCGACGAGGGAGATTTGGAACCGACACCCACGAAAACCGTGTCGACACCGGCTCCAACTGCCCAGTCGACTCGTCGGCCGCAGAAAGCCAAGCCTGTGGCAGACGTCGCACCTGCGGCGGAGTCCACTGTGAACACGCCGCCGAAGGCCGCGCCGGCGTCCAATGATTTGCCAGTGCTCTCTGAGAATCTCGACGATCTGCCACCCTTGTTGCCGATCACCTCGGATACACCCGAGCCGGCAGCAAATCGGCCGGCGGCTCGCACTCCGGCGTTGACGCCAGGGGATGCCGGGAATGCGATCCCGACAACGCAGGACGCACCGGTTCCAGTCGCACCGAAACCGGTTACTCCGCCTGCAGTCAAGCCGCCGGTTGTGCAACCTGGACCACAGCTTGAATTGCCCGTCCTGAAGAACGCCACGAAGAACACGCCTGCTTCCTTCGTCGTTCCGACATCCAGCAATCGATCGCGGGGCACTCCGCCGCGATTGATCAGTCCCGATCTGCGACTGGCCCCGCCAGTTCGACAATAACGAACGGCAGATCAGTTGATATCAGAACAAAGCAGCCGGGAGAACTTGTGTCCTCCCGGCTGCTTCGCTTTGTGCGGGCTTGTCATTTCAGCTAGACCGTCATCACGGGTTATTTCTTCTTTTCTTCGCGCTTGATCTTGCCGTAGAAACCACCCTTGTTCAAAGCGGCGATTACTTCGGCTTCGTCCAATTCTTTACCCTTGACCGTAATGATCTCTGCATTGCGGTCGATGTCGATCTCGGTGGCATTCGCCAGTTTTTCGAGAGCCTCTTTGGACCCTGTCACGCAGGCCCCACAGCACAGATGCACGCCTTGAATGACAACCGTCGGGACCTTCTGGCCCTTTTTCGCACCGGAATCGGGCCATTTCAGTTCTTCCTTGCCGAACATGGCCGTCCCGTAGAAGCCTTCTTTAGCGAGCGAATTCAGGGCTTCAATCGCGTCTTCCTTGGTTTCAGCCTGGAACGCAATCAGCTTGGTATTGCGGTCTGTCCCGGCTTTGGTAATTCCCTTCAATCCTTCCAGCGCGGCCTCCGCACCTGACGAACAGGATGCACAGCACAGATGGACGCCCTTAATCGATACCGAGGTCGTCTTATCTGCCGCGATCAGCAGCGTCGCTGCCAGGAACGTAACGATGACATTCTGCCAGACCAACATGGGGAATTCTCCTCCGCGATGGGTTTTGGGACTTTTGGTCTTCAGATTTGACCAACGATCAACACGATTCTAATCATTGATGACAGAACTGGGAATTTGGTTACGGCTCCAGCCTGCACCTCGACCAAACTTTTGAAATTGCTTATACTTCAATGCTTCAATTCGCGCGGTTAACTTGGAGAAGTCTGACCGAACGCGCAGAATTGAGCGCGGCCACCATCCGGCCGCAATAACTATCAATGCTCACTGGCTTTACTGGTAGCTGTCGATTCATGGAAATTGTCCTGTACCCGCACCCCGCTTTACGCTGGAAATCACAGCCGATCCGCGAGATCAACGATGAGGTGCGGAATGTCGTGCGTCAGATGTTCGAGCTGATGTACGAAGCGAAGGGAATCGGTCTGGCCGCCAATCAAGTGGGCCTGCCGTGGCAGCTCTTTGTGTTGAATCTGACAGGTGATCCGACGGAAAAAGACGAAGAGCACGTCTTTATCAATCCCGAGATCATTCGCCGGAAGGGGTCGGAAGAAGGCGAAGAAGGCTGTCTGAGCCTGCCGAAGATGTATGGCGACGTCCGCCGCGCCGCTGAAATCGTGGTGGAAGGCTTCGATCTCGAAGGTCAAGGCTTCGAAATGACCTTGGACGACCTCGCGGCACGTTGCGTCCAACACGAATTCGACCACCTGCAGGGGGTTATGTTCTTCGAGCGGATGACCGAAACAGCTCGGAAAGAAGTCGAGCCGACAATTGCCGACTTCGTCGCCCATTTCCGCCGACAGCAGGAGCAGGGTAAGATTCCCCCCGACAGTGAAATTGAAGCCCAATTGCGTCAACTGCAGCCGAAGTAGGGTACCGCTGAATGAGCCTTCAGGCGGCTTGTGTGTGTTCGGACCCACCGGAGTCGATTCGACTCTGGTCTTAAGCTCAAATTCAGTAATGGTTTGAAGCCCGCGTTTGCAGTTCGTTCCGGTATTGCGAATAACCGGGAAAGTTGGGAAGATTCGTCTATTGAACGAATTCAGTTCCGCTGAAATTGGCATGCTGCATCGAGTGTTATCGCTGCCCCTGCTGATTGCGTGCGGAATGGACTTCAAGGACGAAGTTTGTTCAGCCCCGGATTGGGGCGTATCGGGCAGTCATCGTCGCACTTGAGGTCACCGCAGTAACACTCTGCCGAGACCCGTATTGCCGATGCCCGCACCCAGTGTCGAAATACTGCCTCCCTGCATGCTGCCTGTACTCTGCCCCCCCCAGGCAGCCGCCGTGGGTGCGCATTCGCTGGCTTGTTTAGTGCGGGTTTGCGACGGACGGGTTCGGGCGTTAGGTTTGGCCTGTCTGGGAACCGATTGTCTGCAACGCCTGGTTTCGGCACCGGATCTCATTCTGTCAGGAGCTCGCGCGTGGTTGAAAAATCAGCCAGATCATCGTGTCGCCCTGGTGGACTCGGAATCGGACGCAGTTCCCGGAATGTGGTGCTGCAAAGAGACCGTGACCCGTAACTTATGGGTTCGTTTTGTTACCACGTGGGGTTCATTTCGGGCTCATAATGCCTTCCGCCAGGGCCTCGCCTTCTTGCGGGTTAATGTCAGCACACCACAACCCTTAGCCGTGCTGACGGTCACCCGCGGCGGTGCCTACCACGAATACTTGTTGACCGCGGCGGTTCCGGATGCGGTTTCCCTGCAGGACTGGCTGATCTCCGGTGGTCCCGTCATGTCGGCAGCAGAGTTTCGGAGGCGTTGCGAGATCACCCGGCAACTGGGACTCCAACTGCAACGCCTGCATCAGCGGGGTTTCGATCATCGGGATTTGAAACCGACGAATGTGCTGATCTCGGATTCATCTGCCAGTCAACCGGTCTGGCTGATCGATCTGGATGGTGTCTGGCGTTGGCTGTGGTTGCCGTCACCGCGCCGCACTCAGAACCTGGCGCGGTTGTGGGCCGGCGTGGCGATGATTCCCGGTGTGACGCCAACCGATGCCTTGCGATTGTTATCTGCCTATTTGACGCCGGAGCAACGCCGGAATTGGAAGACCTTGTGGCGTCGAGTCGCCCGTCGCGCTGCGGTGATGATCGCGAAAAAGTCCCGATAGACACGACCATATTATCTCGCTGGGGAGTGACTACAGACCCTGATGAGTTCGGACCAGACAATTGCGACTTCGCCGGTCGTCTCATACCGAATTGAGACGCAGCCGTCGCACGTCTGGAGCTGGCGTCTGGTTCTGGTGGCCTGCCTGTGGGGGGCAAGTTTAACGCTGCCGGGCTGTCATCTGTCATCAAAGAAGGATGTCGGGCTGCCTGGGCGGCACTCGATGCGAGCAGACCAATTGGTCGTGCTCAGCGATTTCAAGCTGGCTTCCAAACACCCGCTGATTGAGGATCTCGTCAAGCTGCGAACTCAGGTTTCAAAGACGTTGAAGCTGCCGCTGAAGACAGAAGATGTTGTCGTCTACCTCTTCAGCGATGAACTCGCCTATCATCAGTACATTCAGACGGCCCACCCGGGCCTGCCATCGCGCCGAGCCTATTTCATTGCGACCCCCAAAGAACTGGCTGTCTACACTTATTGGGGAGACCGGATCCAGGAAGACTTGCGGCATGAATATACGCATGGGCTGCTGCATGCCTGTCTGCAAACGGTTCCGCTTTGGTTTGACGAGGGACTGGCTGAATACTTTGAGGTCGCAGGCGAGAAACCCGGCGGGATTCAGCCGGATTATGCTCATCGATTAACGCTGGGCATTCAGAACGGTTGGCGCCCCGATCTGGACCGGCTGGAGCGACTTGAAAAGACCGAGCAGATGCAGCGGGCCGACTATCGCGAGGCGTGGGCCTGGATTCATTTCCTGAATCATAGCTCGCCCGAGACGCGGCAGATTCTGTTGGATTATCTGCACGAACTGCAGTCCAATACGAATCCTGAACCGCTCAGCAAACGCCTGGGACGCGATATCCCCTCCTTTGAAGACCGGTTCCTGAGCTATCTTGCTGGGCTGAATACGTTCCGCCATGGGGTGGGTTCGTAATGTCTGGTGCTCCGATTTCGCACCGATCACGCCCTGTTTGATGGGCGCGAGCGCAGGTGGACTCGACAGGCGCCCCTCTTAAACGCTACACCATTATCGCGATGGCGATTTCACCATCGCATTCCTAACTGGCAACTTTGAAGGAACTGCCGAAATGGCCAAGAAGCGCGTCGCTCCAAAACGTATCGTAATGCGTACTGGTGAAGCTCTGGTTGAAGCTGAACCCGCCTGGTCGGCCGCGGAGCCGGAAGTCGTCATCGGCGAACTGGATGGTCCTGTGGGCCATGCCATTGCGAATTTGATTGGCGATCAGACAAAGGGCCACAGCCGCGTATTCGCCATCCTGAATTGTGATGTCCAGGTGCGTCCCGCCACGGTGATGGTCAGCAAGGTCACGGTCAACAGCACCAAGTATACCAACATTCTGATGGGCACCGTGCAGGCTGCCATTGCGAACGGCGTGCTGGATGCCGTGCGTGCGGGCGACATCCCCAAGCGCAAAGCCAACGATCTGGGAATTATCGTATCGGTCTGGTTGGACCCCAGCGTGGTCGATCAGGAAATTGATCACAAGATCCTGTTCGAAACGAATCGTGCGGCAACCGCGAAAGCGATTCACAAGGCGATGAACAACGAGCCCTCCATCGAATGGCTCTTGAAGAATCAGGAAACGACGACACACATCTTCCATCAGATGGCGTTAGAGGGGAAACTGTAGGTGGCGATCAAGCGTGCGTGGGACGGGTCTCCTGGCCCGTCCTGGCAGCATGCTCCGACGTCTTTGATCCGGGCCTGCTGTTTGCCCACGGCACGCCAGCCGTGCTTCCTGCATCCTGGGCAGCCTGTCCTCCCCTACTACTCAAATTCGCGGCGTACCACAACATGGGGGGCTCAGTCTCGAATCTTGGTGTCGTAGCCTCCGGCTTGGGGGGCCGTTCGGCGCCACCTGATGACGAGTCTATCGCTCGCCGCTGGTTCCTTGCGGAGTGGCTGTTCGTACTGTTGAGTTTTGCCGTCTTTGCGTCACTCCGTTCGCCAATTCCGGGAGTGAATGAGCCGCACTACCTCACGAAGTCACGTCACTTCTGGGATCCTGCCTGGTGCAGCCGTGACCCCTTTCTGCAGTCCGCGAACGCGCACTATGTGTTTTACGCCACAGTCGGTGCGTTGACGCAGTTCCTGACATTGGCCCAAACGGCCGCCGCCGGCCGCGTTCTGGGGTGGGGCTTACTTGCCGCCGGCTGGTGCACCTTGGCGCGGCAGCTCATTCCTGTTCGATGGGGTGCTCTCTGGTCCGCCTGGATCTTTCTCTGTTTTGCTGCGATCGGGAATTGGTCGGGTGAATGGGTTGTCGGTGGCATAGAGGCCAAAGTTCTCAGTTATGGATGCGCTTGGTTGTCCGTTGCCGCAGCGCTGGCGGGCAACTCGTTACGGTCCGCAGCGTGGGCGGGGGCCGCGGTCAGTTTTCATCCGGTGGTGGGGGTCTGGAATTCGCTGGCTCTGTTGGCGGCCTGTCAGCTGGATGATTGGCGGATCTGGCGGCTTGTCGCTCGCGATCGCTGGCAGGCCATCGCCGGCCATGTCGTGATGTGGACGGCTTGTGCCGCGCCGGGATTGGTACCGGCCATCGCGATGCTGCGTGGCGCCAACCGGAACCAGTCGTACGCCGCCGACTACATTCAGGTGTTTTACCGTTTGGCTCATCATCTTGACCCCTGGAAGTTTTCGAGCTCCGGGTATGCCTGTTACACACTGCTCCTGGTGCTGTCGGTGGTGTTGTATCGATGGCTGGCGCGACCCTCTGCGCGATGGTCCATCGTTTTTCGCTACGTGGCGATGGCGGTGTTGATTGCCGTGGGCGGGATCGCGATCCGGGCCGTGCCGGACGTCGCACTGAGCCTGCAGGGAACAAACCTGTTGCCTGCAGCGCACGAGTGGCTTGAAAGCTGGGTGCGATATAAACCGCATTTGGCTGGCCTGTTGAAATTCTATCCATTTCGTCTGGCAGATCTGATTGTCCCCTGGGCCGCATCATTACTGCTGACTCTGGGGATTGTTCGAGTCAGCGGGCGGTGGCCGGCCGGCTGGGGGATTTGTGGATTGTGCTTCGTGGTCGCGCTGTTACTTCCCGCTGTCGATCGTCAACCTGGCCGATTCTCTGCCGAGCGGTTCGCGGAATGGGTCGATGCGTGCCGCTGGGTCGAACGTGAAACACCACAGGATGCACTCTGTTTCGCAGGGAACGAAGGCTGGGCATTGAAATGGTACGCGTCGCGGGCGGAATACCTGTCACAGAAGGACTGTCCGCAGGATGCCCCCGGGATCATTGCCTGGAATGCGCGATTCCGATTCATTTCGATGTGGAGTGCCCGTCACTTGCAGCATGGCTATTCACGTGCAGCCATTCGTGAACTTCGACAGCACACGAAGATCGACTACGTCATCGCCAGCAATCTGGGGCCGTTCGAAATCGAACCCAGATACCGGAACGGCCATTATCAGGTCTATTGCCTGAGTGACGCGGACTAGGGAATAGAAGTCGTTGGCCCCCGTCCATCCGGGTTCGGGCAAGGCCACCGACAGCTGATTGAACCTGTCGCCGCGTCAGGAAATACCCGGAAGTCGAGCGCTGGGCTTCAGGGAGTCCCGACGGCAAGTCATGATGAATGATCGATGGTATTAGGCCGGAAGGGTTTAGCCTGCGGGTTGGTCGGGCAGCTTTTCCCATTCTTTTCGAACCTGGCGTAACCCCACGCTGCAGAGGTCGAACTCCTCACTCAGCCGGCGCAGCACATGAGCTTCCTCGCGGAAGGGATCGCCCTGGTACATGCTTGCCAGATAATACGAGCGTTTGCCTTCTTCGCGGTAATTGAGCAGCGAATCGGGCGAGAGGGGGGATTGCAGGCGGGGTAAGGCTTCGGGATAGAGCCCGCTCCAGAAGAGAGTAAAGTCGCCGATATGGCGATAGACTTCACGCTGCGGCTCGGCCTGCCGTTCCTGGGCCTCCTGCAGCATTCCGGCGACCTGGTCGAGTCGCTGGCCACGTGGGTTTCGCACGCGATAAATCAGATCGGTGTGAACGAACCGCAACAACATGTCAGTGAGGTAATCGGTGAGCGGCGGATCGGCAATTCCGAGCTCCACCTGAAAGGTGTGCTCAATATACGCACAAAACATCCGCCGCAGCGAATCCTCCCCCTGGATAAAGGCCACCATGTCTGGATCTCCTATTTCAGCAGTAGACTACCCTTCTTAAAAAGATACTCCTTTACAGGTCACTTCTCTGGAGACCGAGGAGCTTGATGAAGACTCGTGAGCATTAACCGTTGGCAGGTAGGGGCGTTGCTCCACCCTGGAGCAAAGTTCGCCTGATAGGACGAGTGCTGCATCGCGCGGAGAGATCCGTAGGCACTGGACGGCCTCTGCATCCCTGCAAGACAAATTGTTCGGTGGCCAGGAAGTGGAAGTCAAGGAGTGAGATTCAAAGAAGTGCATATCCTAATTTGGCCCCAGGTGTCAAGCCGTGTTAATCCGACTGGCCGATACAGGACGGACGCATTGTCAACTTCTGTCAAGAATACCGGAAGTGACGCTCCCTGAATGACTTCGGTGTACCGATAAGTTCTCCAGCCTGCCCGCCAGACGCGAACTCATCTTGTCCGGATCGCACTTGCGGAATAGACTTGATGGTCTGGTGTTCGGAATCCGATTCACTGAGTTTGAACGGATTTCGATATTCTGGTAACGAGTTGAACACTTGGAACCACCGTTCACACGGAAGTGCGAGCCTGCCCCAGCCTCGTGAGCCATGTGGCATTAGAGGTAATCGTGGCCCTGACTGAGATCGACCGCAATCT
>CAZQUW010000046.1:14142-30316 GCA_964596215.1 uncultured Planctomicrobium sp. | reverse complement strand
CGGCATAACGCTGAACTGACATGCCGATGACTTCGCGAGCCATCTTGTCGCAGGTCTGCTTCAGATTCTGCTCGTGCTTGAGAATGATCGCGCCGGTTTCGTTTCGCAGCTGGTTATTCAGGCGATCGAGCAAGACTTGCGTTGCCGATTCCTGGCTGAGACCGCTGATGCGAAACAGTTCGTCCTGCTGCTGGCGCAGGGCCTTTTCCACTTCCTTTTCGCGGGATTCCACAGATTCGGTGCGATCTGCCAGCTTGCGTTGGGTCGATTCGAGCAGCCGTTCCTTCTTGGTGATGTCCTGCTGTTGATCTTCGAGCAGTGTTTCGCGACGGTCGAGACGTTTCTCCTGATCACGCAGTTCGGATCGGATGCGTTCCATGTCCTTGTCGAGGGCTTCGCGGCGGGCGATCAATTCTTCTTTGTTGGAGATCTCCTGCTGCTTGCGGACCGTTTCAGCATCGCGTTCCGCCTGTTTCAGAATTTCTTCGCGCGTCTGGTAGGCCGTCCCTTTAATCAGCCGATCCACGAAGAATCCGGCGACAGCTCCCAACACGAGCCCGAGCAAGGCTCCGATGAAATATTCCATAGACGCGCTTTCTATATTATCAACGGTGGTCGGAGACCATCGAGTGCGTCTGGCAGAGAGGCTGCGTTCCGTCGGACTGGATTGAGATGCGGCGCTAACTGGCGACGTGCGGTAAACCGCAATCGCTCACCGCAGACATCAAGTCACAAACCGAGGGTTTCAGCGCAAGTTCACGCCGCCGAAGCAGGCAGCAGAAATCCGAGGGACATGGCTGAAAGAGGTCCAAATCGCAAGTCTTGTTCTGGAAGACATGGCCTGCGTAACGCTGCCAGGCAGCGACTACAAAATGTCTTCGAAAACGGGTCTGAATCTTCAGCCATTAACCTGCGCGGACACCAACCAGCCGCAAGTAATCCCATCGTCGGTACTTCTGGAATGGCCGGAACAGACAGCTCTGCCCAGGCCACCACTTGTGGCACAACGCGAAACGCCTGCCGCAGATTTCTGGGCAGAAGCCGTTTCACGGCGAATACAAGTGTTAGAAGAAGGTGCCACATACGAGTGAATTACCCACGAAACGTCACATGTCACAAGCCCGAACTCTGCGGGTTGCCCCAGCTGGACGTGAACACAATCTCCAGAACTTCAAAGGTAACTGCACCTCGAAAGGTCTCGCGGGGATCAAAATGTTAACGCCACCAGTTACTCAGCCCCTGAGTCTGACGAGACACCCTGCCACGGATTGTTAGGACGCGGAAGTCGTGTGACCATAAGACGCAGTGTTGCGGCTGGAGAAAACCAGAGTGACATTTATACTATCAAACCGCCGGAGATCTTCAACCAACCTCGGAGAAATCGAGTTGTTGAGACAGATTTTGAGTAACCTTGGCGAACTTGAACGTCAACGCTGGACGGGTCGCAGGGGCGAATTGAGTTAGCAATCGCGTGGTGCGATGGTGATGCAATAGTGTGAGGACACGAACTCCGTCTGCTGGCCCGCAGGTCCGGCGAACTTCGCGATTTCGTAAACTGTGGCGATTCCAGAAGCTACAACCGAAAGCCACACGCTCCCGCGTGGCGAACCCGATTTGGGGGCCTGCGGCGCGTGGCAATCGAGCGTCTCTCACGCTAGGATGCAATGACGATTGAGTTGACCGCGAGAATGAGTCTCGCGGAGCAGAGGCAGGGGGCTTCTACCTGCTCGAACAGAGCGTTTCCGTGGGCGTGAGCCACATTTTTCCGGAAGCGAGAGTCTGACGTGGCTCGCACCAGGCAGCCCTTCGTGGCCGCTTTTCTCTGACGACCAACCACCTGTTCCAGACCACCAGTTGATGTGAAACCTGCGCGTCATTGGTTGCATAATGACGATCGTTTCTTCCCCGCCATCGATTTCGCCCCGAGAGCTTGAACATCCCTATCAATATGTCGCACCCAGATCACACTTCCGTCGTTGACGAATCCGAAGAATCCCTCATCCAGACCGCTCAGCGGGCGATCAGCCAGTGCCGGTGGGTGGTCGGCGAATGCGCGTCGAAGTGGACCCAGCGCCATGCCCGCGGCCGGACCGATGCCGACTTTGGCCAGCTGGTGGGGCTCAGCGGTGACCAGATTTATCAGCGTCGCCGAGTCTGGGAGACGTTTTCGGATGTGCGATCTCAGTTTGCTTCCCTGAAGTGGTCGCACTTTTACTCGGCTCTGAACTGGGACGATGCCTCCGATTGCCTGCAGTGGGCCGAGGAAACGCAATCGACCGTGGCCGAAATGAAAGCCTGGCGGCGGGCCTTGCGTGGCGAGGATCTGACATCCGAGCCGGAGGCCCTGGAAGTCCCCAGCGAACACATCAGTTACCTGTCGGGAGAACGTGCCTTCGTGCAGGATCCCGCGGGCTTCAGCATGGGCGGCGACGGCTCGCGGCGTCCGGGCATGTCCTTTGAAATGGGTGGCGAAGGGGATCCAGCACGTATGGCAGCACTGGCTCGCGAACTGGATCCGCTGGGAGGTGACAACTACGCCCCGTACCATGCGGGAGCCATTCATCCCCCCACCGCTCCCGCCGCCGAACAACCGACGCAGGCCGAAGTCATTACCCCCGAGCAACTCGCCAAGCGGCTGTGTTCCACGATCGAGCGCTGCAACAAGGCGCTGAATGACGATGTCCTGGAACAGTTGGACCAGCTGCCTGGAAAACTTCGTCAACGACTGGCCACGGCCGTGGAAGAGCTGCACGAAAAACTGTCAGCCTTAAAAGCCTGAACTGCGGCGGCACCGCTTCTGAAACGCTCGAACTCAACCGATGCTCAACGCCAGCCAGCGCATCTTCCTGGGAATTCCAGGAAATGCACTCGCTGGCGGTTCGCGTTTGTATTGGCATGACGGACGCTGGTCGCCGCTGGCCTGGAATGCTAAACCCGCGTAAGCACCGGGAATCAGCAGCCACGGCTCTTTCGAGATCGGAAGGCGAACCGTCCTCGAAATCGCCGTGCCCGCACGGTTCTACAGCACCTGTGCCATGAATTGACGAAACCTCTTACCCGAGGATCTTCGTCTTCAAGGAATTCAGCAGGTTGACCGCCTTGCCGATATCGGCTTTCTGGCGATCTCGATCATGGGCGATTTCCCGCTCGATGGTCAACGGGCCGGTGTAACCCAGCTCGAGCAGCGTTCGGAGGTAGGTTTCAAACCCGACATCGCCTTCACCCAGTGCAACCTCGGTCCCCCACGACTTCCCGCGCTGATCCGGCGCCGCCCATTTGGCGTCTTTACAATGCACGCTACGGACGAGATGCCCGACCTTCTTCAGGGCGGCAATCGGTTCACCCGATCCGTACAGGATCATGTTGGCGGGATCAAAATTGATGAACAAGTTGTCCCGCTTGACGTCGTGGATGAATTCGAGCAGATGATCAGCCGACTCTTGTCCCGTTTCGAGATGGAGATTCTGCCCATTTCCATTGACGTGGTCCAGGAGGTCCTGCGTCGCGGCGATCAAGTTGCGATAAGCACTGCTGGTCCGGTCAGCGGGCACGAAGCCGATGTGCAAGCCAACTGCTCCACAGCCGAGTTGCTTGGCAAAATCGGAGATCTCGGTCATTTCGGCCACGCGTGCGGCACGAGTCGCTTCGGGAACTAAACCGACCGTGCGAATCGTGGTTGGAATGTCAGCGTAACTTTCGCCGTCGAACCCGCCAAATACGCAGGTCACGGTAATCCCGGCGGCCTGGCAACGGTCCAGAAAACTCTTGGCGGCGGCGGGTGTACGTGTCTGCTGATGAGGCGCATGGACCTGGACCGTTTTGATCCCCAGTTCCTGGGCGACATCCAGATGGACCCCCAATCCGGCGTCTACAGAGGCAAACACACCAATCGGCCATTTTTCCATGTTTAATTACTCCTCAGGGGGCAGGCGGGGTCCAGGTGCAGTCTGAATTCGACCCTGCCAAATGTTCCAGCACTTTGCGGCTGGCAGGGCGTGGCGGTCATCATAATGCGATCATGAGCAGTGATCCAGCATGGGGAATGCTGCTGGCCGGAACACAAAATGAGATTGTCAGAGATCTGGCCGGCATGGAGAGTTCGGTCCTAAACAAGCGGTCGCCCTGCCACGGTACTGTCCGTCTGACAACAGGTACTGACAAGTCGTCACTTATCGCACGAACAGTCACGCCCGCAGGCCACCTTTACACAGGCTCGGATGAATTCGCGCCCCGGGTCTGCGTCGAGCCCCTTGACTCTAGCGGTCGATTGAACGCGGTGGTATGTTGTTGACAACTTGCCCAAGCGATATAGACAACATGCCCGACTGACTCTCAGGCTGTGATCGGCTCCGCTGATGACGGCCTCTCGCGTGCTTGACCCGCCGTGTACCACCCCGCCTTCCACGTGAGTCGCCCGCAATGCAGCCGATTAAGAACATTGTGCTACCGACTGATTTCAGCGAACCGACGCTGGCTGCGACGCGCTACGCCGTGACGCTGGCCAAGCAGTTCGATGCGACACTGCATCTCCTGCACATCATTGAAGATCCGATCACATTAGCCCCGATCTTCGAAAGTGTTCCGCTGCCTCCGCGAATCTCATTTGAGACCTACGCTCAGGACCGGCTCGAGAACTGGATTCCCGCTGCTGATCGTGATGATCTCAAGCTGGAACTGCACTGGCTGCATGGCCATCCGTTCTCACGCATCATCGAATTCGCGAGTGATCACCGCATGGACCTCATCGTGATGGGGACTCACGGCCGCAGCCAGATCTCCCTGGCGATTCTGGGCAGCGTCGCCGAAAAAGTGGTCCGCCATGCCACCTGCCCGGTCCTGACGGTGAGACACACGTCCGATTGAAATCCCCCCCAATGGGACCACTGGTCGGTCCGCCTGAAACGCCGATCGCGTGTCAAATTTCAGGAATCGGCGTCTGCACATTTCGTCCTTCGCATAACGACATGTGTCATTAGCGCAGTCGATGCTGATCCCGGACACCTTCACGGTCGAGCACTTGCCACGTTTGGGGTTCCGCACCTGCTCTCGTCTTGAGCCGCTGCCTCCTGTTATACTGCAGCCTCTCCTGCCGGTTCGCTGCGCGCGAATCCCTGCCGGAGTCGATCTACCTTGTTGGGGTGGGAGGCACAAGACACAGGATGCTACGGGTTTGGACCTGTTTCTGGATGTACGGGAGCGCCATCGGCGTTCTATTTCTCGCGAGCGCCGCGCTGCCTGTGCAGGCGCAAGAGGCTGACGGTCTGGCTGCAGTGGCGGCAATTGAACAGACCCTGGTCGATGCCATTGCACGTGCCGAGCAGTCGGTGGTCAGCATTGCCCGCATCAAGCGACTGGCACCCCACATCGGCTTTGAAGATCCGTTTCCACGAGCTGTCCGCGGACAGATGCGGGCTGAATTCGACGCCGACGATCCTTCCAATCCGGACTTCATTCCGACAGATTTTGGCTCCGGGGTCGTGATTCACGTCGATACGATCGCGCCCAATCAACGCCGGGCCTATATCCTTACGAACTATCACGTTGTGAAAGGTGGCACCCGGACCGTTCCCGATGAGAATCGCCCCGACGAGTACCAGATCTGGGTTCGCGGTTCGAATCGCCGGGGAGCGCCCGCGTCGATTTTTGCGGCAGACCCGCGGAGTGATCTGGCAGTGATTATCGTCCCCGACTCGGAATTAAAACCAATTAAGCTCGGAGATGGATCCAAGCTGAAAAAGGGGCAACTGGTCATTGCGCTGGGGAATCCCTATGCCGCGGCCCGCGATGGATCGGTGAGTGCCAGTTGGGGTATGGTCAGCAATCTGCGCCGCCGTCCGGCATTTCCCCGTGATCCGCTCGATATGGAGAAACGCAAACGCGAAACCCTGCACGATCTGGGAGATTTGATTCAGGTCGACACACGATTGAATCTGGGGACGAGTGGCGGTGCACTGGTTAACCTGAAGGGCGAACTGGTCGGCCTGACGACGTCGCTGGCAGCCTTGGCTGGTTTTGAAAAATCATCTGGATTTGCGATTCCCATCGACGCGACAACGTTTCGTGTGATTCAAACACTACGTGAGGGGAAAGAAGTCGAGTACGGTTTCCTGGGGGTCAGTTTCGGCCATCCCGCCGCACTGATGAATTTCCCCCGCGGCGAGTTCCCGCAATCCAATGCCCCGGAAGGAGCGTATGTGGCCGGACTGGTAGACGGCGGCCCCGCGGCCCTGGCCGGCATCCACGACGGCGATGTCATCACCAACGTGAACGGAGAACGGGTCTATACGCGCGACGATCTGACTCGCGAAATCAACAAATTAGGGCCCGAGTTCAAGGCCAAGATTACGGTCTGGCGGAATTCGGGTGTTGCCGGAGGTGGCACGGTGACGGTGGAAGTGACCCTCGCCAAATGGGGCGCGTTTGACGAAGACGGCATTGTGGTCTCGAAGTTTCGCAATCCTCCCTGGCGCGGGCTGGTGATTGACTATTCGACTGCCCGGGATAAACATAACGGGGAATTCAAGCCGTTTCCGCAAGGGGTGCTGGTCTTAAAGATCCTGCCGCCGCTCGATGCGTCCCAGACCGAACTCGTCGAAGGCAACCGGATTGTGAAGGTCAATCAACGTCTGGTCACGACTCCCCATGAATTTATGGACGCTGTCAAAGACCTGCGCGGCGACGTCGTCCTGGAACTCGACAACGGTAAAAAAATCACGATCCACGAATAATGAACAGCATGCAGGTCAGGCACCATCTGACCTGCTATCGTTGCAGGTTCCTTAAACTATTATGCTGTAGCAGAACTCACGAGTCATCCTGGGCAGTGCCTTCATTGTGGTCAAACGGATTGACCGCCGCATCGCCCCTCGCCGCCAGTCATGCCCTCTGAAATCTAACATCACATCCATGAAGACCGACGAACTACGCGAAAAATATCTCGACTTCTTTGTCTCGAAGGGCTGCGTGCGGCGACCTTCGGATGTCCTCGTCCCGCGCGACGACAAGACCATCCTGTTCACTCCAGCGGGGATGAATCAGTTCAAGAACCAGTTCCTCGGAATCGGACCGCTGGAATTCACCAAGGCGACCACCAGCCAGAAGTGCCTGCGGACGGGGGATATCGATAACGTCGGCAACACGGCGTATCACCATACGTTCTTTGAAATGCTGGGGAACTTTTCGTTCGGTGATTACTTCAAGAAGGAAGCCATTCACTGGGCGTGGGAATTCCTGACCGATAAGAAGTGGCTCGGGCTCGATGGATCGCGTTTGCGGATCACCGTCTATCTTGATGACGACGAAGCCTACAACATCTGGCACGACGAGGTCAAAATTCCGGCCAACCGGATCAGTCGCGAAAACGAAAAAGAGAACTTCTGGCCCGCATCCTCGCCATCCCTGGGCCCCGACGGCGTCTGCGGTCCGTGCAGCGAAATCTATTTCCTGCCCCCCGGCGCCACGTCAGACGTCGAGATCTGGAATCTTGTGTTCACCCAGTTTAACCGGGTCGGCGATCCCCCCAATAACCTGCGTCCGTTGCCCAAGAAGAACATCGACACGGGCATGGGCCTGGAGCGTTGCGCGTCGGTCCTGCAGGGTGTCCTCAGCAACTTCGAAATTGATCTGCTGAAGCCGTTGTGCATCGCTGCGGGTGACGCAGTCGGCGTCAATTACGAATACAGCGCCCCACAAGGCCGGGCTCTGCGTCGTATTGCAGATCACGTTCGCGCGTGCACCTTCTGTCTGCACGAAGGGGTCGACCCGGGACCAGAGAAGCAGGGCTATATCGTCCGCCTGTTGCTCCGCCGGGCCTTCCTGGAAGGCTATCTCCTGGGTCAGCATGATCCGTTCTTGTATAAGGTCGTGCCGGCCGTCATCGACGCGATGAAAACGGCGTATCCCGAAATCACGCAGACTGTCGAACAGGTGATCTCCGGGATTCGAACCGAAGAAGAGCAGTTCCTGGGCACGGTCGAAAAAGGTGTGCGCAAGTTCGATAAATTCGTCGAAGATGCCAAGCGCGAAGGCAACGCTTCCATTTCAGGCGATGCCGCCTGGGAATTGCACTCGACCGACGGGTTCCTGATTGAGCTTACGCAGTCGCTGGCGGAAAAGAGTGGTCTGAAGGTCGATCGCCTGCGTTTTGATGCCTTGCAGGATCAACATCGCAAGATCAGCGGCAGCGGCGCGTTTGCTGATTCGGTAATGGTCGCGGGGCCGCTGGCTGAACTTCAGAAATCGTTGAAGTCGACCGAATTCGTGGGCTACGATGTCCTGGAAAGCACCGCCCAAGTGGTGGGCCTGATTGCGGACAAGCAAGTCGTGAAGAGTGCCCGCCAGAGTCACGAAACGGTCGCCATCGTGCTCGACAAGACTCCGTTCTATGCGGAGGCCGGCGGTCAAGTGGCCGATACCGGTCTACTCAAGGGCCCGGGATTTGAATTCGAAGTGCAGAATACCCAGAAGGACGCGGGGCTGTATCTGCACATCGGCAAGGTCCTCAGCGGTCAGGTTGAAGTCGGCGCCACGGTCACCGCCTCGGTCAATGAAAGCCGTCGTTCGGGGATTCGTCGTGCGCACTCTGCAACGCACCTGTTGCATCACGCGCTGCAGACCGTGTTGGGCAGTCATGCCATGCAACGCGGCTCCAAGGTGGAAGAAGATACGCTGCGTTTCGACTTCACTCAGCCCAAGCCGATCACCGATGAGCAACTGACCGAGATCGAAAACATCATCAATACCAAGGTCGCTTCGGGAGCTCCGGTGACGTGCGAAGTGATGGATCAGGAAGCTGCCAAGAAGGCCGGGGCGACCGCGCTGTTTGGGGAGAAATATCCCGACCGCGTCCGGGTAGTCACGATGGGCGACTTCAGTAAAGAACTGTGTGGTGGAACGCATCTGACCAGCACCGGCCAGGTCGGCCTGTGCAAGGTGATCGCCGAAGAATCGGTAGCCAAGGGTGTCCGCCGCATTACGGCCTACACCGGACCGAAGGCCCTGCAGAAAGTTCGCGACGACGAACAGCTGCTGCACGAAGTTGCCGTCGCCTTGAAGGTCTCACGCGTGGAAGATGCGCCACAGCGTGTGAACGCCCTGCTGGAAGAACTGCGAGAACTTAAACGCGAACTGCAGAAGCAATCATCGCAGTCGGCAGCCGGGTTGGTCGACACACTGCTGGCGGCAGCGACCAAGGCCGGCGAAACAACCGTCGTCACGTCGCTGGTGGACAACGCCGACGCCGACACGATCCGCGGCCTGATTGACCAGATTCGCCGCAAGTCTCCCTCGGCTGCAGTCCTGCTGGGATCGGTCAGCGATGGCAAGGTGATCCTGATTGCGGGCGTAACGCCGGATCTCGTCGAGAAAAAGATCAGTGCTTCAGACTGGGTCAAAGCCGCGGCCAAGGCCGTCGGTGGCGGCGGCGGTGGTCGACCTGATATTGCCCAGGCGGGTGGTAAGACCCCCGAAAACCTGCCGCAGTCGATCGCCGACGGCAAGACTTATCTGCTGCAGAAACTGGGCAAGTAAGCAGTGCAACGTAATCATCGCACGGGTGGTCTGAGTTCTGCAACTCAGGCCACCCGTGCGACTTTGCGTCCCGGTTATTTCTTCGCCGGTTTGAATGATTCAAACACATCCGCCAGTACGCTGTCGGTAAGCCGGCCGAGTTCGGCAAGGATCAAGCCTTCGGCTTCCGGCAGCAGCGGCGAACTGTTCGGCTCATAGCCACCATATTGGTGTGATTCAGCCGTGCAGATATAGCCGAGGTTCCCATTGGCATAACCAATGACAATCGGGATTGCGCGGTCGGCAATGGCTTTCTCGATCTGAAATCCGTATTCGACCATGGGCTCTCCCGGAATGGTCAATAACAGGTAGTCGCCAATGCGCATGGCCTGCATCTCACAGGCCAGCTTCTCTTTCTTGCCCGGTAATTCAATGACACTGCTGACACACTTGAGGGGATAAATCGTCTTACGCTTGGCCAGTTCCTCGCGTACGGCCCCCCGGTCCACAGCCCGCACGACGGCACACCCTAAACTGCGCCCCGTCCACTTGATGTCGGCTTCATTGCCGCAGCGATAGGGAACGCCGGGCAGGTTGGGACGGATATCCCCCGCGCAGCCTTGCAGGAACAATGTCTGTGTCCGGGGTCCGTAAACCATCTCCACAAACGACTGGGCCTCGCCCGGAAAATCCGCGCTAATCTTGGGAAAACCGTTGGGAAACGGCGGCGTCAGCTTATCCCCCCACGTGAAGACGCAGGGATGACAGACGGCATGCATCACGACCGACATGGGCTCCAGCGACCGGCCGTCATCAAATCGTAAAACTTTCACCCGATGATCGCACGGACCTTCCGGGTTCAACCTGACCACAGCCCGGCCGTTGATCACCTTGCGGCGATTGATATTGAAGTCGATCCGATCTTCACCATAGCCAATCGACA
Organism: uncultured Planctomicrobium sp.; assembly: GCA_964596215.1. GTDB lineage: Bacteria > Planctomycetota > Planctomycetia > Planctomycetales > Planctomycetaceae > JAKFVC01. The sequence continues at coordinate 19,866 of CAZQUW010000046.1, read as the reverse complement.
CCGGCCGCATTTCCTTCGCCGCCGCTACCGCCGCGGCCCCGATCTTGGCCACCATCTCGCGACTCCAGGGAGTTTCCCGCGACCAGCCGGGGCCCGAGTGATTGTGCGATGTGGCCACCATAATGTTTTCACGCGGTGTCTGTGTCGGTTCGGCAATCGCATCGCGCAGCGCATCAACCATGGGACTCGGCGCACTGATCAAGTCCAGGGTCACGATCGCCGCCCGAGTCTGCTCATTCGCCAGCAGGAGGATTCCCGCTCGAATCGGATCGCGGACGGACGTCGTCGGCCGGACATGCCCCACCACCGGCGTCTCGGCAGGGGGAGTAATATCGACTTTCGCGACACCCGCTCGCAGGTTGGATTCTACCGCAAATTGAAAAGGCTCATCCGCCGGCAGGCCAGTCGAGCTGAGCACGAGGCCGGAACAGATCAAGACGGCAAACATTCGAACGGAACATCTCATGGATGGAGTTTCTCCCTTAATCATGCTCACACGAAGTCGTAGACCGAAGATCCGTACCGAGTGTTACACACTCGCGACACAATGTAAACCACACCCGGCTGGTCCGATCAGTCCCCCCCGCTACTTTCCGGCGATTACGAGCAGGTGGAATGTTGCGCGTCAGGCGACTCCTGATCGAAGTGTGTTTGTCCTCCAATTTTACAGGCCCGCATCGACATGCGGCCGCAATCCCGGTGTTGCTGTGCTGCGAGATTTTCACCATAATTGCGCCGACACCAGCAACCTAAAAGCTTTCCTGGTCAGCGGATGCCTGGAATCGGTGGTGATGGTTCCAGGCTGCCGACAGGCGCTGATGTGAGTTTCAGTCAATCCACTTGTTTGGGAATGAGCCTGCTATGCCCGTATTTAAAGACAATGCCGAATCGATCGGCCGAACTCCGCTCGTACGGATTAATCATTTAACTGAAGGCCTCTCGGCGACCGTACTGGCCAAGATTGAAGGCCGCAATCCGGCCTATAGCGTCAAGTGCCGTATCGGCGCGTCAATGATCTGGGACGCCGAAGAGACAGGCAAACTGAAACCGGGCATGCACGTGGTCGAGCCCACCAGCGGCAACACCGGTATTGCTTTGGCCTATGTGTGTGCGGCGCGCGGTTACAAGCTGACGTTAACCATGCCCGAAACAATGTCGATGGAACGCCGCCAGATGTTGAAGGCGTTCGGCGCCCAGCTGATTTTGACCCCCGGCTCCGAAGGGATGCGGGGAGCCATCAAAAAGGCGGAAGAACTCGCGGCAGATCCGAACTACTACATGCCGCAACAATTCAAGAATCCCGCAAATCCGGCGATCCACTTCCGCACCACTGGCCCGGAAATCTTCAATGATACCGAAGGCAAGGTCGACTATTTCGTCGCAGGTGTCGGTACCGGCGGTACGATTACTGGGGTATCGCGCTATCTGAAAAACGAGAAAAAACTGCCGGTCAAGTCCATCGCGGTGGAACCGAGCGACAGTCCTGTCCTGTCGGGCGGTAATGCCGGGCCTCACAAGATCCAGGGGATCGGGGCCGGTTTCATTCCCGATATTCTGGATCGGTCGATCATTGACGAAGTCGCCCTGGTGACCAACGAAGAAGCCTTTGATATGGCCCGCCGGCTGGTCAAAGAAGAGGGCATCATCGCCGGTATCAGCTGCGGTGCCGCGATGAGCGCCGCACTGAAAATCGCCCGGCGTCCCGAAGCTGCCGGAAAGACCATCGTCGTCATTCTGCCCGATTCGGGCGAACGCTATCTGTCAACGCCCCTCTTCAGTTCGTAGGCCCGCCACCACGGTTCTCTTGCGGTCGCCAAGGCGTCATTCAAAAGACCTGAGCCACAGAACGACACAGACCAAACAGGATTCAGCCGACGATAAGTCCGCTGATGTCCCCCCTGTTGAGTCGGTGTTTTTCTGTGGCTCTGCGATTTCCTTCGCCCGTCCCCGTTCAGGCATGCAGTGTCACGCGGGCGACTTTTCCCTGGCGTCCAAGGGAGATGCCCCCCGAGGGACTGGACAGCTTCAACTGGAAGGACTTTTTGCCTTTGCCCAGTGGCTGATTCGTCAACTCAATGACGACCTGCTGCGACTGTTGCCCGGGGGCAAAACTGAGCGTCCTGGAGATGCTGGTGAAGAGGGCCCGGGTTTTGGCAGAGCCCCCCTTGGTTTCAATATGGACCTGACCGGCGAGCGATAGATCACCGCTGCGCGAAACCGTGATCACAAGTTGCCCCGATGACACGCTGGCTGAATAAGTCGCCTGTGGGAACTGGACGGTTGAGGGACCAGCCTGGGCGGGCTCGTCATTCTGAATCGTCAGCGTCAGCAGGCTGGATGCGCCCAGGGTGGCTCCGCCGGTGGGATCGCTGAGCTGGATCTGCAGGGATTTGTTGGAGCCGGAAAACAGGTTGTCGAGGATCGTGACGTCAATCTCTGCGGTGGTCTGGCCGTCGGCGAATTCCAGTGTTCCGGATGTAGCGGTGTACTCGTTGTCGGCGGTGGCCGTTCCTGCCAGGGTGGTGTAGTGCACCGTAACGGCACCAGCCGAGCCCCCGACTCGACTCACAACGATGTGTACGACTCCGGAATTTTCCAACACGCTTTGCGTGGTCGCTTGAAACTGCAGGCGTCCCGGTCCGGTCGGCGCAGAGGCCGTGCCTTCAAATGCCCCCAGGTCAGCGGCTGTCCCGATCACGTCGCGCGCGGCATGGGCCTGGTGGACGACATACTGTGAGGTCGGCTCCTGCTGGCCGACGGCTGCGGCAACCAGCGGGCCCGACTGATCGATCAGCGGTGAAGTGTCGGTCAGATGCAGGTCGAAGTTCGCGAGATCCACAAAGCCGGGATCGTTCTCCGCGTTCGTCAGAAAGCTGGCGAGTCCGGTAATCGACGAGCCCGCGGGAGTGGCATCGTTACGCCAGATGTGCCAGTCCGGGGAAATCCAATTGTTCGAGAAATACGCGGTGCCAGCCGTATCGTCAAACAGGGCCAGGCCGGAGGCTTCCGCATTCGGGTTGGCCGGATCGCCAGACGCATAAAAGATATTGTTGCGGATGTCACCGATCTGGTCGTTGGTGTCAAAACGAAAGATGTCGGTGAAATAGCGGGCGTTGTCTCCGCTGCGGATACCCTGGATGACCACCGTATTCTGGTAGAAGTAAAGCGTCCCCTTGCGATAGATCGATTCGTCGCCGGAATCACCGCCGTAATGAATGAGATTCGACGAGTTCCCAGGTCCGGCGGTATCAATCAAGACATTGCCGTAAACGAACGTCTGTTGATAGCGCGGATCGATCACCGCCTGGTTGGAGCTGCCTTCGGCATCGACCAGATCCAGCAGATGGGCCCCCCCTTCGAACCAGTTGTACTTCACAACCAGCCCGGCCGACCGATCCTTGAGATTGCTCCCTGCGGCACCTGGCAGTAACGGCGCGAAGTGATTGTCTTCAAACGTCATCCCGATGGCTTCAGTATAGACGTTATGCTGACGGTCACTGCCCACATTGCCGTTATCGTGGATGTAGTTGCCCTGGACCAGGATCTCACGCGACTGAGTCGCCTCGTCATCGCCCGATGCCACGAACAGTCCGTTGCTGTTGTGATCGATTTCGCAATCACGGATCGTGATGTGCTCGCCCCGTTCGATGTAGATTCCGGCAGCATTGGCCAGAAACGCGACCGTCGAGTTGTCCGGTCGGATCAGCGAGTTGCCCAAATGAGCATTCCGCACTTCCAGCCCGCTGATCTCGATATATGAGGGCTTGTCGCCCCAGGTGAAGCTCGAGTTGGGACTGATCGTGATCAGACCACGGGTCGGGATCGCCGAGTAGACATAGTCGGACGCGTGATTGATGACGGCATCCTCGCCATCGATAATCGGCCGTTCGCCATTCGGTCCGGCAATTCCCATCACGCGAATGGGGGCGTCGGCGGTGCCGTTCCCGGAGATCAGGATGGTTTCGTGATAAGCCTCGGGGCGATAGTGAATCGCGACCGTATCACCGGCCTGCAGGCCGGTCCAGGGTACTGCGCCGATCGACGTATAGGCCATCCCCGGGCCCACATCGTACTGCGTCAGCAGCCACCGCGATTCCAGCCGCTCAACCAGTGTGCGCGAGACGGCAGGTCGCCGGCGCTGGGGTTTGCGAAGCCCGCCCGACGATCGCCGCAAAAGTGCAGTCCAGATTGACTGCAGTCGGCTGCCGGTGGAGCAATTTGTCGAGGCAAAATCTGGAGTAGCAAACGATGTCATGGAGGCTGCCGAAATTCTGGGTGTAGAGAAACGCAGGAACAATCTGTCTTGCAGAGACTGTATTCCTGCGAATGCTCCATACGCCAGAGGAACCTGATCTCACAATGGCCCGTCGCACCCAGTATTTCATGAAATCTAACGATCGCGAGCAGAGAACTGTTTCGTCAGTTTTGAGGCAAAATGGCAACATCGGTCACTGGCAGCCGACACGCCTCGCAGGCGACCGCGATTTCATGTGGCCCCCAAGAACGCCCACAGCCCGCAGGCGATGGACGCCCCGGGCTGTAGCTTGATCAATGTGAGAATGTCAGGACGTGCGACTTAGCGAACCACTGATCCATTGGCCCGCCACACTGCAGCGGCCGACGGAGCCGGTCGGGTGAAGTGACCGGCCGCACTGACCCGCGGAGCCAGCTGATCGGCATACGAAGTCGGTTGCACGCTGCGGCGGGGCACGGCCTGGGGCGGTGTGTAGGTGCGATCCAGCTGGCTGTTGGCAGCTGGGGTATCCAGATAGCGTGCTTCCGGAACCGGGTTGCTGATGGGCGCCGAATCATAGGCCGGTGTCGGAGCATAGGCGGTGCTGATCGCGGGAGACGGCATCGGGTAACTCGACAGTGCCGGGTAGGCCCCCATCGTCGTTCCCACGGTGCCCGGGGTACAAGCGGGAACACAGGTCTGGCGAGCCACATAGCGCACGGTTTGCACCGGCACCATCGTCGTGGAAACTTCAGGAATCACACGCGTGACCTGTTGCGGCACGGTTCGGCAGGCGGTCCGCTGCGTATAGGCAGTCTTGCAGATCTGCTTGGTGACAGGTTTCGCGACCCAGACCTGCTGCCAGTGACCTTCATCAACCGTAATGTTCTCGGTCGTCTGAATGGGCACCGTTTCTGTGTAGGCTTCGGCCCGATATTGGGTCTCCACGACCGTGCGGTTGGTAACGACCCGCTGCGGACAGTACTTGGTCTCATAGACCGGCTGCATCGTGGTCTGCGGGACCATCAGCGGTGCCGCCGGAATCAGCGGCTGGGTGATCATCGGAGTCGCGCAACCGCAATTGGGGGTTGCTCGCTGACAGCGGTGACAGCGATTCACGATCTTCACGCGAGAGCGAATTCGGGTATGACAATCCGGGCAATCCTGGGCCCAGCCATGTCCGGCGTAACAGGTTCCAAACAGAACCGCCAACAACAGGCAACGTTGTGCAATGGCCATCGGTGCCACTCCTCAATCTCGAATAGTACGACAGGCAAGCGGGAGGTGGCCAGGCAAGTCGGGTGCTTGTCTGAACAAAACTGAGCAACCAAAACGCGTTGTCTCAGCCAGCGTCGCTGGCGAACAGACATTCGTTCGCAGGCGATGCATTCCCGGTCTAACCGTACCTATCGGCAGAATCGACAGAGAGTGTTAAGTCAATTCGATTGGTTTACACGGCAGAATCAGACATGTTGCCCCCAGTCACCCAG
>CAZQUW010000046.1:0-14042 GCA_964596215.1 uncultured Planctomicrobium sp. | reverse complement strand
CTGTCGGTGACCGGTGGCCAACTCGATCGCCAAAACAGCACTGGCGGGGATCGTGCCTGGTCAAATGCGAAAAATTGGAGTGCCACTGGCTTTGCCAGTGTTGTTCGCGAGTCCAATGACAGGCAGCACTGGCAGAGCTAGTGGCACCCAATCCCAAGATCAAACGTTGACAGAGCCCCTCGTCAGCGGGCGCAAGCATTCCATTCTGGACGAACGGACTGGCTCCAGTGGGATCAGGTTCATCGCCTCAGCCCCGCACTGAGACGGGGACCGTACCCTTGATTGAGCGACGAATCCGCGCGCTGGCCTATCGGCGAGGAGTGGCGTCTGTCGCGGCGGCGGTGCGGTTCGCAGGCCCGTCCGCCGGTGGCCTGACGTCCGGCGAATGGGGTCCGCTCACTTGCACGGGGGATTTTCTGTCAGCGGTGAGGACCAGAATGTCATCCGCCTTTAAGAATCTCCGGCGACGATCCAGCACCTGCAGATTCTGGCCGAGGGCCTCATGGAAAATCGTGAGGTACTTGTCACGGATGATAAGGCAGCCACCGGGAACATCCTGCAAGAATGCGACAGCTTGCTCGGGAGTCTTGATACGCTGCACGGGCTGACCGGCATAGTATGCCAGACTGGGTTCGAAATAATCGAAGGCCGCAATCTGCGGCTTGCGGGATTGATCGAAAATGTGAGACATCAAAGCAGCGCTGGTTTGATGGGGATTGACCTGCACCGCGACGATTCCAAACAGACAGGCCGTGAACACCAGCGATGCGGCGCCGAAGGCCTGTGCGGCACGTACGAATTGTTGACGCTCGCCGTAGAGATAGGCTACCAGGCCCCCCACCAGCGGAATCAGACCGGCCCACCCCAGATACCAGGTTCCGGGAAGCAGTCGCGCAGTGGCCAGCGGTACCCCGACCAGGAATAACAATCCAAATACCGACAGGTTCAGGAAGCCACAGCGTCGTAACATGGGGGACGTGGTCTGCGGTGCCGCCAGCCATTCGGTGGCCCAGCGAGCGGTAATCAAGGCCAATGCGGGATACGCGGGCAGCACGTAGCTCGGCAGCTTGGTGCTGGCCAGCGAAAAGAAACCGATGTAAATGGTCGCCCACGAGCAGCAAAATAGATCGCCCGCAGTCCAGGACTGGGCCGCACGGAGGCGTTGAATCAAACGGAGGCATGCCAGCGGCAGGAATATCGACCACGGAAAGAAGCCGATCATGACCGCAATGACGTAGTAGAAGACAGGCCCTGAATGGCCTTCCAGCGGCTGCATGAAACGGGTGACGTTGTGCTTGCCAAGAAAGCCCGCGATCCAAGCCCCGTCAGTGCGCCAGCTGACCCACACGTACCAGGGTAAAGCAATCGCCGCAACGAGGACAATTGCGGTCAACGGTCGCAGTACCCAACCGACGCGCCAGATGGCGACGGGAGATAGATTCTTCACCACATACCGACACCGCTGCCAGAGGGCAGCCGATCCTGAGGTCGAACTCACGGAAAACAGCGCGGTCGTGGGGCGAGTCATCAATTCCACGGCCCACAGGTAGCCCATCAGGATCAGTGTGGGCAAGGCAACGCCGACGGGGCCCTTCGCTAATACTGCGATGGCCATCGCGGTATAGACTCCGATGTACGTCCACCACGATTGCGGCAAGTGTTTTCGCAGTGCCGCATAGGGCGATCCCGTGGCGAGCCCCGTCGCTGTCTGCGGAGCCCCGTTCAACCGCTGTGCGAGAGCGCTCTGGGGCAGGCCCCACACAAAGATCGCCAGGGACAAAGTGCTGAAGAAGATCAACGGTGCGTCGGGGGTCGCGGCGCGGGATGCCACACCAAACATCAATGCGGCCGCCAGCATCAGTGCCGCCCACAGTCCGACCGTGGGGTGAAACAGACGACGCCCCATGCCATAAGTCAGCAGGCACGTGCCAATCCCCAGGATCGCCGACCAGAACCGTGCCCCGAACTCAGAGACGCCGAACATCTCGTAGGCGGTCATCATAAACCAGTAGACCAGCACCGGTTTGGCGGTCCGCAGTTCGTAATTGAACATCGGGACGACCCAGTCGTGCCGCTCCAGCATTTCGCGAGCACACGCGGCATTCTTGGGTTCGTCTTCATCCCAGAGCTGGGGGACCCCCAGGTTCAAAAAGAACACGATGCCCGAGGCGAGAATCACCCACACGCAATGGCGAATCATCTGAGCCACGGCAGCCCTCCTTGCTGAACAGTCCAAACCATCCCTGGTCGCTCCATCCCTGGAACGAGTCCCCTCAAAATAACTGGGCCGAATTGTAGATCGATGTGAAAAATCGGGCAACAGCAGGTGCAACTGATCGAGTGCTCAGGAGTCGTCGCGGGCAATCCGGCGTCATTCACACCACGTCTTGCAGCGGACGAATCCCCATCAAATGCTTGTAGCCTGACTCTCCAGAGTCGGGCGATCTCCGTGTTTTGCGAAGATCGCCCGACTCTGGAGAGTCAGGCTACGGTGTTGCCAGGCCACTGTTTAGTGTGGCGTTTCCACCGGTAAGTCGCTCGTGTGAGCATGGGCTGGATCAACCGCTGGCGTGAGCGGCGTCATGGCCTGCTGTGTTTCGGTATAAACCGGAGCGTTCGTAATCGGGGCACCCGTCACTGGAGCTGGGCCGGCAACGGGGGTTCCCATGGCCACCGGCAACGTGGTCGAAGCGGGCATCCATTGGGCAGTATCGGTGGGAGCCATCTGGTACGACGTCTGATAGGTTCCGGGGTAGGCACCCTGGACCACCATGCCGTTGGAGACGGTGCTCATCATCGGTGGCTGGTAGGCCATCGTCGACTGATCCTGGGTGTAACTATCCTGCAGCAGCAGGGCCAGTTGCGGGTCACTGTCGGCAATGCCGGGATTACGCGTTTTCAGAGTCGCGATCCGTGACTGCACTTCCGGCTGATACCAGCGCTGGTTGAGTGACCGTTGATACATGGCCACGGCCCGTTCGTTCTGACCGGAGTCCTGATAGACCTGGGCCAGCTGATTGGCAGCGATGTGATTCTTGGGATTGATCCGCAGGGCCTGGGCCAGCTTGGTTTCGGCACCGGCGTAGTCCCCCTGCTCACGGCTCAGCCAGGCACTCTCGATGTGGGCTGATTCATTGTAAGGTTGGGTCTCTTCCCAGGCAGTCAGCAGGGTCGAGGCTTCCGTCCCCCGGCCTTGCTCGTTGAGCAGCATGGCCAGGCTGTGATAGGAGGGCTGGTGTGCCGGATCAGCCGTCAGTGCCTGGCGATAGGCTTGCTCGGCCCCCTGGTAATCGCCTTCCTTTTTCAAGGCAGTCGCGAGGTTGTGGTAATAGTCTGGATTGTTCGGGTCGTTGGCCACCGCCCGCTGGAATTCCTGCCGTGCCATGGCATAGTGGCCACGACGGTAGTAGGCACTTCCTGCTCGGTTGTTAACGTATCCGTTCATGCCATTACAGCCACAAACGGCCACCAGGACACTTGCCAGCAGCACCGTGTTGCGCCACTTGCCGGCCTGTACCGAGAGCTTCTGCATTATGGAATGCCTCCGTAAGATCAAGAACTGTCGCCACCAATGATCAACCCTAGGCAGGAAGATTTGGCCAGCTCACCGTGGGAATGGCCCGCAGTCAGTTGCGACTTGTAGAGAAATGAAGATTGTGGGGAAGTGTGACAGGATGGGGGGGCCGACATTGAGAACTCAATGACGAACCAGACTTCGAAGTTGATTGCTGAGGAAAGGACTGACGAACGTCGTACAGCACCATCGCGAAGCGAATTTGGTGTCGGGCGAGTTTTTTTGCGGTGGAAAACTAAAGATTTGAATGACTGCAAGAAGATTTGCTGAGCGGAGGCGGAAGAATACAAATCACATTCAGACGCTGCAATATGAGTTGAGGAAATCTTCCGGCTCGAAACTCGTTTTGTAAGAATTGCAGAATTCGACAACAGATAGAACCCTCCTCGGGTGCGTTGTCGAACTATGTATATATGAGGGATGAGCTACCAGGTCAGGCTGCATTCGCGTCTGCCTGGGGCGGCATCGTCCGATCCGGAACTGAAAGATTTGTATGGACAACGCTGATTGTTGGCGACAGTTGTTTTGCGAGTGGCCACAGACGATACCCCGTGAGGGCATCATCGTCACGACCTATCAGGAGACGGTTCCCTTTATCAACTTCATGATTTCGGGGGGCATACTCCTGGTCGAACGAGATCGTCCGGACAGTTCGGGGGCGCGTAAAGTCATGCTGGCCTTCGGAGCCATCGCGGCTGTGAAGTCCACGAATACACTGGATTTTGACAAGTACAAGGCGATGGGATTCGAGTAGAGAGTGTGACTGATCGCTTCGCATGCAGTGTGCATTGGGGCGGGAATCAGAGGCCTTGATCGCAGTTCCTGGAGACTCACGTATTTGAAAGTACGTATGGCACGCGGAACACTCAACGCCACACTTGGCTGACAAACCGGGTTCGCTGTTCTATGATCGCGATCCATAGATTTGTATCCCCGTTCCGCTTGGATGATCGCGTCTCGTGTCTGAATCTCCGCCTGCAGTTCCTCCCGAATTTCCATTCGCCTGGCAGATCCTCTGCGAGGATGGTCCTGTACTGGCAATCAACAAGCCGGCGGGGCTGTTGACCCTGGGAGCGCACGATCCGGCCATTGCCACGCTGGAGCGGCAAGTCCGCAGTTTTCTGAAAGAGAAATATCAGAAGCCGGGGAACGTCTACCTGGGGATTCCGCATCGCCTGGACCGACCGGTCTCGGGGGTGATTCTGTTTGCGAGGAACTCCAAAGCGGCCGGACGCCTGGCCGAGCAATTTCGCGAACGCCGGGTGCGAAAGATCTACTGGGGCATTACGACTCATCGGCCCGAGCAGCCGGAAGGTTGCCTGAGTGACTGGCTACTGAAGGAACCGGACAAGGCCCACGTCCATGTCGTACCACCGGAAACCCCGGGGGCTCGGCAGGCGGTGTTGCATTACCGGATCGCCGGTCCGACCCCGCTGGGGACCTTGCTGGAGATTGAGATCGAAACGGGACGGATGCACCAGATTCGGGTGCAACTGGCTTCGCGCGGGTGGCATATCCTGGGCGATGTGCAATATGGAGCACAACAACTGCTGATCGATCCGGCACCAGCCGACCCGACGCTCAATCCCATTGCCCTGCACGCGCGGCAGATTACGTTTTTTCATCCGGTCCGCTACGATGCAGTCACCATTACGGCCCCCCTGCCGGAGAACTGGGGCGACTTGCTGCTCGAGCTACCTGCCGAGACGCTGCCGTTTGCCCGGCAGACACCTTCGTTGCCCGCGGGAGATGATGACGACGAAGGGCCGTACTAAACGCAGTGGCAAGCTCAAAACGCGACCGAATGCCTGTCATCATGCACTTCGCAGGTGCTGCACGCGCGGGGCCGCAAAGTTGTCGTCCGGAGCCTTGCGTCACGCCGGCGAATTCCGCGCGGGGAACTAAAAAGACCAGCGACGAGATAAATCGTCGCTGGTCCCATCTGGATGGCGGGGACCCGACAGGGAGTCCTTCACCGTCAGTGCAGTTCGGATCGCCGTTGCCCCTCAACCGGATCAAAGGCTTCGGCAACCTTAGTGTGCCAGACGGACTCGCCCACCCTTAATGATGTTCTCGAAGATCGACGTTAATATGGCTTCGTAGCTGGCCGGATTCCCCGAGCCACGCGGCGCCTGCCCACTCACTGCGGTGCCATTGATTCGAGCCGCTCGATCAAGGAAATTGTAATCGGCACCCATTCCAGTCCCTACGGGAAAGAGTTGCAATGAGGTCCCTTTGGACTGCGCGGCCTGCATCAAGACGGAGTTATAGGGCAGATTACCAGTTGAATTCGAGTAGTAATTCGAACTGGGATTCGCGGAGATATAATTGCCCACCGTCGACAAACTCGACGAGTAAATATTCGGCACACCGTCAGTCAGGAGGATGATGACCTTATTGGTATATGTTCGCCCCTCACCACCCTGTGCGGCCGTTTTGAGATGGTTTCGTGCCATAATGATGCCGTGCTCAGTAGCCGTGGATGATCCGATGTCGGCCACGATCTGCAGATTGGCGGCTTTCTGCATGGTGCCCCGGTAGTCCCGGGTCAGGGATTGCTGCAAGATTGGGGCGTGATAACTATCGATGGCATCAAACGAGACGATCGATACGCTATCCGACCAGTCTGGCGCCAGCGACGCATTCTGGTCTTCCACAACCTTCAGAGCGGCAATGACCGCGCGGCGAACGGCATGCATCGGCTGCTCGCGGGGGGGGAACGTGAAGTTACCCGCGGCGGTCGTCTCGGTCACCTTGCGGCACCACGCCGTGTTCGACATGGATAACTCGGTCTTCACGAGCGTTGGGTCGGAGTTCGTCGAATTGGAGACGGTTGGAGTTCGATCGCGGCCAAAGTCCAGCAGGTACTGCGTGTAAGTCCGGTAGCCAACGACATTCCGGTATTTGTCAGGCAGATTGCTGGCCGTCCCTGGGTAGTTGGCATTATTCGGGTTGTTCAGCCCGGTGATGCGGTCCGAGTCCTGGCTGGGGGGGTAGGCAGTGCCACTCCGCGTGTAGGGCCAGATGACGTAATCGAGATAGGTCGTCCAGTACGCGAGCGAAGTCGCGTTGGTGGACAATGGAGTTGGCCGGGCATTGGGCATGATGACGGCCAGTTGTTTGTCAATGATCCATTTATACGCCTTAGTCTTCCGTGTCGCTTGCGAATCTGACGAGAGAATTTTGTAGGTCGACTGAATGCTGGAAGCAGTGAGCGGTCCCCCGTTCACTGTCATATTGTAGTAGGCAGCCTGGACGTTGGTGATGCCGCTGAGACCCTGTCCGATATACTGGCTCGTTCCCGGAAACGAACCGAACCCCAGGTCGGAATAGAGGTTATTCATCAAATTTGTCCCCACGTTCCCGTAACCCTGCCCGGCATATTCCAGGTCGATGGTTTCGGTGGCCCAGCAGGGCTCGGTATCGTCATTCATCGAACCCGACAAGTCGATGCAGAAGACGATGTCGCGCGGATTGATAATGGCGATCGCCTGAGCCTGTTTGGTGAATGTTCGATGGCCAATGACAGGCGCAAAGAACAGCGGCTTATCAACCGCGCGAGTCGTCACCCGGACAGAATTCGCCGCCGTCTCATTGGCTGTGAATGTGCGCGTGGTGATGTCATACATGCCCAATTCGACATCGGAATCGGTGATCGACACGGTTTTCTGACCGAGATAGTTCCGCGAAGCAATGTCGATGGCAGCGGAGCGAACCGTGGCCGGTCCATCCTTCATGCGCATCGCTCCCGCCAGAGCGGACGCGTCCGCGGCATTCTGCAGTTGATCTTTCGTCAGCGCAATGTAGCCGATGTCAATCGCCAGGGCGGCGAAGCCCAGTACGACAACCATCAAAAACGCGGCGTAGACGAGAATAATGCCTTTTCGACTTCGCTTGTGCGGCATTACAGAACGCATAGGTCGACCTTCGAGTGTGGGTATGCGGTGCAGTCTCCGGACAGCGGGCAACATGTGCATAAGTTGTCAAAAACACGCGCATGCCACCGACTGCCCTGCTCCGTACTGGAAACTTATGTCGAGTAACCTGGAAGTCAACTTGCCAACTGAATTCCCCTCAGGGGGACTTGGAAAGGTGGCAAGACATATGCGATTTGCCGATTGGGCACGATGTAACGGAGATAACGAAGATTCACAGTCAGGAGATGATTGACTGGATCAGCGGACTTCAGAACTGCAATGCCTGGGCCCCGCGCAGGATTCCTAAATCCGGCTGTCACTTCTCGCGTCACAGGGGCATCGAAGTAGATTGTGGAGCATTCGCGCCGTCCTCACCCGTTTCCATCGGGGAAGACTGCCACATTGACAGAGTTTCTGACTTTCCTATAATTCCGCAGCTTCAGAGATTACCATCAGCCACTGAGTCTCAAGCGAGATAAGGTGCATTTTTAAAAACTGATCAACCTCGTTTGGTCGCGGAACGGAAACCCGTTCGGTGGCCCGCGGTACGGTTCATCCAGTGTAGGCGGAGGCAGTGAACATGGCAGGTGCAGGCGTATTAGAATTCAGTGATGCGACGTTTGATGCTGACGTCCTGAAGAGCTCCGAGCCGGTATTGGTTGATTTTTGGGCTCCGTGGTGCAATCCGTGCCGCATGTTGGCACCAACCATCGATGCCTTGGCGACGGAATTCACCGGCAAAGTCCGGATTGGCAAGGTAAATACCGACAACAACCCCGGAATTGCCACGAACTACAACATCAGTTCGATTCCGACCGTTTTGATTTTCAAGGGTGGTCAGATCGTCGACAAATTCGTCGGCGTGACCCCCAAAGACCGCTTGGCTACGTCATTGAACAAGCACCTGGGTTAGGTTGCTGCCGGTGTTTTCGGTCGTCCAAATGAATTGGGCGACTTGATCTGAGCACCGCCCCCTGCCAGTTCGATGTGGTTTCTTTATTGGATAGCTCGCCAGGGAAAGGACTCCCGGAATGAGCGATGTTCGCCAGACGACTCGCCAGACGCCTTCGAGTGGAGGGATTCACCCCGCACTTGACGGCGTCAGTGCGTTTGCACACCGCGAGGGGTGGCGAGTCGATCCGCCTCATCCTCTGAGCAGTTCAGAATCTGTCGCGCCTCCTTTAGGCCGGGCAGGCGATGAATATGACGTGATTCAGGAGCCCTACGCCGCACCTGTCTCCGCGGCCCCGTTGCGCACCGATCTGCCGCTGGGCGATCCACTGTTGCAGGCGCGACAAATTGCCGAGCATCTGCAACATCGCTACGCCGATCTCGAACGGCGCGAACAGCGTCTCAATACCCAACTCGCCGATCTCGATCAGGAACGTCGAGCGATCCGCATGTGGGCGACGGAATGCGAAGCTGTCCTGCAGGAGCGCGACGCGGAATTGTTGCAGCGCGATGCCGCGTGTGAGCAACGTGAAGCAGCCTGCCTGGAACTCGAACACGAAATGCAGGCCCGTAAGGCCGAACTGCTGGCCCAGGAGCACGACCTGCAAACCATTCAGGCGCGTTGGCGCGAAGAATGGGAGCTGGAACGACAGGGGCTGAAACAAGAACTTGATCAGCAGAGTCTGCAACTGCAGAACGAGCAGGCACATTTTCGGCTCGTCAAAGAGGGACAGCTCGCTGAAATCCAGCAGGAACGCAGCTTGCTGTTGAACCGCATCCGGTTCCAGGAAGATCATCTGCAGAAGCTGCGGCGCGAATTCGAGGCCGGACAAGCGGCGTTCCATGCCGAACGACAGCGGACACAATCCGCATTCGCCGCCACCGAGACCCAGCTTGAACTGCGCCGCAGTCAGCTGATTCGTTATCGCCTGCAGCTCGAAGAACGCGATGCTGCATTGCAACGCCAGCAGGTCCTGATCGGCAAGGCGCGTCGAGCGGAAGTGGACGGACTGCTGCAGGAGCGTCAGCGACTGGAAGCCGACCAGCGTGACTGGCATATGGTTCGCGGGCAGCAGCAGGCCGAACTCGAACGCAAGAACGAGATCCTGCGGCTGAATGCCGAGAACCTTGATGCCCGTCAATCACGATTGGAGCAATTGCGGCTGGAACTCGAAGAAACCAATCGCAAAACCATGGAAATGCGGCTGGCCGTCGAAGAAGCCTGTGCACAACTGGCCCAGGCCGTTGGTCCCGATGTGGCACGGCAACGCATCGAAATCTCGCAGCACGCGCTGTCCGATCACTACCGCCAGGCACGCGAAACGCTGGTACGACATCGCCAGGAACTGGAACAATTCCATCGGTCTGTACTGCAGCAGCGCGACGAATTCCGGGCAGAACAACAGTCATTTGCCGAGTGGATCGCGAAGCGTGACGAAGAGCTCACGGTGCGCGAAGGTCAGTTCCGTGAAGAGCAATCCGTCATTCTGGCGCGAGAAGAGAACTGGCAGAAAACGCGAGACCGCTGGTTGCACGAGAAGCTGGAAGCAGAAGCCGTCATCCGCGATCTGCTGCAACGGCTGGAAACTCCGCCCGCTTAAGCACACCTTTGCCGTGCTTCATAAGCGTGGAATCTGCAGGATAATTACATCCCGCAACCAAACCAAAACACCCCGCAAAGCTTGGCCTTGCGGGGTGTTTTTCGGCACGCATCGCTGTGCTTATTTCTCTGCTTCCGCGGTATCCCCGCCGAGTGTGGCGTTAATCTTGAACTTGTCCTGCAGGTAAGCATGGGCTTCACTGGCCTGGCCGGTCTTGGAGTGCTTCGCACAGACCTGCTGGAAGGCCCGGATGGCCTTCTCTTTGTCGCCGGCCTGCTCTTGAGTATACCCAACCTGCAGCAGAGCCCACGGGGCTGACGGCGGATGGCTGCCGATCATCTGATAGTACAGACTGATGGCCTCCTTGTACTCCTTCAGTTGACGATGGCAACTGGCCATCTGGCTGTAGGCTTCCGGGAAATTCTCGGTCTGGCGGAAGGCCTTGATGGCATCCTGCCAGCGATGGAAATCGCGATAGGTACAGGCGATCTGCCATTCCCAGTCGCTCGCCTTCTCGGCATTTTCCTGCATCAGCTCGCGGTAAGCGGCGACCGCTTCATCGCACTTTTGAGCATAGCGATAGGTGAGGGCCATTTCGCTCTTCCAGCGATGTGGCGATTTCTGATCCTGGTTCGACAGCGTCCGGTAAATCGCGATGGCCGGGTCCCACTTCTGTTCCTCGCGGAAGCTGTAAGCAATCTGCGACTGGCCTTCCAGAGGATCCTTAAACTGGGCGTAGACCTTGCGTGCTTCGTCGCGACGGTTCTCACCCTTGTAGAATGCCGCCAGCCGGCCGAGGATTTCATCGTCGACACCAAACGTCTTGATGATCTGCTCGTACACCGCCGGCACTTTTTCCGGTCGCCTGGCAGCCGCTTCAAAATCAGCGACATAGAACCAGCACTCGCGGGCCTTCGCCTTGTCTGCCGGGGCGGTGATATCCTTAGGAACCAGCCCCTTCATAAAGGCTTCACCCGCATCGGCCAGCTTGTCTCCAATCGGCTTGGTTTCGGGCTTGGCGACTAACTCCGCAATCGGGCCGCGGGCATAATACATGGCATGATAGGGAAGCTGTTGTTCGTTGTACGTCGTGGCCAGGGCCTTCTGGCCTTCATCGAACGATCCGGCGTAGAAGTAATGCACGGCCAGCTGGCGCGACGCCTCGGCACAGACCCCATTCGTCTCATTGTCACGTTTGACGTCGTAAGTCAACTCGCGCCAGAGTGCCATCCGTCGCACCTGATCACCCTCCAGCCGGGCGATATCCAGCAGATCTGTGCGCGCATAAACGGACGCCAGATGAGTCTTGTTCTTGGCCACCACTGCCAGGTAGGCCTGCTTGGCCTTCTTGGCTTCGCCCATGTCTTTATAGGTGCGCGCAATGAAATACGAACACGCGATGGCTTCCGGAGAATCGGGCCAGTAATCCACGACCGACTGAAAGCCATCCTTGATCGCGGTATTCAGCTTGCGCAACTGGACCTGGCACTGACTCCACTTCATCTGCGCGTACGGAGCCCCTTCGCTCTTTTCATGCAGCGAGAGGAATTTTTCATACTCGGCGAGCGCCACCTTCCAGTTTTGTTCGCGGTAATATTTTTCCGCAACCTGCAGCTGATAGCGTTCGGCTTCACGCAACTTCGCCCAGCGATCCAGGGGGAGTTGATCGAGCGGCACGGCCCACGCGGTGCTGCTGAGCAACAGCCAGCCCACAGTGCTCCAGGCAGCCAGCAGGCCGCAACTCTTACGCAGGGGCTGGGCCGGTGCTGCGAACTCAGCGTCGCGGTTCCGGGCAAGCACGGTCATCGAGTCAGAATGCTGCATTTCGAACATCACCTCGTTATCGAGAACGCCGCAACACCCGTTGTTGCGGTCCGCGTGTGCCACCGTACTCAGGCCGGTTCCAGATCCTGCCCGCCAAGATCGTGCATCATGAATCTCTGGTCGGCTTCATTCTCATACCAGCCAATCTCCATTATCCTGAGCAGTTTGGAATCCTGAGATCTTGCCGTCGAGACTTCCTCATTATGCAGTTACGTCCGGAACTTGAATATCTCCAGCCGTTCCCCCCCGACGAACTCCCCGAGCTCGCCGGAGACTGGGAACAAAGAGAATTGTCGATTGAACATCACAAGTTTCGCGTGATTCGCCCGGCCAACCCGGATGCACTGCTGGATACGGCCGAAACACTCGCGGCGCATGAGGCTGACGGTTATATGCCGTACTGGGGCTATCTCTGGCCGACGGCCTTCGACATGGGCCTGGAAGTCCTCAACTCTGATCTACCTAAAGGATTACCTACGCTGGAGATCGGTGCAGGGATCGGCTTTGCCGGCCTGGCTGGCTTGTCGAAGGGAATCGATGTCGTGTTCAGTGATTACGACCGGACTTCAGTACGACTGGCCCTGACCAACGCGGTCTTGAACGGTTTCCCGGACGCCCAGGGAGTGTTCCTCGACTGGCGACACCCGCCGGCCACTCAGTTCCCCCTGATCCTCGGCTGCGACATCATTTACGAACGCGCGAATCACGCTCCGATCATCGGGTTGCTCGATGTCATGCTGGCCCCCGAGGGTGAGGCCTGGTTTGCCGATCCGGGACGCCACCAGGCGGATGAATTCGTCGAGCTCGCCAAATCCCGCAACTACGAAGTTTCCCGGAGACAGGTTCCACGGCAGCCGTATGTCACACGGCCCGATGGAGTTACGGATATCTGGATTCTTCAGAAGAAGTCATCGGCGAGCGTCTAAACCAACCTCAAAATCAACCCGTCAAAATCAAGAGTCCTGCACGCCGCAAGACTCGCCCCTGGCAGACCGCGTGTCTAAAATCTCATCATGCCGGCCATCCAACTGAAGAATCTGACCAAGGTCTACCGCGTCTATCGCAAGCGCGAGGGGTTGCGCGCGGCCTTTACCGGGCTCTTTCGGCGCGAACACACCGATGTGCGGGCGGTCGATGACATCAGTTTCGACATCGAAAAGGGGGAAATGGTCGCCTTCCTCGGCCCCAATGGAGCCGGTAAGACCACCACGCTCAAATTGCTGTCCGGCCTGATTTATCCGTCATCCGGCACGGCGACCGTGCTCGATCACATTCCCTGGAAACGTGAAAACGCCTACCGCCGCCGGTTCGCCCTCGTGATGGGGCAGAAGAATCAGCTCTGGTGGGACCTGCCGGCCCAGGAATCATTCCGTCTGCACCAGGAAATCTACCGGATCGATGATGCCACCTTTCGCCGCCGCCTCGACGAGCTGACCGATTTGCTGGAAGTCAAACGCCTGGTTTCACAACCCGTGCGGGAATTGTCGCTGGGCGAACGGATGCGGATGGAACTGATCGCCGCGCTCCTGCACAGCCCCGAAGTGCTCCTGCTCGATGAACCGACGATTGGCCTGGATGTCGTGTCGCAACGCCGCGTTCAGGAATTTTTGAAGTTCTATCAGCAAGAACAGCAAGTGACGGTCGTCCTGACCAGCCACTACATGAAGGATGTCGAAGCACTCTGTCAGCGCGCGATCATCATCAATCACGGCAAGATCCAGCATAACGGCCCGCTGGCAGAAATCGTCGACCGCTTCAGCACGCACAAAGTTCTGGAACTGCAATTCGCGAACGAAGTTCCCTCAGATCTGGCCCGTTTCGGCGAAGTGTTCGACGTCCAACCGCCGCGAGTCAAGATCCGCATCCCCCGTCAGAAGGTTCCGGAAGCACTCGGGGCGATCCTGTCGGCTTATGCGATCGAAGATGTGGGCGTTCACGACCGTCCGCTCGAAGAAGTGATCGCAGAAATGTTCGAAGCACCGCCGAGTGCCAGTTAGCGCTGGATCAACTCTTGCTGGGGAGAGGGTGCCACCGGCTCTGCCCGTGCGAGCCTGGATTTTGCGGTCCTGCAACGCACTGAGGGAAGAGTGAAGGGTGAGGTGTGAAAAGTGAAAGGCGAAGGGTGTGTGAATAGGAAGATGAAGCAGGCCGAGTAGACAGAGCCAGTGGCACCCT
>CAZQUW010000045.1:22203-30628 GCA_964596215.1 uncultured Planctomicrobium sp. | reverse complement strand
GCGCGCGATGCGGGTCGCCGGCCAGCAGTGGTTTTCCCGAAACCGACTTCGTGCCGTCCACCACCCAGTTATTACTTTCCGTGGGCAACGGATCGAACTTCAACGGTTTGGTCGCGGCGAGATAGCCTTGAAGAATTTCCGGCGAAATCGCCTGGAGGTCAAGTCCAGGCGCCGGGGCGAACTCGCGCACGGGATCGGTCGGCGCAACAAGTCGCGCCTGGTCCAATCCCATTCTGGCAATTAACCGTGCCCGGGCCACTTCACGCTGCCAGTTGCCCGACATGATGATGCCCGACATCCGGCTGAGGATATCCTCGGGCTGCCACTTCTGTGGCCGATAGCCCAGGATCTGAAACTCGATGGGCAGCTTGTGTTCCGCGTGGTCGATGAAGGCATTGATGCCGCGGGTGAAGGCGGTCGCGATCTCTTGAGTGTCCGGGGAATAGCTCTTCCATTCCGCCTGCAGGTCACCGCGATAGAGCAGCAACCGGGCGAATCGGTCCCCTTCAACCGCTTGCTCACCGGTGATGGCGGCCATTTCGCCCAGCCCGATCCGGCGCCAGGTATCCAATTGAAACAGCCGATCCTGGGCCGCGATAAATCCCTGGGCGAAGAACAGATCAGGAGTATTCCTGGCATAGATATGTGCAATGCCCCAGCGGTCACGTAAGACTTCGACCGGTTCGCGCAATCCCGCCAGCGGGATGTCGCCTTCCACCTGTGACAACACCCCCTTGGCTTTGGCCAGAATCTGCTCGGCAGTGTCAGCCGCAGGCAGCGTCGGAGACATCGCCAGAATGGAGAGAGTGAAACACGCTGCGAATCTCAACGAGTGGCCCATATTGTTCCTCGTTCTGGGGGGATTGCCGAACCGCCTTCGTGATCATGCGACTGTCTGTTCGTGATCATGCTATCGCCTCGCCTGCCGCGCGACTATGGTCGCCCGCGTGTGGCAGGTCAAACGACTCGATCAGACTTGAACTGGTACTTGCACAACGATTGAGCTGGAAGTTGGATGCGAGTTATCGAGGGAGCGCCCGCCTGCTGCCGAGCCGTTCAGTTGCGCGGGAGTCGCCAGACCAAATAGTTCGGCGGGGTCTCGTCCTCCCTTTCGTGTGCTCCTGACATCCAGGTCCAACGACAGTTCAACGACTATCCTTGTCGAAACGCCAAATTCCCGGCAAGATGCAGCCTCAAACTGTTTTAGAGCACCAGGAGTTTAGAATGACGTCGACACAGCGCTACATGGAACTCACCGTCTCCGGCACGCCCCGCGAATTGGGGCGGCAGATCGGCGAAGGAGCTCGCGATCTCGTGCGCGGATTTTGCGAAGTGGCTCTGCAGCAAGTCAACCGCACGTTGAAAGTCTCGCGAGCCTCAGCCCTGGCCGTTGCAGAGACATCGATCAAGCTGGCCGAGGGCTATGCACCCGATCTGGTCGAAGAACTGCGCGGCACGGCCGAAGCCGCGGGGGTGACATTGGCCGACATGATGCTGCTGCAGGTGCGGAACCAGTTGCAGGCCGACGAGGGTGGCTGCACCTCGTTCTCGCTGGCCAACGTCGCCGGTCTCGGACGGGTGGTCGCCCAGAACTGGGACAATGATCCCTTCCTGGATCCATTCACACTGGTGCTGACACGGCGTCCCGCAGGTAAACCGGCCGTCACTACGGTGACCCAGGCGGGCCTGATTGCCTATATCGGCTTCAATTCCGCCGGCATCGGCATCTGCCTGAATACGCTGCCGGCGCCCTCTCGTAAGTTTGGAGTCCCCCATTACTTCACAGCGCGCGGCATCCTGGAAGCCGATTCTTTGGAAGGGGCCGTAACCGCTGTCAGCCGTGCGGAACGCGCCATCCCGGCGAACATCATGATGACCACACCGCAAGGCCCGGCAAACCTGGAGGTGACCATCGATCAGGTCTATGTGCTACGCGACGCCGGCGGGGGTATCGTGACGCACACCAATCATGCCCGGCACCCGGAACTGGCTGCCGCGACGACCGGCTATCCCGAACTGATTCAATCGCGCCCGCGGCTCGCACGGATCGACCACCTGCTGGAGAAACCCGCCGGAGCCGACTGGTCGCTGGACCAGTTGCAGACGGCCCTCCGCGATCATGAAGGGTACCCGCAGTCGATCTGCCGCCACCCCAACAACATGACCACCCACGGCTTCTGGGAAACGGTCTTCTCGGTGATCATTGCGCCGGAAGCCCGCGAAATGTATTTGACACGCGGCACCCCCTGTGACCGGCCGTTTGAACGGTATCAAATGGGTTAAGGCATCGGGTGCCACTGGAACGGCCACTGCCAGGTGTCATCTGACACGTACACAGCCCTGGCAGATCCAGTGGCACCCCGCTTGTCAGCTTTGACAGAGCACTAACCCCCGCCTGAACAAGGTCAATTCACTCACCCTGCTTTGCTCGGATTAACACGCCGCGACGTTACTTGTCATCAAGTACGCGGACCATCGTGATTGATCTTACCAGTTTGTGATCATCGAACTTCCACACAATTTTCTTCGCCTTGTCGTGTGTCACTTCGAAGGCATGAGCCCCCTTGCCTTCCTGGCCGCGCAGGAAATTCGCGGCCACGATGTTCCCGTTCTTCAAGACCTGCAGGCTGGTCATCCAGGTCAGGTTGAGTTCCGGAACATCGGCGGCGGTCAGTTCCCAGACAATCTTCTTATCCGGAGTGACTTCGATGATGCGTTTGTCGGTGCCGCAACCGATCAGCGTATTTCCATTGGCCAATCGTATTGCTTCGAACACATTCGGGATGCCGGGAAATTCCCAGACGATCTGACCGGCTGCGTCGTATTCCCGGACGACCCCTTCGGCTTCATGCGCGGCCAGCAGATGCCCGTTCGCTACGCGATGCAGGCAACGCAGTTGGCGATGAGCCGCCTTTTCTGTGGTGTGCAGTTTCACCGTCGAGATGACCTCACCTTTTGGGGTGATTTCGACGGCCTGACAAGGCCCCTGCTCGGCGATCAGGAAGTTGCCATTGGGCAGAACGTCACAGCCCAGGATCTGCTCGCACTTGGAGCGATAGTCGAACACGACTTTGTGATCCTTGTCGATGACTTGAATCCCCGTCGGGACTCCCCCGTCAGCGAAGACCAGCTGGTCCTCACCCAGCATGCGGAACACGACGGCCAGCGAGGGAAACTTGTGCTCCCAGGTCACGCTGCCATCGGGGGCGATCTCGATCAAACGCCGCGCGGCGCTGCCGTATTCGCAGATCATGACTCGGTGCTTGACCGCCGACTGGTCCGCAGAGACTTTCTCATCGCCCCAGACATTCAGGGTAAAGGCCAAGGCCGCGATCACCAGACTCGAGACGAGACAGGTGAGTCGCCCGGTCAGCGATCGTCCGGCACCTGGCCGGGAATTCTGTTTGATTGAACTGTGGGACGATTGCAGGCTGGACAGCATGGCGCGAAATCCTGTTCAGATGATGTCGATCGGTCAACGGATTGTCGCCTGACGATACTCGATGGTTCATCGATTGGAAATCGTGAACGCAACTCTGTAACCGCTCGGCCCCCCCCCCGGGCCTCAACGCGGGGCACCGCTCACCTTTGAAAACGTCGCGTCGAACATTCATCACCGAGACAGCGTGCCAGCGTACTGCAGACCATCTGGTGATCTTTGTCACTTGTACTTTATTCACTATTCGAGATATCCTGATACCAGCATCACTCTATGCTCTTTGCTCTTTTTTTATTGTCACTCGACTGATTTCCGCGTCTTTCAGAAGAGGCTGTCATGCAACACAAACGAGGATTTACGCTGATTGAACTGTTGGTGGTCATTGCGATCATCGCCGTTCTGATTGCATTGCTGTTGCCCGCAGTGCAGCAGGCCCGCGAAGCGGCCCGCCGTTCGCAGTGCAAGAACAACCTCAAGCAGCTCGGTCTGGCCCTGCACAACTACCACGACACGATGACCTTATTTCCCCCGGGGGGCGTGGGCTACGCCATGTGGTCAGCCGATCCGGGAACAACCAACCCGACGAATCGCATCTGCTGGATGCAAATGATTCTGCCCTATCTCGATCAACAACCCCTCTACAACCTGATTTCGCCCTATTTCGATGGCAAGAATACGGGTGGAGCGACCGCATCCTGGAATTGGCCTGGCATCAAAACGGTCATCCCTGTGTTGATGTGCCCCTCAGACCCGGCGAACCCCAAAATCAATACCTACTCGACCTCGCTGGGCTTTCAGGGCAACTATCTGGCGGTGGCCTCGGGCACCACGCACTTCAATGTCGGCAGCGGCCTGGCCCTGGACGGCATGTTCTATTCACAGTCGCGCACCAGAATTCGCGATCTGGTAGACGGAGTCTCCAACACCCTGATGGTGGGCGAGATGATTCTCCAGCCCGATGCGAGCACAACGGGCCTGGGACTGAACCAGAACGACTGGCGAGGGACCTATTGGGACAACTACGGCGGTACCGTGTTTGTCAGCACTCTGAATCCTCCCAATACCGATCAGCCTGACTGTCACATCAGTTGTGTCAGCAAGCCCATCTCGCCCTGTGTGGCAGGTGCCAACGGCTCTGGATCCAGTATTCAATATTTCCGCAGTTACCATATCGGTGGCGCGCACGGCGTGATGGCCGACGGCAGCGTGCGGTTCTTTTCTTCGAATGTCAACACGGCGACGTTTAAGTGGCTGGGCGCACGCAACGATGGAAACGTCGTCGGCGAATACTAATCCACAGATTGGTCGTTCTGTCGCGAGCTTCCTGCAGGATGTTTCGTCCCTTGGTCCTTCGTTGTGATTCGTGAGGTAAATGTTGAAGCACATTCCGACTCATCATGTGTTCGTCTACGCTGTCGCCTGCGTCTGGGGCCTGGCTGGTTGCGGGCAACCTGCGACAGTGGGGCCTGCCAAGACCCTTGTCTCGGGTTCGGTGACCTTCGACCAGAAGCCGCTCGCCCGAGGTCAGATTGTCTTCGTGGACTCGAAGGGAGACTCACCGCGGCAATACGGTGGCGAAATCATCAATGGCAAGTATCAGCTGGACGTCACACCGGGGCCCAAACGGGTGGAAATCTCCGCCCGTGAGTCAAATGGTGGGCCCACATCGGATCCCGGCTCGAATCTGCGGGAATTGATCCCCGAGCAATACAACACCAAGTCGACACTGACCGCGGAAATCGTCAAAAATAATCCCAAAGGGGGCGATTATCAGCTGACGTCGGAGAAGGCTCCCGCGAAGTAAAGGTTTACGGTCACAGAGCCCCCTCCTCCCGACTCGGCGGACTTGCGTAGCGATTGGGCACGCCCCCCAAATGACATCAGACTTCGGATATTACGTCCGAAGTCTGAGAATTTCGGCTGCCAGCGATGCCGCACGCCATCAGGCGATATTCTTCGCCAACGCGTCCACCGCCGCATCGATGTCCCCTTCGCGGAAGACATCCAGGATGGCGATGTGCTCGTCGTAGATGGCAATCGGTTCGGCGTAGTTGCGGTGTTGCGTCTCCCAGAAGTGATGACGGACGCGGAACACAATCGACGCCCAGATCGCTTCGAGATCGGTCTGACCTGCGCGGCGGACAATGGCGCGATGAAACGCGAGGTCTTGTTCAGAGATTGACGGAAAATCGCCAGCCAGACACGCAATCCGCATCTGCTCTAAGATGACGTTCCAGCTCGTGAAGTCGTCTTCGGTAATCGTATCAAAAAAGGACTTCAGAGCAAAAATCTCGACACTGCGGCGAATCGGTACTACTAATTCCCGGATCGAATCCGGGGGGCGTCGAGCCACCTTGACCCCTGCGTTACGCCTGCCGTCCAGCAAACCTTCGCAGGTCAGTTGCTGCAGTGCTTCGCGGATCGGAGTCCGGCTGACACCAAACCGTTCTGCCAGTTCGGCTTCATTCAGCCGTTCGCCATCGGCCAGGCGGCCGCGCAGCACATCATTGCGAATGTGCTCCACAATTTGGTCGCGCAGACTGAATGCAATCAACGGGGTCATGGCCATATGTTAATTCCAGAATTGCGAGCGGACAGAACCATAGTTTCGCAGATCCTGAGAAAAAATGGTATTCGGGAAGTCTTCTTAGTGGTTTCTTGACAGTTTGGGGTCACCGGGGGTAAATTGTATGCAAAATACCATCAGCCACCCAAGGCGGCTGCGTGCTCCACATTCGTCAACTTATTCTCCAGTTCCATTCGTTGTGCTCGTTTCAGCCTGCTGGTACCAACTTGAGATCCAGTTGCACTCACTGGAAGTTCGGGAGGTCGGTCGATGTGCTGTTCGTCAACGCCGCCTCGATACGCGCTGATATGCCAAGTCTATAATGCCTTTCCCCGACTTCACGACGTCAGCTGGCACGCGGTGTTCCGCGCCGTGATTGCCAACGCAGTATCGAGTCTGTGTGTCTGCTCACTGGGATTGAAGATACCAGCTGACGAAACTTTCGACGCGAAGTCAAGAGCAGTCACGGCTGACGAGGCGGCAAATCGACCGGAACTCGTCAGGTCTGTTCGACCGCTTGCACGGCTCACGCCCCCTTCAGTCGCGGGGACGACCTCTCAACCGAAGCCCGAACTCGTCAAGCACTCGAGGCACTTCCTGCCGGGCGGTCAGTATGCATGCATTTACAGTCTGTATTTCTACAGTATGCAGGCCACGTTGAAGGCGGAAATGAATGTTGCCGTCTAGAATGCCCTGGATATTGGTTTGAAGTCCCAGTGATCGGAGATGATCAGCGTGATGAGTCTAAATGATCGACACGCCCCGTTTGAGCACGCCTTCCCGCGCCGCGAGTTACTCCGCGCAGGAAGTCTCGCGCTCGGTGGGCTCACATTGACTGATCTGCTGCGTCATACGGCGCGTGCCGAGACCTCGGTCGCGAAGCCCGCCAGGCATTGCATCTTCGTATTCCTCAACGGCGGGCCGTCGCAGCTCGATACGTTCGATCTGAAGCCGGATGCTCCTGAAGGCATTCGCGGTCCCTACCGCCCGATTTCAACCTCGGTCCCCGGGATTCAGATTTCGGAACGACTGCCGAAGCTGGCGGCACTGGCCCATCGCTATGCGATCATTCGATCGGCCACGCATCATCTGAGCGCCCATAACAGCAGCGCGGCGTATGCGTTGAGCGGCCATTCGCCAGGCACCGATGCGAACATCGCCCCCACTGCGAACGATCACCCCACTTATGGCTCGGTCGTGTCCCGCGTGCTGCCGCCGCCAGAGAAGATGCCGCCGTTCGTGCTGACGCCGACCTACCTGTTTGATATGGGTTTTCCGACCCCCAGCGCCGGCGGGGGCTGGCTGGGGGTGGCCTACGATCCTTTCCCGGTCGTTCGCAACCGGATGATGGCCCGCTCGCCCCAATGGGAAGGCAAACTGCCGATTCCTGAAGGGTTGCAGCTTCCGGCGGATGTCAGTTCGCGACGCCTGTCAGATCGACGCAGCCTGCTCGCCGGGATCGATGACGAATTTGCCAGAGCACACCGGCAAGCCGCTTCACTCACCTTGGATGCGGTGCAGGAAAAAGCGTTCGACCTGATTCTGTCGGCCAACTCGCGAATGGCCTTCGATCTGTCACTGGAATCCCAGGCGACTCACGACCGCTACGGGCGGCATGAGATGGGCCAGGTCCTGCTGCTGTCGCGACGCATGATTGAAGCGGGAGTCCGCTTCGTCACGGCCAATGCCGTCTCGAATCCGCCGAATACGAATTTGTCGGCCTTCCAGATCTGGGACACCCATTTTGATCATTTCCGGCTCTATGATTCCCATCTCCTGCCCGAGCTGGATCAGTCGCTGTCGGCGTTGTTGACCGATCTCCACGAGCGGGGACTCTATGACGACACGCTGGTGATCGTGATGGGGGAAATGGGTCGCACGCCGCGGATCAACAGCAATGCGGGAGGTGGCCGTGACCACTGGGGCAAGGCCTATTCCGTCCTGATGGCCGGGGGAGGTGTGCGGGGCGGCCAGATCTACGGAGCGACCGACGCCCATGCCGCGGAAGTGAAGGATCGCCCGGCCCGCCCCGATGATCTCGCCGCGACATTGTTCCACCGCCTCGGGATTCCTCACGACTTGATGCTCCACGACGCCGCCAACCGGCCGCATCGCATCAGCGACGGCGAACCCCTGGAACTCGGATAGCCCCGATTCCGCGGGACGGGTCGCCTGGCCCGTCAGTCCCATTTTCCCCGTAATAACCTTGCACAATTCAGGGATACCGACGTCACGGGAATCAAACCGTAGGACGGACAATCCTGTCCGTCTGCTGCGAGTCGACTTTCAACAGACGGACCCGATTGTCCGTCCTACATGGATTTGTCACACAATCGTGCAAGGGCCGCAATCATTGATCGAGTGCGTTTCGACACCTCTCACTGCGTGCCGTCTTGGACTCCGATATTAACGGTTGGTAT
>CAZQUW010000045.1:12535-22103 GCA_964596215.1 uncultured Planctomicrobium sp. | reverse complement strand
GTTTCGACACCTCTCACTGCGTGCCGTCTTGGACTCCGATATTAACGGTTGGTATTCCCGACACCCCGTCCTGCCGCCCCGCGCCGGCTGGACCCTGCCAATTCAACGCATCAAACTTGATGCAACTGTTGACACCTCTTCCAGTGGCCGCGAAACTGGCTGATTGGGAACTGTCGATAAAGTGCGCTCGGTTTTGACGCCTTGGAAAGGTCAGACATGCGGATCTGCTCTCAGCGAATGCTGCTCTCGAATACTTTGTGGCTGTGCTGCTTGACCGTTGGTAGCTTACTGGTACCGGCCACCTGGGCCCAGGAGCCTGCCCTCAAGGAGCTTTCGGGGCATCCGGATCCCTGTTACTTCGTGATGTTCTCCCCCGACGGCAAGACGATCGCCACGGCGGGGTTCGACAAGACGATCAAGTTGTGGGAGGCCGCCACCGGCAAATTGACCCGCACATTTGAGGGGCACACCAACCTCGTCCTGAGCCTCGCGTTCTCGCCTGATGGGCAGCGACTCGCCTCGAGTTCGCTGGATAATACTGCAAAAATCTGGGACCTGCCGGTGTCTGCGCCGACCGCGACCGTGACTGGCCACCAGGGTGCCGTAACGGCCCTGGCTCTGAACACTGACGGGCTGAGTGTCGCGACAGGCGGAGCCGACAAGACCGTCAAATTATGGACGACCGCCGACCAGAAACTCGCCCGTGATTTTCCAGCAGGGGCGGGGGCCGTGACCAGGGTCAAAGTCCGGGCCGACAATGTGCAGCTGGCTGCCGCCGATGACGCCGGCCAGCTGCGGCTGTTCAATGTGGCCGACGGGGCGCTGCAAGCCACGCTGGGTGTGCATGCTGGTGCCGTCACGGGGCTGGCCTATCATCCGAACAATACGCAAATGATTACCGCGGGCAGTGACGGTCTGGTGAAGCTGTGGCCCACGCAGGTTGTGGCCCCGCGTGAAGTGAAGGAAAAGCATGCCGGCCCCGTATTGGCTGTGGCGCTCAGCGCGAATGGCCAGCTTCTGGTCACGGCCAGTGCCGATAAGCTCTGCCGCTTGTGGAACGTCGCCGATGGGGCACCCGTCCGCAATTTCGACGGACATGGCGGGCCCGTGAAGGCCGCCGCAATCGCCCCGAGCGGTGCGCAGCTGGCAACCGGCTGCGAGGACAAAATTGCCCGCTGGTATGACGTGAATAACGGCATGCTCATCAAGGCCTTCCCAGCCCAGGAAGGTGCCATTACCGCGGTCGCCGTGCACCCCAATGGCCAGCAGATCGCCGCGGGTGACGCCGCCGGCAAAGTGAAGGTGTGGAACATCGCCGATGGTGCGGA
This sequence comes from uncultured Planctomicrobium sp., assembly GCA_964596215.1. Classification (GTDB taxonomy): domain Bacteria; phylum Planctomycetota; class Planctomycetia; order Planctomycetales; family Planctomycetaceae; genus JAKFVC01. The sequence goes on along the minus strand of CAZQUW010000045.1, from coordinate 20,775 downwards.
AGTTCGCACACTGGTCCACGCGGGGCCGGTGTCCGGTGTGGCTTACACGCCGAACGGAGCTCAGTTGTTGACCTGCAGCCAGGACAAGACGTTGAAGGTCTGGAATGCCAACGATGGAGCCGCCATCTTCTCGATCGATACCGGAGCACCTGCGAATCAACTCGCAGTGGCCTCGAACAGCACGCTGGCCGCAGTGGCGGGCGCCGACAACGTGATTCGCACGTATCTGCTGGCCGATGCCAAGCCAGTCTCGACATTGACGGGCCATGCCGGTCCGGTCCACGCACTGGCCTTCAGCCAGGATGTCACCCGTCTGGTGTCAGCGAGTGCTGACCAGACGACTCGCTTGTGGGACTTGATGCTGAATCGTCAGCTGGAACATTGGGTGGGCCATACCGGTGCCGTGAATTCGGTCGCATTTGCCCCCGACCAGAAAACCATCATTACCGGTGGTGCCGACATGACCACGCGGATTCAGACGCTGTCGATCATCCGTGCCAAGGTGGCCGACGATAAGGCAGTCCACGATCTGGCCCTGGCAGCGAACGGCGCGGTGTATGCGACCGCCGGCGAAGATGGCAGCATCAAGCTGTGGGATTTCGGCAGCGGTAACCCCGTGCGTGCGTTCCCCGGGCATACGGGACCTGCCCTGTCGGTCGCCATTCGTGCGGACAATCAGCAGATTGCCGGCGGAGGCCGTGACAAAGTCCTGTTCCTGTGGAATTTCAACGATCCCAATCAGGTGCAGCTGAAGTTCACCACCCCTGCCGAAGTCACCCGCCTGGCCTACAGTGTCGATGGCAAGAAGTTGATAGCCTCGGGCAGCGATCACGTCGTGCGGAGCTACGATCCCGTCCCGCCGATGCCCGCTCCTCCCAAGGACAAGAACTTCGATCCGATCCAGGAACTGAAGGGCCACACCGCCCCGATTACTGGACTCACCTTTGCGCCGAACAATCAAACGGCGTACAGCACCAGTGCCGATGGCAGCCTGAAGGTGTGGAACATCGCCCTGGGGACGTTTGCAATGAACCTGACCGGCCACGCGTCGCAAGTTTACAGCGTGGCCTTCAGCCCCGACGGTTTGACGCTGGCGTCATCATCGAACGACAAAACGGTACGTCTGTGGGAGCTGGCCAAACCAGGCACGATGAAGGCCTTGCCCGCACAGGACGCACAGGTTTATGGGGTCGCGTACAGCCCCGATGGCAACTCGTTCGTGACGGCGGGGGGCGACAAGACAGTCCGGCTGTACGGGAAGGACGGTGCCGAGATTCGCAAGTTTGCCGGCCCCACCTCGACGGTCTACTCAGTTGCCTTCAGCCCGAATGGTCAACAGATTGCAGCCGCCGGCACCGACCATAAGGTCTTCCTCTGGAACCTTGACGGAACCTTGGTGAAGACGCTGGAGGGCCACAAGGATGACATCTACCGCGTGCAGTTCAACCCTGCCGGGACCCGCCTGCTGACCATTGGCTACGCCGGGAATTTGAACGTCTGGGACGCGGCCTCGGGACAAGCCCTCTTCACAACCAAGCTGCCAATCGTCTGTTATCACGCCTGCTACACCCCCGATGGCAAACGGGCCCTCGTGGCGGCCAGTGATGGCAAGGCCTACTTCGTCGACATCCCTGCCGCCGCGCATTGATCGAGACCGGCGTGCGGAACGTAGGCGAGCGTCAGCCGGACACTCGCCTACGAAGTTGGCGCGGCCAGCGCGTGTTGCAGCAGCCCGAGCAAGGCAGCCCCGGTATGGCTGACGGCACCCATGGCGGCAATCTGCCGCGGCGGTCCAGCCGCCACGATCTGGCCACCCCCGGCCCCTCCCTCGGGTCCCAGGTCGATGACCCAATCGGCCGCGGCGATCACGTCGAGATGATGCTCGATCAGGATGACGCTTTGCCGTCGTTCCACCAGTCGCCGCAGGACGTGTAACAGTCGCTGAATATCGTGCGGGTGCAGGCCGGTCGTGGGTTCGTCTAAGACAAACAGTGTGGGGGAATGATGGTCGCGGCCGAGTTCCGCGGCCAGCTTGACGCGCTGCGATTCGCCACCTGACAAAGTATTGGCCGGTTGTCCCAACGTCAGATGCCCCAGTCCCACGTCGACAAATACCTGCAGTGGCCCGGCCAATTGCGAATAGTTGGCGAAAAACGCGGCCGCATCGGCGATCCGCAGGTCCAGGATATCGGCCACGGAATGCCCCCGATACTTGACCTCCAGCGTGGCCGGATTGAAGCGTTTTCCCTGGCAGACGGGACAGACCAGCGGCAGTTCACTCAGAACGCTTAGAGTCGCCCGATGCAGACCGTGGCCATGACATGCCGGGCAGCGCCCCTCCGAAGAATTGAAGCTGAACCGGTTCGACCGAAAGCCACGCACACGGGCCTCGCGGGTCCGCGCAAACAGCTTGCGAACTTCGTCCCACAGGCCCGAGTATGTCGCGGGATTCGAGCGCCCGGATCGCCCCAGCGGAGCCTGATCGACCTCCGCCAGGCGTTGCAGTTCTTCGCCGCCGCTCAGCTGGCCGCGCGATTTACTGGCGACCGTCACACGATTCAGCCGGTCTCGCAACAGAGGCACCAGTGCTTCGACGATGAGCGAACTCTTCCCGGAACCACTTACCCCTGACACACAAACCAGCGACTGGAGCGGAAATTCGACCGTCACACTCCGCAAGTTATGAATTCTGACATCGGACAACTGCAATGTCGGGCGTGGCACTTTGTCGCCGGCACCGTCCCGCGGGGCACTGACCACGGGGTTCGGTTCTGCAACCCGTAAGCGGCCCGCCAGGTAGGCCCCCGTCAGCGATGCGGGGACAGATTGAATGGCGACAGGAGTCCCCGCCGCCAGCAGCTGGCCACCCGCCGGGCCGGCTCCCGGGCCCAGATCGAGCACGTAGTCAGACTGCCGTATCACATCCAGATCGTGCTCGACAACCAGGACGCTCGAACCTTGGTCGCGCAGTTCTTTGAGCGTCTCCAGGAGCCGCTGGGTGTCGCGGGGATGCAACCCGATGGTTGGTTCATCGAGGATGTAGCACACACCCAGCAAACCGGCTCCCAGGCAACCGGCCAGTCGGGTGCGTTGGAATTCCCCGCCTGACAAGGTATTCGCGGCGCGATCCAGATTGAGATATCCCACCCCCACCTGGTCGAGATACCGCAGGCGGCTCGCGACGTGCGTCAGCATGCGCTGGGCCACGAGACGCCCCGTTGTGGCAATGGCCGGGAATTTCTGAGTTGCGGGATCGAGCCACTCGTCAACAACCTTCCGGGCCGCAGTGACCGTTAAGGCGGTCAGTTGCGGCAGATTCAATCCTAGAAATGTGACAGCACGACCAATCGGCTGCAGCCGTTCTCCCCGGCAATCCGCACAGGCCATTGCCGGGTCATCGGCCGTATGCCCCAGTCCATGGCAGGTCGGGCACGCGCCATAGGGACTATTGAAACTGAAGGTACGGGGTTCGATCTCAGGAAAGCTGAGCGCACACTGCGGACAGGCAAAACGGCTGCTGTAGAGATGATCTTCCCACCCCTCACCAACCTGCTGGCTGATAATGCAGGCGCCATCGCCGTGCTTCAACGTTAAAGCCACAGATTCATCCAGCCGATCCCGCAATCCCGGCTTGACCACGATGCGATCGATAACCGCTTCGATCGTGTGCAGCCTGGTCTTGGCCAGGGCAGGTGGTTCCGTGACATCCAGAATCTCACCATCCACGCGGGCTCGGACAAACCCTTCGCGGACAATCTTGGCAAAAACGTCCGCATGCGCCCCCTTGCGACCGCGCACCAGTGGTGACAGCAGCATCACCTTGCGGCCTGCTTCAAACGCCAGGATCTGATCGACAATCGCCTGGGGCGACTGCTGCGAAATGGGGGTCCCGCAGTGGGGACAATGGGGGCTGCCGGCACGCGCATAGAGCACCCGCAGGTGGTCATGGATTTCGGTCAGCGTGCCCACCGTGGCTCGGGAAGAGGCGGTCCCCGTTCGCTGCTCGATACAGAGAGTGGGGGGCAACCCTTCGAGGCTGTCCAGCGGCGGCCGGGCGAGATGCTCGAGCAGCTGACGGGTATGAGCCGACAGGCAATCGAGATAGCGGCGGTGCCCTTCAGCGTACAGCGTATCGAAGGCCAGGGAACTTTTGCCGCTGCCGCTGACGCCGGTGATGACGACGAGCTGATTGCGGGGAATATCGACATCCAGGCGTCGCAGATTATGCGTGCGAGCCCCGCGAACGACAATCAATCCAGCAGACCCAGCCACGGCACAATCACTTCATTGAGGAAAGGTGCAAGTTGAAATCTGCCGGACCACGTGCATGGACGAAGCAGCGATCCTGACGGCTCGATCGTGATTTACGGTGGGCCCCAGTTTGCTTCAGAGTCGAGATTCGCCCGACTCTGGAGAGTCAGGCTACGGCAACTGGCTACGGCTTTAGTGGGTCGGCGGCTTCTTGCGATTAAAGCTGTAGCTGGCCGAAGTGGGGGGCCCCTTGCGGCTGAGCTGCGGAATGTTGTCCATTTTTCCCGCAATGACCGCCGTCTTATCGGAACCGCAATAAGGGCAGTTTTTATAGTTCCGATTCAACATTCCCCCGGGCAAGGTCTTGGGGAGGTATTGCTTATGACAGGCCTGACAAGTTCTCTGCATCATGGACAAGTGCTCGATTTCTGGGCGCGGCGTAGGACATGGCATTTTCTGGGGTCAAATCGTCTACGACTCGCCGCAGTCTGAAGCACCCTATCATATCCGCATCTCCCAGTGGGGCCAACCGCAATGGCGATCTTGATTCTTATGAAAACGTGCAATTGATCCGCTTGACACTCTGCCGGACCGAACTATAACATCCATGATCATAAGCTGTTTGAGTCTAAAACGGCTCAAGTGCCGCGAGTGGACTGCGAACTGGAATTCAAAAGTAGCAAAAGCAGGGGCGATCTGGGTTTACTGACGTAAACAATGCAGATGAGACCGCCGCCTGACCGATTTAGACTCAGAAATTTCAACGAATACGGGCCGGGTGACAAGCCGCCGGTGGATGGCAGTTGCAAACCTAGGTCGTCATGTACGAAAGGATAGAGCGTGGCACATATCGTCGCCGAACCCTGTTTCGCCTGCAAGTACACCGATTGTGTGGTGGTTTGCCCCGTGGAATGCTTCTACGAGGGTGAGCAGATGCTGTACATCCACCCGGAAGAATGCATCGACTGCGAAGCCTGCGTTCCGGAATGCCCGGTCGCTGCCATCTTCCATGAAGACAACCTGCCCGAGCAGTGGAAGGACTACAAGGAATTGAACGCCGAGTTGGCTCCGACCTGCCCGGTGATCACCGAGAAGAAAGAGCCTCTGGCTCCCCCCCCGGCCTAGTTCCGGGCCGCAAAATTGGTACGTAAGTATCAATGAGCTAGACAGTTCTGGCACAACACAAATAGAGCCCGCCGGCAGAATCAGTCTGTCGACGGGCTTTTTGTTTGCAACTGCTCAGGATTGGCTGCGGTGTCCACGACGCGATCAAGGTGAAAGCTTCGCAAGCGCCGACCATCAGGGTCTGAAATCGCTTAAGATATGGACTGGCCGGCAGCGGTTGAGGCTCCAGCCGAAGACAAATCGTGTTCGAACATCTGAATCAGCAGAGTCGACGCCAAAAGAAGCGTCCGGGCCTGTGCCGGACGCTCGCGGGCAAAGGTGCAAAAGGCACGACTAATCGTCTCCGAATTCGCCTTCTTGCGGTTCGGGCAGCCAGAAACAGGCGATCGTTCCTACCATGTAGGTGAAGAAGGCGATACCCGCCGCGACGTACGCCATCTTGGTCGGGGCATAGGCCAGCTGCTCTTTCGGAACGTGCCCCAGCGTGGTGGCCACCCAGGCGAACGAAGTGCCGATCATGCGGCCCCCGACATTGGCGGCAAAGCTTTCGCCGGTCCCCCGCAAGTGCACGGGATAGACACGCGGCAGATAGTTGCCCCAGAAGCTGAACTGCGCGACCGTAAAGAAACCGGCCAGGAAGATCAGAATCCCGAGATATGACAGTTTGACTTCGTGGAAGACTTTCGACCAGCTCATGTCAAACGAGAAGAATGTGTAGTTATCCCCCTGGGCGAAGGCGATGAAGATCAGCGGCATCAGAATCAGCCCGGGAATCTGGAACACGCGGAGCAGCTTGCGACGGCTGATGATAATGACCGCCAGCCAGGCCAGGGCGAACCGCCCCGCCAGACCGCCGACTTCTTGAGCCTTGGTGTAATCCGTGGTTGTCTTGCCTTCGATTTCTTTTTGCTTCGGAACAGGCTTGCCGGCCGTCAGCACCTTCACGTCTTTCAACCCCGGCACGATCAGCTGCAATTGCTGAATAGCCCCGAATGCTGCTCCATAGCTGCACGCAAACATGATCGTCGTAACAATTGTTGTGCGGCGAAGTTGCGGTGAGAACAGTTCCGCAAAACTGGGTCGTCGCAGCGTTCCGGTGGCTCGCTTTTGCGCCCACACGGGGCTTTCCGGCAAGAACGGCCGGATCAGGATCAGCGGAATCGCCGGGATCAAACCAGACATCAATGTATACCGCCACGCTTGATGCTGATGGGCAGGATCAACTTGACCGAGCAATCCTGTCAGGAAGCCCGGAATCACAACGGCTGGCAACGACTTGGCATATTCGAAGGCCAAGGTGCTGGCCAGCGCGACCAGGATGCCACCAATGGAAGAGAATGCCTGAGTGTATCCCAGCACCTTTTCCCGCTGCACCGGATCCGGGAACAATTCGGCCAGCCACGCGACCGCAGCTACGAACTCAATGCAGACACCGACGAACGTCAGCGTACGGAAAATGAGCAACATCCAGATGCTGGTCGAGTACCCCGCGGCGAAGGCCGAGAAGGCGTAGAGCAGAATGCTCCACGTCAGGACGAATCGACGTCCCAGTCGATCAGTGAGGTACCCGCCGACCAGACCGACTAAACCACCTGCAAACGCGGGAATAAAGAACAGGTAACCGACCCAGGTTTGAAATCCTGGAGTTCCCGGTTTGAATCCGGTAAGTTCTTCGATGGCAAACCGCGCGATCAGCGGCAGCATCAAGAGCTCGTAGATATCGAATGCAAAACCAATCGCAGCAATGACGCAGATCAGCCATTGCACGGTCGACAGGGACGGTGCCCCGGAGGGACGGGCTTCAGACATCTTGGCGGGATCCTCTAGGCAGGAAGGTTTTTACAATAGCGGGCAACGAAGTCGGCCATTCCCGGCGCGACAGACCGACACGCAGAGAGAACCGTATCACACTTCGTCCACCGTGACAATCGTCGGAACAAGTATTGGGGGAAGGGAAATGACGAATGACGAATTTCCGAATGACGAAAGAATGATCAAAGTCCGAATGACGAAAGTTGGCTCGGACTCGAACTGCAGACTCATTCTTATCTGGTCATTGAAACATTGGCCATTCTTTCGTCATTCTGATTTCGTCATTCGTCATTCCTCCCACAGGTGACTTAATCAAACCGCCGGGTACAATGGTGCCTCGGCGCTCATCACATCACGACGATTCCACCAGTTCCTGTCCGGGGCGCGCCGCCTGTCTGGTGACGGGCTGGTCATTTTCAATTGAGGCACAACATGGCAGAAGTTCGAGGTTCAGGGTTTACTCGCCGTGAATTCTTGCGCGCGGGCTCAGTCGGAGCAGCGGCAGTCGGCCTGGGGATGTCAACCAATTTGTTCGCGGCTCCCGCTGATCCCTACCACGGGTTCAAAATGGGACTGCAAAGTTATACGTTGCGCGACTTCAAGGTGGAAAAAGCCCTGGAAGCGACAAAAATGCTGGGGCTGCACTACTGGGAAGCCTTCCCCGGCCACATTCCCATGACCACTGTCCCCGGAACGATTGAGGCCCAGAAAAAGCTGCTCGACGCTTCGGGGGTCAAATTACTGGCCTACGGCGTGCTGGGGTTCGACGGGAACGAGACCAAGGCCCGGCAGTCGTTTGACTATGCCAAGGCGATTGGCCTGGAGACCTTGAGTGCCAATCCGAATAAGGACAAGGCCACGTTCGATCTCCTCGACAAACTGGTTGAGGAATATGGCATCAACATCGCCATCCACAATCACGGGCCCGGCGCGACCTACGATAAGATCGACGATGTCGTAAATATCGTCAAAGACCGGCATGCCCGGATTGGGGCCTGTGTCGACACCGGGCACTATCTCCGCAGCAAAGAAAGCCCCGTCGAAGCGATTGA
>CAZQUW010000045.1:0-12435 GCA_964596215.1 uncultured Planctomicrobium sp. | reverse complement strand
GTGTCGACACCGGGCACTATCTCCGCAGCAAAGAAAGCCCCGTCGAAGCGATTGAGAAGCTCAAAGGCCGTGTCTACGGCGTCCATTTGAAGGACGTCAAAGACGCGAAGATCTTTACCATCGCCGGCGAAGGGGACCTCGATATCCTGGGCTGCCTGAAGGCTTTGAAGGCCCAGGATTACAAGCACGGTTTGTCGCTGGAATACGAAGAGAACCCCAAGAATCCGCTGTCGGATCTGGAAGCCTGTCTGAAAAATGTCCGGGCTGCGTTTGAGAAACTGGCCTAGTTGTTCTGACACCCCCGGTTGCTTCAGCAACCGGGGTGTCATTGCTGGCTCGGCGATCGACGTCTGTTTAAGCCAGCAGTTTCTTATGCACCTGGGCCGTCCCTTCAGGACCGATCAGCCGCTGCTCCAGGCCCTGGAACGGGTAATTCAGCTTCCAGGCATCCAGTCCCAGCAGATGCAGAATCGTCGCCTGCAGGTCTCGAACTGACATCGGGTTTTCGGTGATGTAATACCCGATATCGTCGGTCTCGCCGTAGGTCTGTCCCCCCTTGATGCCGCCACCGGCCATCATGATGGAATAACAATACGGATGATGGTCGCGGCCAATGTAGGGCTGGTTCGGCGCATTGTTCTGCTGCATCGGGGTCCGGCCAAATTCGCCACCCCAGACGATCAACGTTTCCTCGAACAGTCCCCGCTGTTTCAAATCTTTGATCAGCGCGGTCAGTGCCCGATCAATCTGCTGCACCTTGATCGGCAGAATCGTCGGAATATGCTCACCCGGGGTGACGCCGTGATGATCCCAGCCCCAATCATACAGCTGGACGAACCGCACCCCCTTCTCGATCAGCCGACGAGCCAGCAGGCAATTGTTGGCAAACGCGGCATCGGTCCCCTTGTAGGCCACACGTGGATCGTCCGCGGAATCGGATTCCGGGACAAAGCCGGGCTGAGCCCCGTACATTTCGAGAATGTGCTTCGGCTCCTTGGAAATATCCATGACTTCGGGAACCGAAATCTGCATCCGATAGGCCAGCTCGTACTGGGCGATCCGTGTGATGGTTTCGGGATCGCCGACAGCAGCGGCCTGAAACTCATTCAACGTCTTCAAAGCATCCAGGGTCTCACGGCGCCCGGCCCGATCGAGGCCCTGCGGATTCGAGAGGTACAACACGGGATCGCCGGGTGAACGGCACTGCACCCCCTGGTAAATCGAGGGCAGAAAGCCCCCGCCCCACACGCTGGTACCGGCATCGGGAGTCTTGCCACCACTCGTCAGGACCACGAAGCCGGGCAGTTCCTGACTTTCCGAACCCAGGCCATAAGTCGTCCAGGCCCCCATCGACGCTCCGCCCAGTTGCGGCGATCCCGTCTGCAAGAACAGCTGCGCCGGCGCGTGATTGAATTGCTCGGTGTTGAGAGTCTTGATGACGGCAATGTCGTCGATAACTTCCGGCAGGTGCTTCCAGACTTCGCTCAACCACGTACCGCCCTGCCCATGCTGCGCGAACTTGAATGGAGTCCCCAGCATATTCGGGACCCCCTTGATAAATGCGAACCGTTTCCCCTTGAGTAACTCGTCGGGGCACTTCTGTCCGTTGTATTTGACGAGCGTCGGCTTGTAATCGAACAAGTCCAGTTGCGTCGGCGAGCCGGCCATATGCAGATAGATGACATGCTTGGCCTTGGCCGCGAAGTGTGGGGGTTGCGGCGCCAGCGGGTCGCGAACGACAGGCGTTTTGGCGGCGCCGATTCCCTCCCCAGCCAGCATGGCCGACAATGCCACCGCCCCGATTCCGGAACCCAGGTGGCCGAAAAAGTGTCGACGGGTCAGAGCTTTCAGGTATTCAGTCTGCAAATCCACCGGGGCACCCTTCAGTCAGAGCACTGGAACTCGCGGCAGGGAGGCCCGCGTGAGATGGCTCTCAGCCAAACCTGGCCGCCCCTGCCCATGCTTGATTGGAAGCGAATTACCCGATCGATGCAAGCGGACCCGGACGAGTTTCCGGTCCCTTTCGCGGGCGGACTCGTGATCGGTCAATTATTGATCATGAATTTGGGGGCCACTGGCTCTTCCAGTGGCATTAGTCCTTCGACACGCGACAACAGGACCGGAAGAGCCAGCGGCCGACCAACGCTTAACGTTGTCCGAGCACTCAAGTCAACTGCGAGTCTCGGACTCCGGTCCGCGCGTTCTCAGTTGAGTAGAACTCAACTCGCTGATTTGACCACCGCGGAGTGGCCGTTCGATCTGATTCACCAATCAAATCGGGCCCACTACGCATGTGATCGTGCGACGGCGGAAGTGTCCAGTTCTTTCAGCGGAGACTCGGCGGGGCCGGCATGGACTTCGCCCGTGCACTTGAAGCGGGAACCGTGGCAGGGGCAATCCCAGGTCGTCTCCGCGGCGTTCCAATGGACCAGGCATCCCAGATGCGGGCAGACCGGGGACAACATCGAGAGTGTTCCGGCTTCATCGCGAAATGCCGCGACCTTCTGACCGTTGTACTTCAGGATCCCCCCTTCGCCCGGTTTCAATGTTTCCGGTGAACGATCCTGCGCGGCAATCAATCGATCACGCATCACGTAGTAGGGGTAATCGACCCCTTCCGCGATGTAGTTCCAGGCCTTCGACAGCGTCGTGCGGTGCGGATCGAACAAGTCTTTCCAGGGGTTGGAGATTTCGACGACCGCATCACGGGCCATCATGGCTCCCAGCGTCCCGAACGTCATCCCGTTCCCGGCGAAACCGGTGGCGACGAACTGGCGTTGATCGACTTCACCGATATACGGCAATCCATCGTGGGTCTCGATGACCTGTCCCGACCAGCGATCTTCAATCTGCACCGCCGGCCAGATCTCGCGCAGGGATTGCTCCAGTTGGCGAAAGGGCTCGTGAGTGTCGTCCTGCTGCCCGGTTTTATGATCCGCGCCACCATAAATGACATAGTCGGACTGCTCGGCCGACGCGACTCGCATGTAGTTGTAGGGGTGCGCGGTGTCCCAATAGAGTGCCGCGGGCGCAGTCTCCGCAGGCAGCCGCGCGCCGACCACGTAGCTGTTGTATCCGGCCAGCTTGGTTTGCAGCACGCTGGACTGCACAAAGCCAGACTTCCCAACGATTGGAACGTGGGTCGCCACAACGACATAGCCACACCGGATCTCATGCTGGCCCGCTTTCACCAGCAACGCTTCGCTCACATCGTGAACTTCAGTCTGCTCGAAGACATAGCTGCCCTCGCCGGGAATGTGCTTAATGAGCTGCGCCAGATACTTCAGCGGATGAAATTGCGCCTGATCCGCGAATCGAATACCGGGTCGATTCATCAGCGGCACCAGTTCCTGAAAGCTGGCCGAGAACCCCAGTTGTTCCGCGAGGATCGCTTCCACCCGCAACGTGGCGATTTCTTTCGCATCGACACTGCCTGCCGCGTGCAGATAACCAGGAACCCATTGAAATTCGCAGTCGATCGACTCACGGCGAATGTTCTCATCAATTTGCAGAATGGCCGCATCACCCGCGTGCCAGGCGGCCTGGGCGTGATCGCGACCATAGGTCGCCACGAGGTCGGTCAGACGCAGATCGGTGACATATGATAAATGAGCCGTCGTGCAATAAGTTTCGCCGCTGCCCCAACGTCCTTTATCGACCAGGGCCACCGTCAGCCCGGTTTGCTTGATCAGATAAGCCGCCGTAATACCAGTGATCCCCGCCCCCACAACAACCACATCCACCGTGAGATTCTCGTTCAACGCGGGATATTCTGGTGAAACATGGTCCCGACCCCAAAATGATTCCTGCATGATGATCTCTCTTCAGAATTGTCCACCCGGCGTACTGACGGAATTGCGAGACAAAGCCCACTTCGTCGCGCGAACCCACGCCGAACGATTACCCGAGTTCGCTGAACCTGACTGGTTTCTTGTGCATATCTGATGCCATGCCGTTTTTTACCCAAAATTGTCCCACCGGCGACCAGTTTTCGGATTTCAGGCGATCAGGGTGTCTGCTCAGCGGTCGTAGTTTTTCGAATTCCACAGGCTGATTGAGATGGGACTCGTGGTTCCGCAATCATCCGTTGACCGGTCGCAGGATTTCCGCCGCAATTCCAGGGGAGGTGCACACCTCACTCTCGAAGCGATCTGCCGTGGTGGAAAGGAACCGGTGAACCTGCCTGCAAGTCGGCGTGGGAAAGATTTGGATTCGCTCGGCAGGATGCGGTGTTTGTTATCGCATACTCGAATTCCAAGTTGATACAATTCAGGGACAGGCAATTGTTTGAGATTTTGGTGTAGTGCTCTCAGGCACTGCCTGGCGGAGAATACGATGCAGGACGAAGCCCTACTTGAACAGCCGAATCAAATCCATTGGCCACGGCTGGAAGGTGGTGAAAATCAGCTCAAGCGGCTGCTGGAAGTTCTGCCGGTCGCCGCCTACATGTGCGATAGCGAAGGCCTGATCACCTTCTTCAACTCGCACGCGCGCCAATTATGGGGCCGCGTCCCGCAGCTCAATGACCCTGCCGACCGCTTCTGCGGTTCCTTCAAACTCTTTGCACCAGACGGGACACCTATCACGCATGATCAATGCTGGATGGCACGTGCCCTGCAAACCGGAAACCAGTACAGCGGCCAGGAGATGATTCTGGAGCGACCCGACAAGTCGCGAGTGACGGTGCTGGCGCATGCCAATCCCTTGCGTGACGAGTGCGGCAAGGTCTCCTGCGCAGTCAATGTGCTGATCGATATCAGTGATCGCAAACGGTCGGAACAGGCCCAATCCCAGTTGGCAGCCATCGTCGAATCGTCAGCCGATGCAATCGTCGGCAAGTCACTGGATGGCCAGATTCAGACGTGGAATGCCGGCGCGGAACAATTGTTTGGCTATACGGCCGAGGAAGCGATCGGCTCGAGCATCATGTTGATCATCCCGCCCGATCGCGTGGACGAAGAGCGTTCGATTCTGAACCGCGTGCGCCAGGGGGAACGAATTGAGCATGCCGAGACGGTGCGGGTCCGTAAAAACGGGCAGCGGATCGACATTTCATTAACGGTATCGCCGATCTTGAACTCTGCCGGCCAGATCGTCGGTGCATCCAAGATCGCGCGTGATATCACCGAGCGCAAACGCGCGGACAAAGCGTTGATCGCATTGAAGGATGAGCTGGCTTCGCAGCTGGCCGATCTGCGACGGTTGCACGAGATGAGCATCCGGCTGACCACCACGCTCGAACTCCACCCCCTGCTCGACGAAATTCTCGGGGTGGCCACCGCCGTCGAAGGGTCCCAGATGGGGCTGCTGTCGCTGAGCGATCTCGAGCAGGACGGACTGCGCGTCGGGGCCAGCATCGGATTTGACCAGGCATTCCTCGACAGCATCGAGTTCGTCGAGTCTGGTCACGGCGTTTATGGCAAATGCTTTCAGGAACGTCGCCGGATTGTCATCGAAGATATTGAGACTGACCCGGAATTTGAGGTCAATCGAGACAGCGCCCGGGCCGCGGGGATCAAATCCATCCACAGCACGCCCCTGATCACTCGCTCGGGAAAGATCATCGGCGTCCTGTCGACCCATTTCCGAGAACCACATCGGCCCAGCGATCGCGAAATCCACCTCTGCAACTTGTGTGCTCGGCAGGCAGTGGACTTCATTGAAAATGCCCGACTGTATGCCGAGTTGCGATTGGCGGACCAGCGGAAGGATGAGTTCCTTGCGACGCTGGCCCACGAGCTTAGAAATCCGCTCGCCCCCCTGAGTAATTCCCTGCAGATCCTGGCGCTTTCGAAAGACGTCAGCCCGACCGTCGCGGGCGTGCGCGAGATCATGGAGCGGCAGGTCAGCCACATGGTGCGCCTGGTGGACGACCTGCTGGAAGTTTCCCGCATCACGCGAGGTAATATCGAACTGCGTCGAGAATCGGTCACCCTGGCCGAGGTACTTACCAGCGCCATCGAAATCAGTCGACCGGTCGTCGATAGCTCACACCATCAACTGAATGTGTCGCTGCCACCCGACTCATTGACCCTGCATGCTGATGCCTGCCGACTGGCACAGGTGTTTGCAAATCTCATTAACAATGCGGCAAAGTACACGCCCGAAGGGGGCAAGATCTGGGTCAGTGCCCGACGGGAAGGACCCCAGGTGGTGATCTCCGTCCGCGATACGGGCCTGGGAATTCCCCCGGACATGCTGCATCGGATCTTCGAGATGTTTGCCCAGGTCGATCGCACGCGGCGACGCGCGCAAGGCGGCCTGGGAATCGGTCTCACCCTCGCAAAACGGCTGATTGAGATGCATGGTGGGCAAATTGAAGCCCGCAGCGGAGGCTTGGGAAAGGGCAGCGAGTTTCTCGTGCGACTGCCAATCGACTCCGACACACAGCCAGATCCGGCCCCCTCCCGTCCCTCTGAACTGACCGAGTCTCCTGCTAACCAGGGTCGACCTGTGGGATCGCGGCGGGTCCTGATCGTCGATGATACTCGGGCCGCTGCGTACGTGCTTGGCAGACTGCTGGAGACGATTGGCCAACAGGTCCAAACCACTGACAACGCTCAGTCGGCCATTGAACAACTGCGTCGCGACCCTCCCGATCTCGTCATCTCGGATATCTCGATGCCGGACATCAACGGCTATGAACTCGCCCGGATGATCCGCCAGGAACTGGGGCTGAAAGATTTACCCCTGGTGGCCCTGTCGGGGTACGGCGAAGCCCGCGACCGGCAACTCTCGAAAGAGGCTGGCTTCAATTATCATCTGGTCAAGCCCGTCAGCATCGATGCCCTGCAGCACCTGCTGCAGACCTTGCCGACACCGAATCCGTCCGGAGTCCAACCGCAGTCGTAGCCGGGTGACAGATGCTCGGCACTGACGCCCGGTTCTGACATAGACGTCGGCACACTCACGTGTAAATTCCAGATAATGCCGGAATCATCTGGAATTTCGGCAATTTCTGGCCGACATCCACCATGTCACCAAGTCGATATCGCCAGTCTCCAATGTAAGACACCACGAACACGCTTTCGCGTTCGGCCCCTGACAGCCATCAGGCCCGCACGCAGTTTCCGTTGAAAACTTTCGATATCCCGCGAAATTGATCTCGCTGGGAATGATTTTTGTATCCACAGGGCAGAACACTCGAATTCCAGTTGCGAGGCTGAGAACCCACGAACTTGAAGGCTTCGTCTGATCGCTCAGCAGCCAGCACACGCCAGCCCTGTCTGGTCATCAACCAGGGTCAGGCCGCGTGTTCAGGTTAGGCGGCAAAGACGATTTCTTCCACTCCACCACACCCATCGCTTGAGATGAATGCCGACGTTTAAAGCCAGTCACTGCAGATAGCTACCCACGGGCCATTTGGATGATTACCGATCGACAACCTGCGACACCGCATTTGCACTCCTCATTTCTCCACGGCGGAGGGGAAATGGGCAGTCGCATGCGGGAGTTCGATTGGACGCGTACGCCGCTGGGCGCTCCTGAGCGCTGGCCCCAGAGTTTGAAGACGGCCGTCCGCATCATGCTCACCTCCCGCCAGCCGATGTTCGTGTGGTGGGGCCCCGAGCTGATCAATCTGTATAACGATGCTTACAAGTCGATTGTCGGGGGTAAACACCCGGGGGCACTAGGTCAGCCCGCCCGGCAGGTCTGGCACGAAATCTGGCCGCAAATCGAACCGCGAGCCGACTCGGCGCTCCGCACGAACGAAGGGACTTATGATGAGTCCCTGCTGCTCATCATGGAACGCAATGGCTATCCAGAGGAAACTTATTACACGTTTTCCTACAGCCCCATCCCCGACGACAATGGAGCAGCAGGCGGAATCATTTGCGCCAACACGGATGACACGCGCCGCATTGTCGGTGAACGCCAGCTCGAGCTACTCCGAGAACTCGCTGCACAGACCGTCAATGCCAGCACTTTTGACGAAGCTTGCGCGCGCAGCGCACTGGCCCTGGAAACGAATCCACGCGATATTCCCTTTGCCTTGATCTATCTGTTTGACCCCGGCCAGGACTGTTTTGTCCTGGGAGGAACATCCGGAATTTCGCAGAACTTGTCGCAGATTCCTCAGACAGTCTCCGGCCACAGCCAGCCGAACTGGCCGTTCGCCGAGGTCGCCGCCAGTCATCGCCACCAGCTCATAACCGACCTTTCGGCGATTGACAGCTGCCTGCCGACAACGGTCTGGCCGAAGAAACCAACTCAGGCCGTGGCCGTACCGCTCACCCCATCCGGTGAGAGTGGACGATCGGGCATCCTGGTCGTCGGGCTGAATCCGTTTCGTCTGTTCGACGAAACCTATCGTGCATTTATCGATCTGGTCTCGTCCCAGATCTCGGCCAGCGTGGCGAATGCTCAGGCCTATGAAGCCGAGCGCCGGCGTGCCGAGACTCTTGCGGAACTCGATCGTGCTAAAACGGCATTTTTTTCGAATGTCAGCCACGAGTTTCGCACACCACTGACGTTGATGCTGAGCCCGCTCGAAGATCTCCTCCACCGCCCGCAGCACACGTTGTCCGCCGAGGATCACGACTTGATATCCGTCGTGCATCGCAATGGTCAACGACTGCTCAAGCTGGTTAACGGGCTGCTGGATTTCTCACGCATCGAGGCGGGCCGCGTCAGGGCCAGCTATGAACCGGTAGATCTCGCCGCCCTGACCAGGGACCTCGCCAGCACCTTCCGCTCGGCCATCGAGAAGGCCGGCCTGCTGTTAATCATCGAGTGCCAACCATTGGGCGAGCCCGTATATGTCGACCGGGAAATGTGGGAGAAGATCGTTCTGAACCTCCTGTCGAATGCTTACAAATTCACGTTACAGGGGCAGATTCGCGTGTCCCTGCGGCAGGTCGGGAAAACCGTCCAGTTGGAAGTCGAGGACACCGGTACGGGGATCAAGCCCGAGGAATTACCGCAGCTCTTCGACCGGTTTCATCGCATCGAAGGAGCGCAGGGAAGAACTCATGAGGGAACCGGGATCGGGCTGGCACTGGTTCAAGAACTGGCCAGGTTGATTGGCGGAGAAGTCTTCGTCGACAGCACATTCGGACAAGGCAGCAAGTTCCGCGTGAGTGTCCCGATGGGACGCGACCACTTGCCCCCTGGTCAGATCAGCAGCAAACGCGATGTGGGACAGCGACCGCAGGGAGCGAGCAGCTTTCTCAACGAAATGTGGCCCTGGCTGCCGACGGACAATTATTCGCTAGCCAGTCCGCCGGCGGCGGCCAGCCAGCTGCCGACTCCACCGGACCGGGGTGCCCCGCAAACCAGCGCGACGACCGCGACCCGGGCGCGCATCGTGCTGGCCGACGACAACGCCGATATGCGCGAGTATGTCCGCCGGATGCTGGCCACCACTTATGATGTCGTGGCAGTTGCGGATGGCGAGCAGGCCCTCCAGGCCGCGCTGCAACAGGTTCCCGATCTAGTCCTCACTGACAGCATGATGCCTAACCTCGATGGCATCGGACTGCTGAAGGCACTCCGGGCGGAACCCCGCACCGCCTCCGTGCCGGTTCTCCTGTTATCCGCTCGCGCGGGTGAGGACGCACGGGTCGAAGGCCTGGAAGCAGGCGCCGACGACTACCTGACCAAGCCCTTCAGCGCTCGCGAACTTCTGGCACGCATCGGCGGCACCCTGGCGTTGTCCAAACTGCGCCAGGAAGCGGGCCAGAAGCTGCGAGAAAGCGAAGAGCGTTTCCGCCTGATGGCAGACAATGCTCCGATGATGGTGGGGGTAACCGAGCCCGACGGCAGTTGTACATTTCTCAGCAAATCGTGGTATGAGTTTACGGGGACCACGTCCGAGCAGGGCCTGGGTTGGGGCTGGCTGGAATCGGTTCATCCCGATGATCGAGACCAGACACAGTTGGAGTTCCAGCAAGCCAGCAGTCTCTGTAAACCGTGCGATCTGGAATTTCGCGTACGCCGCCACGATGGCGCATACCGCTGGGCACTCGCGGCCCTGGCGCCCCGGTTTTCTGCCGATCAACAATTCCGAGGCTACATCGGCTCGGCGATTGATATCACCGATCGCAGGCACTTCGAGGAGCTCCTGCGCGAAGCCGACCGGCGCAAGGACGAATTCCTGGCGACTCTCGCACACGAACTCAGAAATCCCCTGGCTCCCATCAGGAATGGCCTGCACATTCTGCGGTTGGTCGACAACGATCACGAGGTCCTGACGGAGACCCGTGAAATGATGGACCGCCAATTGCAGCAAATGATCCGGCTGATTGACGATCTGCTGGATGTCAGCCGGATCAGTCGTGGCAAAATCGACCTGCGACGTGAGATTATCGATGTGAAGCACGCCGTTTTGAATGCGGCCGAAACCAGCCGGCCCTGGATCGAACAGGCAGGTCATGAACTGGATATCGAATTGCATCCGGCCCCCGTATTGGTTTACGGCGATGTCACGCGACTGTCCCAGGCCGTTGCGAACCTGCTGAACAATGCGGCCAAGTTCACGGCCGCAGGCGGCAAGATCGGCCTGCAGGTCAAGCGTGATGAATCGGATGTGGTGATTTCGGTCGCGGACAGCGGAATCGGAATTCCGGTTGAACTACAATCTTCCATTTTTGAAATGTTCATGCAAGTTGATCAGACGCTGGAAAAGAACCAGGGCGGCCTTGGCGTGGGCTTAACGATCGTGAAACGCCTGGTGGAAATGCATGATGGGACCGTTGAAGTCCACAGTGAAGGTCTGAACAAGGGCAGCACATTTGTCATTCGACTGCCGATCGTCAGGCCGCAAGAAGGAGACCCCTCCGTGTTAACGACAACAGAAGTATCCACTGCCACCGAGAACCGACAAAAGGTACTGGTGGTGGACGACAATAAAGATTCCGCACAGACCCTCGCCATGATGCTGAAGATCATGGGCAACGACGTCCGCACGGCGCATGATGGCCTGGAAGCGATTGAAAAAGCCCAGGAATATCTGCCCCAGGTCATCCTGCTGGATCTCGGCATGCCCAAGCTGAATGGCTATGATGTCTGCCGGCGGATTCGCGAACAGAGTTGGGGCACGTCCATTGTCATCATCGCCCTGACCGGCTGGGGGCAGGCCGAAGATCGGCAGCGCACCAAGGAAGCGGGTTTCGACCACCACCTGGTCAAACCGGTGGATGTCGCCAAATTGAAGGAGCTACTGGACGCAGCGGCCCGGCGTCCCCAGGCTCAGGTCACATAATACGACGATGCCCGGGCGCAGTATGTCCCCTGGATCGTAGTGCTCCCCCTGGATCACGGAAACAATTTAAAACGCGGGCTGCTGGCCGTTCCGGTCGAGTGCCCCGGACGGAACGTCAGAACTTCGGACATGGACCTCGGTGTGAACCCTTTTGCCGCACTTTCGCTGATCGTGGCACCAGCCATCCTGACCAATGCGTCCTCAGTTCTGATCATGAGTACCAGCAATCGCCTGGCGCGGGCCGTCGACCGAGCGCGCGAACTCTCCAAACAGCTCGAGGCGGCGTCCGATTTTTCGTCCCCGGAATCCAACCGGCGGATGCTCGAGCTGCAAGCGTCCGAGACGCGGGCTCTGTTGCTGCTGCGAGGCCTGCGGGGCTTTTATGTGGCCCTCGGCAGCTTTGCCATGTCGGCCCTGGTTTCGCTGCTCGGTGCCGTGCTGGTGCCACTGCATGTCGGAATCACGGTACAACTTCTCGAGGTGGGCGGTGTCATCGCCGGACTCGTGGCAGTCGGATCGCTCGTTTATGGCTCGGCCCTGTTGCTGCGTGAGACCCGGATTGCCGTCCAGGTGCTCAGCGATCGGGTCGCCACCGTGCGGGCTCGGGCCGCCCATTGACACATCCTTTGTTGAACACGGCCGTCAGACGTCGGCTGGAGTCACCGGATGCACAACAGTCAGTGGATCATGCTGGCCACAGGTTCTCACGGAACAGGACCTGCCGCATTCCGCCCGCATCCGACTGAACCGAGGGGTCCGCATATCAAGTACACGGCCCCCGGCGCACGTTTGAAATGAATGTCGAACCGCGGCTAGTTACCCACGCAGATTGAATTCTCGACGGCCGCTCCGGGCATCAAATCCAAGACGGCGTGCGTCGCCAATTGCTTCACATAGTACGACTTAGCGCGCCCACTCAAAACCACGCGATCGGCATCCTGGGCGATATTCAAGTCGCGGACCTGCCGAAACGTCAAAGTATCAATACGGCGCGTTAATTCGCAATCGGCATTGCGAGCAGAGCACTCGGAAGGTCCGCGAACGATAGTACGGGCAAACACGTCGACAGCAGTTGTACGATTCATAGTCATTAAGAATTCGCTGAAATAAAGGGGACTTACCTCAAACACACTCCACCCATGCTGGTCGCTCAGCAGCCACACTGCCTGCTGACCAATCACCCTGCGCGGCCGCGATCACGCCAGCCGCACCGCTCATCCATGCACACCGCT
>CAZQUW010000044.1:20444-31180 GCA_964596215.1 uncultured Planctomicrobium sp. | reverse complement strand
AATGTAGGTGGCTTCATCTCTCATAGCGCTATTATAGGCAACATGGCCACGGTGGGTGCCAATACGGTAGACGAATTCAAGTAACAGGTCATACGCGAAGTTCGTGACAAAACGCGGGTTCACACGCACAGTCATTGACTGCAAGCTATTTTCGATGCTGCGGCAATTGCGCAGTGACGGGAGCGACCGAATTTTCAGTCGCGATTACCGCCTGCCAGTTACAATAATGGAAACCGTAACAGGTTCAGGATTGAAGTCTCTGTAGACCGGATGCGAGCTGATGCCGAACAATCTTCCTACGATCATTTTGAAGGGAGTGATCGGAGGCGCTTTCAGCGGTTTCGTGATTGGAGCCTATTTCGTGGAATTTTCCAAGAAATACGTGTTTCGAGCGGACGACTTTCGTCACGTTATTTTTCAAGAGGAAACCGAGTTCCGTTACACTCTAGCCGTCGTGTCTGCCTTCGTGGCCGCATTCGCCATGATCGGACCGTATGTTGCGGCAGGCAGTTATGGTTCGTGGATCCGGCATGCAATTTATGGTCTGGTAGGCTGCGTCGGATTCGTGGTCGGACTTGCGGTCTTTGCGGGCTTTTTCTACGAACTGTTGTATGGGGAACGACCTTTCGGACGATCCAGCCAGTCTTTTGACATGTGGTATGGAATGGCACATCACATCGGCATTCCCCTCGCGCTCGTCATTGGACCATGGATTGGAATCGGGATCGGCTGCTGGCGATTTGCGAATAAGCCGTCGTCATTAAATTGAATTTTTTTCGGCGTCGAATGGCTGGCATTCTGCGTTGGCAAAGGCACTTCCCGTGAGTTCCAGATCTGCATTGGGATGTCGAGTGGCCTGGGGCTTGGTGCTGCTCGCCCTCCCTGCCATCTATCAAGAGCCGCAGACGGCATTGCCTGCTGCCATCGTGTCCCTGATACAAGGGGCTGAATCCATTGAGCTGTTCGCATTGGATGCCTATACCCGCGACAATGATCCGGAACACTTCGATAAACACGCGACCTCGGCGAGGAAATTCCACGGCCAGTCGATCTACGGCAGTCATGTATTTTCGGACGTCGCGAGCATCGCTCGAATTCAAAAGGCAATCTTTGCATCGACGCCGGCAGACATCGCCCCTGCAGCATGCTTTTGGCCGCGGCATGGATTACGTTTTCTGTGCGGCCCCAAACGCCTTGATCTGGTGATCTGTTTTCAATGTCGTCAGATGGAGATATACACGTCTACGGGCGAGGAGGCGGCAACTGTCATGTCCACCGGAGAATCCACGCTCAACAGACTGCTCGCGGAGCAGGGAATTTCAAACCCTTCCAAGGCGAACTAGCGCCATATGAACTTTTGATCAGAAATGAGTGCCACTGGCTCTGCCAGTGCGGGGTGTCATTTGACTAGCAAAACGACATTGGCGTAGCCACTGACACTCCGCTTCTTGGCTTTGACAGCGCCATAGGCGAGACCGCTGGTTGAGTGGCAGATAACGTCTCACCACGCAAAGTTTCAGCGTTTGCCTTTCCGCTTGGAACTGGCCGGCTTGGGGCGATCTTTTTTCAGTGCTTCACGCCGCTCTTTACCGGCGGACAGGACGGCATAGACCCAGAACGGAACCAGTATCAACGTTGCAAAGAGGCCGAGGTTCTGTCCGAGTGTTGCCGCTTGCTGATTGGGCGTGCCATCCGGAGAGGGAGGCAACTGGCCGATCAGAGCTGCGCCGACGAAGGTCATGATCGTCAATGTGACCACGGTCACGATCAACGGGAGCTTGAAGTGTCGCCAGTAGGTGTTCACGATGTGGCCGTCGCAGTTCCCGTCTTCCAGAGGGCCAGGTTGCGGCCGTAGACCAGCAGCCCGCCAAGCTGACCGACGACGAAGATCGGGTCTTGCCGCCAGCAGGCGTAGGCCAGCATCAACGTACCGCCGAGACAACTCAGCGTCCAGAACTCACGCGGTACAACCGACTGTCCGGCGCGTTCGGAGGCCCACCACTGGATCACCATCCGCCCGGCAAACAGCACTTGCGCAATGACGCCAATCGTCAGCCAGAACGCTTGATGAGTCACGGTCGATCCTGCCTTCCCTGGAACACGTGCGGGGCTTGAAAAACCGTCCGCGAACCCGCTTGTAAAGCAGTTACCCCACCCGGTCAAGAGCGGCTCAACCGGACACGGCGTCGCGAGATCCGTTATTCGTATAACTTGGCAAACACTTTGCGGTAAACCGCCTGTTCGTTTGGGAATTTCTCAGCGAACTGAGACTGATCTGCAGCCCCGTGCTGGAAGCGGCGTTTCGGGAACGTGGGCATGGCCAGCCCGGTTACCGCCAGGACTCCGCGACGCACGATCTCACCCTTTAAAGCGTAAAGCTTTTCGTGATCCCAGTTCGTCAGTTCGATAAAGGGAATTCCTTCCGCGACATCGATCACATTGGGCAACGCGTACGGACTGAAGCCCTGAAAGCCACAGGCCCTGGCGGGAGCATACGTCCGCACATGCCCCCGGCTTTGGCCCCCCGAATAGGTCAGTGAATGCTTCATCGTATTTACGCCCCAGCCCTCTTGATAAAGCATCAGGTTGTTGAGCACGCTGCGGATGGTCAGCTCGGGATTTTCTTCAATCGGATAATCCTTCAAATTCTCATCGCCGCCGTCACCATCAATCAGGTGCTTCCAATCGGGATAGGCCTGCCGGATACCGCGACACAGGGCGAGCGCCATCGCCGCGGACTGCACATCCAGGGGCTTGTAGTCTTCCAGCACCCGAATGACTTCTGCCACATCCAGAGCCGAACTGGGGACATCGATGGTTTCGAGAAACAATTCCAGATCCAGCTGCCCGAGAAAATCGCGGGCCTGCTCCGCATCCGTCCCCTGGCCATCGACAGTGAGCGTAAATGCCTTGAGCCGCGACGGCGATTCCCCTCGCTTCAGCAAGGCATCGTACAACGTCAGGAAGACCGAGCCACTGTCGATGCCCCCGGAGAACAGTACCCCCAGTGGTTCATGCGGTCCGACGACATCCAGCCAGCGGTGAATTTCCTGGGAGAGAGCCCCGATATAGTCGCGGCCGATGACGTCGAGATCGGTCGGCAATCGGTTGCGGGTCGGACTGAAAAACCGCGTCAGCGTGGGGTTCGGATCGGGGCAGCCCAGCAGGGCGATTTCCATCAAATGATGAGCCGGCACCATTCGCGTATACGAAGGATGAAATTGATTCCCCAGCCCTTCGCTTTCCAGGTATTCGCGGATCGTATCAATCCGTTCGGCGACCACCAGCGACGGGCCAGCATGACGTTTGGCAATGAAATAGCGTAGCGGCCGCCCGAGCGACCGGGCCATGCGAATGATCTTGCCGCGTTTTTGCACGATCGCGAACTGCCCGTCGATCGCCCGTACCCGTTCGGGATCCCCCGATGCCACACCTTCGGCCGCGGCGGCAGGAGTCATGTTTAAAATCACGTTCGCTGAGGGATCGGTCAGATCCACGAGACGCTCAATCAATTCAATGTGCTGCATGAGACAGGCTTTCGAAACTGAGGCGACGGGAGACGGATGAGTTTTACCGCATCGCGACGGTCGCCTCCACCGTGTGACATTCGGGAGCACGAAATGACAAATCCAGAATGACAAACGAATGTGGAATGATCAGATCAAATTCCCCCAAACGATGAACTCGGCGTGGCTTACAAAAACTGTCCGACTGCCATTTGTGGGGCTTACGGCGTTCGTCAGTTTCCTCCCAGCAGCCATATTCCCAATTTGATTGACGCCGTTGCCCCACCTGAGTAGATTTGGAATGAGTTGCTCAGTGTACTTGTGAGTCCCGAAAAGCTGAGTCGAAATTGACGATTTGCCATTCGAGTTGGGGCCGCTTCTCAGGCCGTCAAGACGGGCGTTCTTCGGGAAAAAATCTCGCTGGCTAACTTTTTCCAATTTCGCTCGTCGATCTGGCGTATAGAATCTCGAAAGCGGGCAGCTTTCCTGGTTCAGTGCGACTTTCGGCCGTAAGGATGCGTAGCAATGCTAGGTGAACTGATTCCAACGGGTGGTGGCGACCCCATCCCCCTGTTGAAACGCAAACTCCTGATCGGCCGTCGGGATGAGTGCGATATTTCTCTCAGATTTCCCAACGTTTCTTCGCACCACTGTGAGCTGGAACTGGTCGACGGATATTGGCAGATCCGCGATTTGAACAGCAGTAACGGAATCAAAGTCAACGGGGTTCGTTGCCCGCAAAACTGGCTGCTGCCCGGCGACGAAGTCTCGATTGCCAAGCACAAGTTCGAAGTCAAATATACGGCAGTGGGTCCCGCCCCCACTCCGATGGATGCGTTTGACCCCACGGTTTCGCTGCTGGAGAAGGCCGGAATGGCAGGCAGGCGCGGTCCGGATGGTGGGGAAGATATTTCACTGAGCCTGATGGAAAAAGCCGGCCTGGAACGTCGCCCGCCGCCCGGCAAACGTCCCGCCACCAACAAGCCGGCCACTCCGCCGAGCACCGGCCCCGGGGCCAAGAACAAGCCCGATTCCGACGAATCGCTCGCCCTGAAATGGCTGGAATCGGACGAATAGGCGAACTCCCTCTCCCGCTGCCAGTGCGTGAACGCGCAATGGTTTTTTGATGAATCATCTGGACGGCTGCGATCCGAGCGACCAGAATGAGTGCTTCCCGAGGCACTCAGCCTCGATGGTGGCCTGCAGGAGAGCGCTCTTATGGACCAGATGTCACGCCGCGGATTTACTCAGCAAGCCCTGGGCTCGCTGTTGACGTTCACGTTGCTCGAGACGCTGTTGCAGCGCGATGCCTTCGCCGAAGCGGTGAAACCGCTGACGGTGAAGTGGCTGGCCGATGTCAATCAGATTGGCAACGACCTCAAGGATCAGAAGCTCAAACAACTTGAGTGGCAAAAGAAGGTCAAAGAGCTGTTTTCCCAAGTCGACCTGCCGGATCTTCTGCGACTGGTGGACTTCGACAAGTTGACGCAAAAGACGGTTCCCCCTGATCACGGTGCGAAAAGCTTGTCGTTCAGTTTCCAGCAGATTGCCGGGGTGCCGACGAAGCTGGTGTTCGGCAAGCAAATCTTCGCCCTCGGCAAGGGACGCTCGGTCGTGCCGCACGGCCATAACAATATGGCCACCGCATTCCTGATACTCAAAGGCAATTTCCAGGGCCGACACTACGACCGTCTGGAAGATCTGGACGACCATATGATCATCCGGCCGACGATCGATGAGAAGTTCGGCCCCGGTGGATGTTCGACTGTCTCGGACTTCAAAGATAACGTGCACTGGTTCCAGGCCCTCTCGGAGCCGGCATACATCTTCAATATCCACGTCAACAACATCAATCCAGAAGCCAAGGAAGCGACCGGGCGCGTTTATCTCGATCCGAACGGCGAAAAGCTATCGGACGGACGGATCAAAGCCCGACTGATTGACTATGGCGAAGTAAACAAGCTGTATGGCTGAGAATTCAGGATGGCCGGGCTGACTTGTTGGGAAATGTCGATTATGACAATTCGGAGTCCTCGTCGATTGCAGCAGCGCGTGTGGACCGCCGCGCGCCAGGCGTGCCTGTATGCCTGCGTGATCGCCTGCGGCGTGCTGGTCGCGGGCGAGCCAGTCTCGCAACTGGTTTCCGGTCGCGCTATTGGCGAGCGAGTGCCGCAATTCTTCGTGCGGGCCGTCACGGGCCCCTTGATGAACAAGTCGGTCTGCTATGTGTGCCGGAATGGCGACCGCCCGGTCGTCATGGTCTTTCTCCGCGATGTCGTCGAAGGTGTGCCGAACCTGTTGAAAGAAATCGATCGCTGTGTCGATCAACATCGAGCCGTCGGGTTGCGTGGGTTTGGAGTCTTACTGACTGAGAACCAGCGGAACGCGGTTTCCAGGCTGCAGACCCTGGCCTTTGACAATCAGTTGAGTCTCCCGTTGACGGTCGCGTCGACGCAGCTGGATGCCCCTTCCAGCCAGAACCTGCACCCCGACGCCACCGTTACCGTGGTGCTCTATCACGATCAGACCGTGATTACGACCCATGCCTTTCGCGACACGGAATTAACCACCGAACGAATCTCGGAATTGATGTCGAGTGTCAAGGAACTGGCGGCGAAGGGGCAGTAGCTGCAGAGTGCCGTTAATCACTTCACGGGTATCTCGCTTTCACAGTCGCCGGCCGGAATCGGTGTGGACTGTCGCGACCGTTTCAGACGGTTGTAGAATGCAGCCTGCTTTCCCGGCGACGCGCATCCCTTGTTAAGGATATGCGTATTGCTGACAGAGTCGATTTCAAGAGAGGATTACGCGTGACGTCTGACGTCCATGTGCACTTGCTTCCCAGGTTGTTTGAGCCCGAAACGCTGCAGGGAGGCGTTGCCGTCGTGATCGACGTATTGCGGGCCTCCACGACCATCGTTCACGCCCTGGCGGCTCAGGCCCCGAGCGTGATTCCGTGTGGCGAGGTGGAAATTGCCCGCTCGGTCGCCCAAGAGTTACCCGCCGGCACGGTACTGCTCGGGGGCGAACGGCATGGTGAGCGCATTGAGGGATTCGATTTGGACAATTCGCCGCTCAAATACCTGCCGGAAGTGTTAGCGGGCAAGACCCTGGTCTTCACCACGACAAACGGAACTCGCGCCCTGGACCGCTGCCAGCTCGCGGCACGGGTCTTAATCGGCGCATTCGTGAATCGCCGGGCTATCATCGATTCACTCGTCGCCGATGGCCGCCCTGTCCATCTGGTCTGTGCGGGAACCGACGGTTACATCACTGCCGAGGACGTGCTGTTCGCGGGATCCATCGCTCAGTCCGTCCGCGAGCGACGCGGCGACCGGTCGATCCCGGATGACGAAACACAACTGGCCCTGGCCCTCTGGCAGAGCACCGGCGAAGATCCAGCTCGCGTCCGGCAGGTCTTACGAGACAGCCGCGGTGGCCTGAATTTACTCGAACTGGGTTTCGATCAGGACATCGATCGATCGGCGACCTGTGACCTGTTCGCACTCGTGCCCGATTACGATTTGACGACCAACGTAATTACAGCGCAATGAAGCGGACGCTTGGAATTTCTTCAAAGTCGCCTTCACCCTCCCGCGTGAAGGCGACTTTCTTGATCAGCAACCGTCGACTTCGAGGGCCCCGCAAAGGCATTCACTGGCGATCACTTTGGCCGAGGCTGGGCAGGGGGAGTCGGGGCTTCCCGTCCCGCACCCGGCTGACTGCTGGCATCCATGTTAATGCTGCGTGATTGGGCCGGCTGCGAGCCCCGTTTTGCATGGGCCTGCCTGGCAAAATAGTTCGCCAGCCAGGGGGGCTCGCGGTCGACGCGCTGCAACTGGTTGTTCTCAATCCGGAAGATCCCGCGTCCCGTGACCTGTTGACGCGACATCTGAAAGCGCAGCAGCTGCGAATTGCGTCGATAGTTGAGTTTGTCGTTCTCAGTGTCCAGCGCCGGGGTCGGCTCGGGCCCCAGCAAATCGACCTGATCGCCGGGGGGAACATTCAACATCAGTTCTCCGGCCAGCAGGCGCACTTCGGTCGGCTTCAACAGCAAGACTTCGGACCCTGGCCCCACCACCAGATCGGCGTCATTCGCCAGGCGGGCCCAGACGACGTTTGACGAATCAGCGTCGGTCTTCAGCACCCCACCAGGATGCACCTCGGACTGCGGTGCCACTTGCCGTCGGACAAAACCGTATTCACTCGATCGATTCCGGGTATCAAAATAATCGCTCCTCGCGACGACATTCCGTTGCATCAGGGGCAAGCTATTGAGCGGTGCGATCCCCTGGCTTGAGGTAGCATCCGACAGAGCGGCCGCGCGGTCCTCCGGTGCCTGGGCTTTGCGCAGCTGTTTGTCCATCGCTCCGGCGGCAACCTGCTGTTCCTTCACTTCCAACTCGGCGTCGACGGTAGCCGTCTTCTGATTGCGGCTCCCGGGAGCCGCAAATCCGGACTTCCGTTTCAATTCTACGGCGCCCCCGCGATTCATTGAACTCCTGGCATCGACGACAGCGCCATTCTGCGTCGCTTCCTGGGCCTCCAGATTATTCTGCCGGAGTACACCTTGCCGGGCCGCATTTTGCGGGGCCGCCTTCTGTCCGAGGAAGTTCTGTGATTTGGTCGCCTCACGCTTTGACGGCTCGGCCGTCGCTGATAACTCGGCAGCCGGTTCAGGTGAACCGCCCTTGGCCATTCGTCGCACCGGGGCAGGGGCGGCCTGTGGTGCCGCAGCGGGGAGTTGCAAAGCATCTTTCGCCGCCAACTTCTGATTGCTGCGTTCCTCACCCAACTTCTTGGCAGACGCCGCACCCGGCGGGCCGATGCCGCTACCGCCGATGCCACCAGGCAGCTGAGGTCCCCCTTTCAGCATACGGGATCTCGGAGCAGCCGGTTTCTCATCGCGATCCTGGGCGCTGTCCGCCAGGGGCACTCCGCCGGCCACTTGTTTGCCGCGAGGTTCTGCGGTCAATGCCGGGCCGGGAGAACTCTTGCGAAACGGGGCCTGTTGTTCGCCCGCCACGGGTCCGCGCAGCATTGCCTGCCCGTCCTGTTTCTCGCGTAGCGGTTCATTCGCGACAACCGCCTCCTCAGACAGCGCCGCTGCGGCGCCGGTCGAGGCGGACATTTCCACCCGATATTGCTCCGCGCTCGCCATGGCGCCCCGCTGCAGGTTCCGACTATAAGGCCGCCCATTGGCCGCGCGATTCATCAATTCGGCCTGGGGCGCAATCCCATCGAGGGCCTGAACGGACACCGGAAGCGGGGTCAGGTCATCCACGACAGCCTGGCCCTGCACATCTTCTACCATGGCAATCTGTTCGCTCGGTTCCGCCTGCGGATCGAGCTGAAAGCGATCCATGGGAATGGCAGAATTGACCGATTTCACATCGGCATTCGCCTTGAACCTTGAATTACCCGACGCGTCCCGCACCTCAGAATTGATCGCCAGCAGGGTCTTGTTTTCCGCGTTGACGGTAGCATTGATCGACAAGGTCTGGCCAGGATGGTCCTGATCTGGTGCCTGGTAATTGTAGACCAGGACAGGCTGGCCGTTTTGATTGACGACCGTTTCAGGACGCTGTTTCAGCAACGACGACTGCACGGCCGGGTCAACATTCAGGCTGGCCATCAATTTGTCTTCGACGAACGCGGGAGTAATGGTTTCTTCTTCGAGCGGCGAAGGATGAATCGAGTTGTTCCCGCGATTCAGGAAGTAGGTCGCGGTTCCGTCCGAGACTTCCGAATTCCCGCTCGCGTAGTCGACGCGCCAGTGTGCCGACGCATCTGCGCCCCGGGCATACAACATGGTGTTCGAACCCGCGCCGGTTTGAAATTCGATCTCGTACGAGTTCGCACGCTTCAGGTTATCCAGGGCCACCCCCAATTCGATTCCGCGCGACGGAAACAGTGCCGGTGACAGCATGCCGACCAGCAGCAGCGCGGCGACGGACGAGAACATTGCGACCCGCAGGGACCGCAGGCGGCGGCGCCCCAGCAGCGGATTCGGCGGCGGAACCCGAGCCACACGCGTGGCGTGGGGCCGCACCGGCTGGGCCGCGATGAAGGCTGCCGTCGACGTCTCACGCAGCGTCCGCAGAAACTCGGGATCGGGCGCAGCAGGGCCCCGATCGAGCGACCGCAACAGCCGTTCGAAACGCACTTCTTCAGAGGTCAGATCGTTACGACGCATGGTGTTCCCTGGCCGGGGCACTTTCGGCAACACAGCCCTTGCTTAAGAAAACCTCCTTGAGGGCTCGCCGGGCCCGTGCCAATTTCGAGCGAATCGCCACTTCCGTGGTCTCCTCTGTCCGCGCTAATTCCTCCACGGAGATCTCATCGAGATACCGTGCGGTCAATAATGTTTCGTAATCTGCGGGTAGTTCGGTGAGGGCGGCACGAACCAGCGTCGCAATCTCGGCTGTTTCGAGTTCCTCTTCGGGGGGCTGTTCAGTCTTCTCGGCCTGGTCCTGCAACCAGCCGGGATCAATTTTCCAATCGGCCTCGACCAATGCCGTCATCGCCCGCCGCAGCCGAGAATGTCGACCTTCGCGACGGAAGTGCAGCGCCACCTGGCGCCGGGCAATTCCCAGCAGCCAGAAACCCAGCGTTCCACGCTCGGGTTGATAAGTATGAACTGAGTGGGCCGCCGCCAGGAAGGTCTCCTGCACGACGTCCGGGATTTCGGAAGAGTAGGGCCCCATGGCCCGCGCCACAACGCGCCAGACAATCTCTGCAAATGCGTCATGGCACGCGCGCCACGCGTCCGCTTGCCCGCCCAGCAGGCCGCGCACGATCTCACGCTCGCGTTCCACTTCCATTCCGGAAACTTTCATTCGGACGGTTGACGTCCTGCTGAGATTCAGACTGTACTGCGGATCATACCCCGCGGCACAGGCCAAGCCAAATCCATCAGCATCTGACGTCATTCACAGCCGTCGAACATCCGAAACGGAGAGCACACTTCTCCGCCATCTCCAGTTGCTTTCTCTGTTGAGGCATCGATCCCGAACACACCCTCGGGGTGTCCGGTGATCGAATCTACTTGGATTTGCGCGATCTGCCGCCGGTGTGTCGCAGAGTGGAACCGGGCAGGCAATTTCCCGAGCGGAGCCGGATCGCGCGGCACGTTTTCAGGCCACACCAATACCAGGCCGAACCAAGGGTGGAGCGTGGCATTTTCGCAACGTCGACGCGGGGCTGCATTCCCGGTGCAATCGCTACACA
>CAZQUW010000044.1:0-20344 GCA_964596215.1 uncultured Planctomicrobium sp. | reverse complement strand
GTGGCATTTTCGCAACGTCGACGCGGGGCTGCATTCCCGGTGCAATCGCTACACACCCTACCACTGCGCACGCACCCCCATACCACCTGTTTTATTCAGCCAAAATAGTCCAGTTCAATTTGCCTAGACACCGATAGACTTCCTGCGTTCGCTAAATCTTCCTCTGGGTCTCCTGATACCAGCCCGCAACTTGAACAGCGAGTTTTCCTGCAGTCGGGCTCAATTGACTGACTGCCAGTTGTTCTGAGGTGCGAATCGGTGTCAATAGAGTCTGCAGAGCTGAGTGATCACGCAGGGAGGAAACCATCACCCCACGAACCAGTTCGTGGGTGCTGAAACTTGAGATGACGGTCGAATTCAAATCCTCCAATTTTGGCAAGGCGTTGGATCGGACCGACCGTTGTCCGGCAGGGATGTTCAAGGACGGCAGCAGATTGAAGAGTGCGAAGCCTGATGATTGCCCGGATCATTGCGGGCATATTCTTCCGTGTTAAACAATTCCAGAAGACGTTAGGTCCCCCATGAATAAGCCCCACCGCCGCCCGTCAGCGTCTGCCCAGAACCCACTGGAGACTTACCTGCGGGAAATCAACGAAACGGCGCTGCTGACTGCAAATCAGGAGAAGGAGCTCTCGTATCGGATTGCCGATTCCGACAAGGAGGCCCGCGATCAGATGGTGCGAGCCAACCTGCGACTGGTCGTCAATATCGCCCGCGCCTATTCCGGCAAAGGATTGCCGCTGCAGGATCTGATTGAAGAAGGCAACCTGGGTTTGCTGCGGGCCGTCGAAGGCTTTGATCCCGGGATGAATACCCGGTTCAGCACCTATGCCAGCTACTGGATCAAGCAGTCGATCAAGCGGGCCCTGGTCAATTCGGCCAAGACGATCCGGATTCCGGCTTACATGGTCGAATTGCTGACCAAGTGGCGGCGGGCCACAGCGGTGCTGCAGGATCGCCTGAAGCGTGCTCCCACGACCGACGAAGTTGCCACGGAACTCGGCCTGCCGCAGAAGAAGCTGAGCATCGTCAAGAAGGCGATTCAGCTCTACAACTCGACGCCGCAGACCGAGCAGCCTGATTCGGGGTGGTCACTGGGCGATCTGGTGGCCGACGAGCGGACCAAGGATCCGGAAACGGAGATGATCGAGGGAGACAACCTCAAGCACGTCTTCGAGATGCTCGAGAAGATGGACGAGCGTGAGGCGACGATCCTGCGGATGCGGTTTGGCCTGGACGACTCCGAGCCCAAAACGCTGAAGGAGATCGGCGAAACCCTCGGACTGACCCGCGAACGTGTCCGGCAGATCGAAGCCGAAGCCCTGAGCCGATTGAACCAGGGGCTCAACGGTCGGTAGGCAACGCCGCGTTCGATCGGAATGCGGACGAAACCGTGGGACGGGTCTCCTGGCCTGTCCGTCCGCATAATGGTCTTTCAGGCGCCGACTGTACCCCACGGTGGTCGCTTCAACGGTGGCCGCTTTAATGAGTTGAACCGACAGACAAATTTGCCAGCGTGGAAGATTTCGAAATCGCTGGGGGATGCACGGACGGGCCAGGAGACCCGTCCCACGGCAACCTACACCTTCGCCTTGCCGGTATGGCCCGCCTGCTGTGTTTCACCACCGATGTCGTAGACCGGACAATTCGCGATCTCGGGCATGGTAAATTGCTTGGCCGTCAGGGTATCGGGATTGATCTCGATGGCCCCCATGCGAATCTTCAGCCCCAGTTTCGCCATGGGCCAGGCGAGATCTACTAGATGCGGCAGGACGACGCCGGTCTTGCCGTCACGCTCGTGTTCCCCCATGTTGGCGACGGCCACGATCTTACCGGTTTTGTCTGACAGGCTGTGATCCACGATCACGCCGCGACAGGTATCGACTGTCGATACGAGTTCCACCGGTGACCCGTCGGGAGCTTGCCGCTTGCGGCGGAAGAAGACGCGTTTGGGATCGGTGGGATGCTTCTCGAATTCGATCTCGTTCTCATCCAGCGGGATCACCCCGAGGGCCTCGATCAGCCAGTCAGGCTCA
This sequence comes from uncultured Planctomicrobium sp., assembly GCA_964596215.1. Taxonomy (GTDB): domain Bacteria; phylum Planctomycetota; class Planctomycetia; order Planctomycetales; family Planctomycetaceae; genus JAKFVC01. Next base: position 18,308 of record CAZQUW010000044.1, on the reverse strand, counting down.
AAGGGCATCGGCAGTTGCTGCTGTGCCGCCGCCAGGCAATCGTGCCGCGCGGTCAGAATGGCTGGTTCTTCGTCATTCCGCATCCAGAACCAGAAGCGTTCTTCGTTAGAACCCAGGTCAACCAGATTGCCCGTGGGGATGGAAGCCTGCAATCGAAAATTACGCGGGCGTTCCACAGCCATGTTGGCAGAGAGTGACGGCGCCAGCATCATCCCGTGCGGCGTAATCTTAACGAACGTGCACCGCCAGGCATTGATCTGGTCGATATTGCGATTGAGGTGCGACACCAGGTCCGGATACGGCGTATCAGCGGCCAGTTCACACTTGCGCAACGCAAACTTGGAGGTGCAGCCGATCAGCGACGACGCCACAGCGCCACCCACGGTCCGCAAGAAGGCGCGGCGCGACGCTGTCGCGCGCGGCCCATCTGCCACCGCACTGGCTGGACGTCCCCCACTCCAGAACGTATTTCGAGTCATCTCTGTCCCCCCCCATCCAGTACCTGAATTCGTAGGAATTCAGACTTTGCTCAATGACACAAGGTCAATGAACAAATCAAAACGCCCGGGGACTGCTGCAGAATTGTTACGAATTCTGTGACACCCCGTTCCCCTATGCGGCTTCTTGTTCAAAATTTCCGGCTTCGACTGCCAGATGTGCATTGAGTGAATCCTGCAGTTCAGCAACTTCTTCATCGGACAGATGGAAGTTGCGGACCTCGTAGGCACCTTCCCCCTGGGTCGCGGTGAATTGCAGAAATTCATCATCGCCGCTGCTGCGTGTTCCCTCTTCACGCAACCGCTTTTTGTGCATCAGCAGAATTGCCAGGATATAGCGCAACTTTTCCTGCAGCGGATTGGCTTCTTCCGTCAGTTGATCGAAATAGTTCATCAACGCATCGGGATTGAGCAATCGCTTTTTCACGTCGACGGGCATCGGCACGGCACATTGCCACTGGGCCAGGGTCCCTGCCGGCGGTCCCTTCCAGCCTTCTTTCGAAAAATCGAGCCGTTTCAGTTCCTGTCCGTCATCGACGACCACGGAAATACACTGCGATCCCGGGGCCAGCAATTTGCCGGTCCCCGCGCAGGTCTTGCCCAGTGGTTTCAGGTGATATTCCATCCATGGATCCCGTTGAGGCGGCGTACTGCCAGCGCAGCCTTCGCCGATGGCGATCGAACAATTCCCTTGTAGATCGCGGCGGGATGGTACCGGAAGGGGGCAACGGCCTCAAGAGGGGTTCCGGCTAAGCAAAAATGCGGTACGAGAACAGGAAAACTTAGGTTGTCACCACGGAGAGACGGAGTTTGGAAATTTTACCCCGTGTTCTCCGTATCTCCGTGGTGAAACTCCTGAATCCTGATTCAAATTGCCCTGGATGTATTGAGCGCGTCGCAGACGAACGATTTGCCTGATCGCGAAGCGGTCAGCAGCATCCTTCACACCGCCTTCACACCGCGAATTTCGCGAGCGCCAACGCTTTCAGGTTCTTGAGGTCCAGCTTGCCCGTCCCCAGGAAGGGGATTTCTTCCACTTCGATGAAGCTGTCAGCACTGGGAATCCACAAGTTCGGCAGGCCCGCGCTGGACAGCGCATTACAGACTTCCTGCGGCGTGAGTGAGATCTTCTTGTGAACAACGACCAGCCGTTCCCCCTTCCGTTCGTCGGGCACGGCGGTCACGACAGCGCGCAGTTCGGGGCCTTCATCGCCCGGTTCAGCCAGAATCTGGGTTAAGGTCTCTTCGATCTTGATGTGCGGCACCATTTCGCCGCCGATCTTCGAGAACCGGCTTTGGCGACCGGTGATGGTGATAAACCCGTCATTGTCAATCAGGGCGAAGTCACCTGTCTCGTACCAGCCATCCTGGATCACAGCGGCCGTTTTCTCGGGCATGTTCAGGTAGCCCCGCATGACGTTCGGCCCCTTCATCAACAATAGTCCGGGCTGATCGGCACCCAGCGGCCGACGCGTATCAGGATCGACGATTTTTGCCGTGACCCCCGGGATGGCACGCCCCACAGTTCCCTTTTTCGAACCAACCTGGGTCACGCCATCCTCCCGATGATCGGGAACATTGACTGCGGCCAGGGGGGTCAGTTCGGTCGTGCCGTAACCTTCGTTAATCTGCACCCCATACTTCTCGAAGAAGGCCTCGGCCAGATCGGCGGGCAACTTTTCCGCGCCGGTAATGGCCATGTCGAGCGTCGCAAACTGTTGCTTGTCGATCCGCTTCATATAGGTCCGCAAGAAAGTCGGTGTCGCCATCAAGATCGTCACCTTGTGCTCTTCGCACAACTGGCCGATCGTTCGGGCATCGAGCGGATTGAAGTGATAAATGCCCTTCGGATTCAAGCACAGCACACACCACATGGTGACCGTGTAACCAAACGAATGGAAAAAGGGGAGGGCTCCCAGCAGGACGTCACGGGCCTCCAGATGCAACAGCTGGTCAACCGCTTCGACGTTCGACACGATATTGAACTGCGACAGCATCACCCCCTTCGGTTCGCCCGTCGAGCCGGAGGTAAAGATAATCGTGACGATGTCATCGGGCCGGGCGCGCGTCAAACCGAGCCAGCGTTCCAGGACAAAGTTCGGCAGACAGTACGCCTGGAAAGCCGCACACGCCTTGACCATTGTGGTCGCCGACTTCGCGCAGTCATCCAGATAGATGAACTGCGTGTCGAGCGGCAGGTTCATCTTCTCCTGGAACTTTCGACTGGTCACCACATACTTGACGCCCGCCGTCCGCAAGTGCGAATTCATATCCGCCACGGAGACGGTGTAATTCAAATTGACCGTCGTGCGTCCCAGCATGGCGAGGGCGCCGTTGGCCAGCACGCCACCCACCGACGGGGGCAGCAAGACACCGACCATTTTCTCGCTCTGCGGAATGGCGCGCTGCAGAAACCCGCGTACGATCAGCGTGCGGATCAGCAAGTCGGTTCCCGACAAACTCTGGCCGGTGGAATCGGCGACCTTGTTTTGACCTTTCATGCGACGACACGAGCGGATCATGCGGCGCGGCAGAGAAACGAATCGATCGCGACGCTTCATCACCGCCTCGGCGCCCAGTTCTTCAACGGCTTGTCGAACTTCGAACGTCGTTTGCGGATCATGCAACGGTTGACCAAACATGACCGTCACCGGATAGGGCCAGGCCCGCGGCCATTTCTTGAAGAAGCGGCCCCCTTCAAAACTGAAAATGCTTCCCCACATCCCGTCCAGATAGACGGGAATGATCGGGGCGCCGGTCCCTTCGACAATCTTCAAGAGTCCGCGTTGGAAGGCCAGCAGCTGGCCCGTCCGGGTAATGCCCCCTTCGGCAAAAATGCAGACGACTTCGCCATCACGCAGCGCCTGGTTGGCCGCCTGCAGCGACTGGATCAAGGCCTTCGGACCACTTGAAGCATTGATCGGAATGGCGCGCATAATCTTCGACAGCCACGCGATAAACGGCGTCTTCAAATTCCCGTCGTAAGCGATCATCCGCACATGGCGCGTGGCGTGAATACCGACCAGAATCCCGTCGGCAAACGACACATGGTTGCAGACCAGCAGGGCACCACCGGTTTCCGGAATATTGGTCCGGCCGAAAACGCGTGCCCGATAGACCAGGCCGCTGAGCGCCCACAGGATAAACCGAATGGTGTAATCCGGAACCATCCGAAACATGTAGATGGCGATCGGCACGGTCACAATCGCCGCAAAGAGGAAAATTCCACGCGGTGGGATATGGACCAGCTTGGCGGCGTAGAACATTCCGGAGACGATCAGCATCCCCAGGAACGTAATGAAGTTATTCCCGGCGAAGATCTGGCCGCGAACATCGGGGGCGCTGTTCTTCTGCAGGTAAGCCATCAACGGGACATCGTACAAACCGCCCGTGAAGCCCAGCCCGAACAGCAGGAACGCGGTCCAGTAATACGACGCGGTCAAGACGTCATACCATTTGTCCGGTTGCGTGCCACCAGAATGCACGGCATCAGGCACCAGGAACAACATCCCGGCGATAAGTGCGATACCAGCGGCAGAGATCGGTACCATCCCCAGTTCCACCTGCCCGCGAGACCAGACCCCCGCCAGCACGCTGCCGAAGCAGACACCCACGGCCATCGACATCATCAGGCAGGCAATCAGCACGGCCCCGGTTTCTTCATGGATCCCCAGATGCTTGGCGGCATAGACATTCACCGTCAGCTGCGCCAGGCACCCCAGCGACCAGAAATAGGCAGCGGCAAACGCCACGCGACGCATGGCCGGGTTGGCACACATCACGCTGACATCATGCCACGTTTCAGCGAAGGGGTTCGAAGGAAACTTGCGACTCGGATCAGCCGCCGGAATGGCGTGAATCAGCATACTGGTCAGGTAGCCAAGCGCCGCCAGCCCCATCAGGATACTGCCGACCAGCCAGATTCCGGGGATCGAAAACCCCGCGATATTAACCGGCGCGAGATCCCCTTCTACCAGGTGCGTCATCTCCTTGGACGGGACCGTCATCTGAAACAGCCCGAACCCGGTCACCGTCCCGGCCAGGATCGCCAGCATCGTAGCCAGGCCAGCCAGGCCATTCGCCGAGGAGAGTTTTTCTGTCTTCAACAATTCCGGCAGAATGCCCAGCTTGGCAGGCCCGAACAGGCACGCCTGCGTCCCCAGCAGGAAGATACAAGACAGGATCAGCCAGGGTAGTTTGAAATAAATGCCGACAATCCCCAGCGCCATGATCACCAGTTCCATGAACTTGGTGGCGACAATGACCCGAGGTTTTCCGAATCGATCAGCTAAAAAGCCCGACGGAGCCGCAAACAGGACGTACGGCAGCACAAACAAAGCGGATCCCGCAGACAGGATCAGTTCCTTGTATTCCTTACCCAGCATTTCAATGCCGACGTAAGTTGCAAACCACTTGAACAGATTATCGTTGAAGACACCCAGGAACTGGGTAAACAATAAACCCAAAAAGCTGAGAGACAGGAGCCCGACCTTGTCGTCTTCCGGGATATGGCTCGGCGAGTCATTGCCGGCAGCGTGCATCGTCACAATCCTTTTGAGCGCAAACGAGATAAATCCTCGACTGCGTTCTGTTTCGCAGGCTTGGAAAAAATCTTGGATCCCACGGCCGAAATCAAAGCGGAAGTCGGTGCGGAATGATAGGAACACCGTCCATCCGGGCGAGAAACGACCAAAACAGACGCCCACCAGCAACCAGAGGACGCCGTACAATCCGCCTTAACTTATTGTCAATTATTGAGCTATGTCAATTTCACTGCCTTCAAGGGCATGTTCATTGGCCCCATATCTTAGCAGGCGATTTCCAGACGGAAAGATAACGCGACACATCTTCACTTGGTTCTTCGGCTTAATCCCGGTTCTTCCACAGCGACTATCGCCACAAGGGTTCCAAAAACTCGGCTAACCTCCGGGCGACACCGGACCAGCACGGTGCTAGGTGGCAGCCGGCTTGACCTTCGACTTGTCAGCAGCCCTCCACAGGTAGAGTGCAGCAGTCGAGCGATGGGGCTGCCAGCACATGCCGTGGTCGGCCAGTTCTTTCCTGGTCGGATGCTCGGCCAGGCCATAAGCCACCTGGAATCCGTTCCGGACACCAAAATCGTCCACCGGCAAGACGTCGGGTCGTCCCAGCTGAAAAATCAGCAGCATCTCGACGGTCCAGCGTCCGACGCCGCGCACCTCGGTCAGGCGCGAGATAATCTCCTCGTCTGAAAGTTTGACGATCTGTCGTGAAGTCGGAATTACTCCGTCCAGACTTTTTAACGCAATATCCTGAATCGCCAGAACCTTCGCGCGAGAAAATCCGCAGCCCCGCAACACATCGTCGGGGATATCGGCGATCTGCTCGGGCTTGGGAAACTTGTTGCCCGGGAACAAGGCTACGAACCGTGTCAAAATGGTCTGGGCCGCCTTACCGTGCAGCTGCTGGTGAGCAACCGCCTGGACCAGGGATTCAAATGGCGACCGCCTGGTGCGGGCTTCAAAATTGAGTGGCCCGATCTCTTTGATCAACCGTTTCATCACTGGATCAGACTTTCGCAGTATCTTCAGTGCTTCGGGGGTCATCTGTCTCGATCCTCAATCAACCGTGATCCAACGACAATTGCTGACACGGTATCAGAACCAGAAGCGCTCAGGCAAATCGACCAGTGGCAGTCGGCCCTCGCAGGTGGCAGACTCGGCCTCCCGGATCGGTAATCACCGTTTACGCGGAAAAATTTACGCACCGCGCCCCCGACACCTCAAGATCCACCCATCCTACCGATTGTGTCGCACATTGACGGACTCGATCACTGCCCCTTCTCACCGCAGATCGTGACGATTCCTATCCCCGGCACATTCGCCACTCGATCGGCGGATTTTGCCGCTGAAGCGTTGGCTTTTGGCAACACGTTCGATTTCATGTGCTACGGTTGCAACAGGATGTGTTGAAGTCTGGCAATTCTGTCCGGAAGAATCGCCAGACTTGATGCATCCCAACCAGCTTAACAGAAGTGTCAACCGCGGATGGGACTGGCTGCTGCCGGGTCATCACGGTGCTGTGGGGCTTATGGAGACGGAAAAACCGTCCAAGAACCTCGTGATGAATTTCTGTTAAGCGAAACCAAGTTCCGCCGCGGCCCCGCGGGAAGCCAGTCAATCTGACGGGTGACCTCCGGGGTCGCGCCGGAACACACACACGCAGTCCGGTCGAGGGGACCGAAGTCCTTGGTGTGAGTTCTGGTGATGACAGGTGCTGGTAAACGCAGAGGGCATAGGACCACGATCCACGCAGGGATCTCGGAACTTTGGGATTTCGTCAACGTGCTAAACCCATTTGCCAGGCATCTTCGATTCAGTTTTAGAACACACACTCCGACGGAGTCTGCAGCCTACGGAAATGAATCAATCCGATGTGGGACTTGAGACGCCTACGCACTGATTTGCTTGCTTTGCTGCTGCTGGTGATGGCCGTGTTTTCGGGGTTAAGTCTGTTCAGTTACGACCCCGCCGATCCACCCGCACAGGTGGTCTTCCCTGCGCGGTCGGAAGTTCTCAACTGGTGCGGCCCCGCGGGCGCCTATGTCGCTCACTATTTGCGTCACTGGTTCGGTCTGGGCACCTATGTGTTGCTCGCGGGCGTGCTGACGTTCGACGTGCGGCTCTTCAGCCGCAAGATCATTACCGATCCTCTGCTGCGGATATTCGGCGGCCTGCTGGCAGTCAGCGCCGCTTGCGCCGCGCTGCACGGCGTTATGCCGGGACTGGGGGGCGGCCCGATCGTCGGCAGTGGTGGATATATTGGTGCCTGGGGCTGGTCGTTACTGGAGGAACACTTTCAATTTGGCGGGATCTGCTCCGTCCTGGTGGCGGCATTTCTCGCCGGTACCTTGATCTCCACCGACCTGTGGCTGTTCAAGTTGTTCGCCTATCTGACCGTCATTCCCGCATTGGTCCTCCGCTTAAGACGGGGCAAGGAAGCCGTGAAGGGGCACTGGCCGGACGAAATGCCGGCCTACCAGGCAGCCCCAGTCGCAGACGAGTTCGACATCGATCCGCTCGATGCCGAAGATGAACCCCCGCTTCCCGTGCCGCCGCCGAAAAAGCCCACGGTCAGTGCTCCGCCCGCGCCGCGGCTCCCGGTCCGAGTGAATCCTCCCGTCTCGATGGGCGCCTTCCGTAAGTCCCCCGCTGAACTGCCGGAACACTATGCTCCATGCGAACACCCGCTGCCCGATCCAGACATTCTGGAGGTTGCGCAAGAGTTCCCGTACGAATTGCTGGCCAAGAAAGCACAGATCGCCGCGGAGACCCTGGAAAAAACATTCAAGGAATTTGGATTGAATATCCGTGTCGTCGAGATCGACACGGGACCGGTCATCACTCAGTTCGAACTGGAACTCGAGGCCGGACTGCGCTTGTCGAAGGTTTCCGCCCTCGCCGATGACCTCGCCATCGCCCTGCGCGTCCCCAGTGTCCGCGTGGTCGCACCGATTCCCGGAAAGAACACGGTCGGCGTCGAAGTCCCGAATGACACACAGGTCATGGTCCGCTTGCGCGAATTGATCGAAACCTGTGGTTCGGATGCCAACAACAAGCGGATTCCAATTTTCCTCGGCAAGGACGTGAGCGGCCGACCGCTGACCGTGGACCTCGCCAAGATGCCCCACTTGCTGATCGCCGGCCGCACCGGAACAGGCAAGAGCGTCTGCTTGAACACTTTGATTTTGTCGATGCTGATGACCCGGACGCCGGAGCAAGTCAAAATGCTGATGATCGACCCGAAGATGGTCGAACTCAGCCCCTACACGCGCATCCCGCATCTGATGCACCCGGTCATTACGGACATGAAGAAGGCCGAAGCTGTCCTCGGCTGGGCCGTCGATAAGATGGAAGAACGTTACGATCTGCTGGCACGCTGCGGCGTCCGGCACCTCGACGCCTATAACAAGCTGGGCAAGGAAGAAATCGTTACCCGGCTCGATATCGATCCCGATTCGCCCGAGGCGGATCAGGTCCCGGAGACGATGCCCTACATCGTGATCATCGCGGACGAAATGGCCGACATGATTATGACATCGGGAAAAGACGTCGAAGCACACATCGTGCGCCTGGCCCAGAAGTCACGTGCAGTCGGTATCCATCTCGTGCTGGCCACGCAGAAGCCGACCGTAGATGTCATCACCGGACTCATAAAGTCAAACCTGCCGGCGCGTATTGCGTTCCAGGTTGCCAGCCGTGTCGACAGCCGCGTAGTACTGGATGAGATGGGCGCAGACAAGCTGCTGGGCAACGGCGACATGCTGTATCTCGCGCCCGGTACGAGCAACCTGATTCGTGCCCAGGGCACTTACGTCAGCGACGACGAGATGAATGCGATCATTGACTTCTACAGTGATCAACCGCCGCAATACAGTCGCGAATTGCAGCAGTTAAAGACGTCCGATCAGAAGTCAGATGCCAAGGGCATCGAAGCGATGCGGCAGCGCGACGACTTATACGAACAGGCTATCGACGTCGTCATTCGCGAAGGCCGCGGCAGTTGCTCGTTGCTGCAACGCGCGCTGGGCATCGGCTATGGGCGCGCGTCCCGGCTGATCGATTTCATGGCCGAGGACGGCATCGTGGGCGCCTACAACGGCGCACAGGCCCGCGAAGTGCTTTACACCCCCGAACAATGGCATTCCATTGTGCACGGGGACGAGTTGGAACACGCCGACAATTAGGCCGCCAGCAGGCACAGCCATCACGCAGCGACGGCAAGATACGTTCTCAAGATACGTTCTAAGTTCAAGCGCCACGGGATGCATTCCGCCCCTGCTGGAGGCGCCGCGAGGTCGCATCACCGGACGACTGCCACCGGTTTTCTGTTCGTCGGGCATCGGCCCCTGAAGCTCGCCAATCGAGAGCGAGTTCTGCCACTTGGGCAGTCCCTGTCACGATCACAGCTTGTCTTGCCCCGAACCATGAGCACAGCTGCCACTATCGGGTTAATCGCGCCTGCGAATATGGCATTTGGCGACCTCTGTCGACCGGTTTTAGATCTGGCAATCAATTTCAGTGGCTGGCGAACAAACAACTCGGGGGCTCGTCGTTCAAGTCTGAACTAGCTGACCCAGATTCTGTTTTCGAAATCAGAAAAACCTCCAGCAGCAAGTTGACGACGTCATTCTTTGACCTAAATATTGGTAACGTCAGTTACGACTTTTCGGAACGAGTTAAGTCCTCTTGTAATTTGCACAACCGAGGGCTGGACAAGGGCAAACGGGCCGTGAGGCCGGGACGCAAAGCCATGAGTCTTTGAAGGTCGCCAGGATCCAAAGATCGTCAGGCTACCGAAAGCTGTCAGTCGCTGGATTAGTGGCGGATGTGCAGGTTCTTGCGGTCCGTTGTCGAGACACCTGGCACGCTGATTCGTGACGTGATCAGAACCGTGCAGCTAATCCACGGGATTCGGGATGTTCCCGAGCCCTCGCGCGTCGAGTTGTTCCACATAGAGCGCCCTAAGGGGAGCGCAAATTCAGGAAGTCAAACATGATGATTCAAAAGAACGAAACTGCGTCGAAGTCGGTGGTTGCCAAGGTTCGTCGAGGATTTACGCTGGTTGAATTGGCCGTAGTCATCGTGATCATCGGCGTGCTCGCCGCGTTCGGCGTACCCCGATTCATCAAGTCAGTCGAACGCTCCAAAGCCGCCGAAGCATTCTCATATGCCGCCGCTGTGCGCTCGGCCCAGGAACGTTATCACTCGCGTGAAGGCACCTACGCCTCGGCCATCACCGACCTGGACATCAAGTTCTCGGTTCCGAAGTACTTCACGGTCGGCACGATTGCCGCCGGTACGACTAGCTCGCTGCAAGATTCCTGGACGTTGACCTTCACACGTACCGGGGCCTCAGCCGGTTACGGTGAGTACACCATCACCTTCACCGAAGATGGCTACGACAAGGACAACAGCACGATCAACGCGATTCCCGATATCAATCCGCTCCAGACGTAGTCTGAGTGATATGATCCAGACGCAGCCGAGCTGACAATGCGGGTCCTCAACGGGCGGCCAGATTTTCTGACCGCCCGTTGTTTTATTCTTTGAGTTGCCGTTCTTTGAAGGGGGCACCGTCAGTACTTCCCGGGCGGAAACTCAACGGCAGGCGTCCGTCGCACACTGGCGAGGGTCAGGGACCATGCCCTAGAATCACGCGATTCGGTCCGGTCTGCATCGAACTCCATTGGGACGCGTTCGACGGACAACTCTCCCCACATTCGAGGAATCTATGCGACACTGTCGACTCGGTGCTTTCAGCCTGTTGCTGCTGGCCACCCCCCTGTTTGCTGCCGAACTGCCCAAGCCGTTTGTCACGGGTTTGAAGAATCCCGAATCGGTGTGCATCGGCCCCGATGGCTTGACCTATGTCACTGAAATCGGCGAGTTCGATAAAGATGGTGACGGCGCCGTCACTGTCATTAAGGATGGCAAGGCGGTCCCCTTTGCCACCAAGCTGAATGACCCCAAGGGCATTGTCGCCAGTGCTGACGCCTTGTTCGTCACGGACAAGAAGCGCGTTCTGAAGATCGACCTTAAGGGCAACGTCACGACCCTGGCAGCTTCAGACAAGTTCCCCGCACCACCGCTGTTTTTGAACGACATTGAATTGGATCGCGAAAACGGGCGGCTGTATGTCAGCGACTCGGGCGACCTTAAGGGGGCCGGTGGTGCCGTCTACCGCATTGACTTGCGATCGAACAAGCTCGACCTGGTCATCGACTCCAAGCGACTTCCAGGACTGAATACCCCGAACGGCCTGGCGATGGACGGTGCGTCGCATCTCCTGCTCGCTGATTTCGGCAGCGGTTTTCTGTATCGCATCAAGCTCGAAGATTTTTCGAGTACCAAAATCGCCGAGGGCTTCGAAGGAAGCGACGGGCTGACCTGGGACAAGACTGGCCAGCTCTTCATCAGTTCCTGGAAGACCGGCAAAGTCGTGGGCATTCCCCGTCCGGGCCAGAAGGCCGTGTTGATCTCCGATAAGTTCGAACAATCGGCCGACACCTGCCTCGATGCTGCGGGTCTGAACCTGATCGTCCCCGATATGAAGGCCGGCACGCTCACCGCCGTCCCCACCACGATTCCCGGCTGGGAAGTCGATAAGTCACCGTTAGCCCTGAAGACGGAAGTTGCGTTCCCCAACTTGCAATGGACCGGCTGGAGCGGAACGGACGACAGCGGCATCGTCGCACCGTTACGTCCCATTCTGTTGACACATTTCGGAGACGGTTCCAACCGCATCGTCGTCCCCACTCAGCAGGGTGTGATCCACGTTTTCCCGAACGATGACGCCGCGACGAAGACCGAAATCTTCCTCGATATTACCGATCGCGTGCGTTACCTCGACAAGCAGAACGAAGAAGGCCTGCTGGGACTGGCTTTCCATCCGAAGTTCAAACAGAACGGCGAGCTGTTTGTTTTCTACACCGACAAGAAAGCCAAGATGGCCAACGTGGTCTCGCGCTTCCGCGTCAGCAAAACCGATCCCAAGAAGGCCGACCCGGCTTCAGAAGAAGAGATTATTCGGTTTGAGAAGCCCTTCTGGAACCACGACGGCGGGACCATCGCCTTCGGTCCTGATGGCTATCTCTATATCACTCACGGCGATGGTGGCAATGGCAACGACCCATTTGAAAATGGTCAGAACCTCAAGACGCTGCTCGGCAAGGTCCTGCGTCTGGATATTGACCATAAGGCCAATGGCCAGAACTACGCCATTCCCAAGGACAACCCGTTTGTCGGCACAGACGCCGCTCCGGAAATCTGGGCTTACGGCCTGCGTAACGTCTGGCGAATGGCGTTTGACCGAGGCACTGGCGAACTGTGGGCGGGCGATGTCGGACAGAACCTGTACGAAGAGATCAACATTCTGAAGTCCGGCGGCAACTACGGCTGGAACGTGCGCGAAGCACTCCACCCCTTTGGCAAGAAGGGTGTGGATGTCAACGCCAAGATGATCGATCCGATCTGGGAATACCACCATGACATCGGCAAGTCGATCACGGGTGGTGTGGTGTATCGAGGCAAAAAGCTGACCGAACTGACCGGCAGCTACCTTTACGCCGACTACGTCTCATCACACGTCTGGGCCTTAACGTATGACGCCAAGCTCGGACGGGTCATCGCCAACCGCGAGATCCAGAGCGCCGGCGTGCCGATTCTCTCGTTCGGTGAGGACCAGGATGGCGAAGCCTATCTCCTGACGTTTACTCAATCGGGCAAAGGCATCTATCGCCTGGTGAAGTCCGCGAAGTAACTCGCGAACAGGATAACTCTAAGCAGAGCAGGGCGGCACCTGATCGAAAACCGGTGCCGCCCTTTTTGTTTGTTGTACGCTGGCTTTTCTTGTGATGTCAGTTTCGCCCATCAGCCACCGCTGCCACTCACTTTGTCCCCGTTGCCGGGGCCCGTCCGGCACGCATGGCAGCCGACTCGAGATTGGGCAGAAACACCGTCAACAACCCAATCAATGGCAGGAAGGAACAGACCTGGTAGACGTAGCGTATGCTGGTCGCATCGGCCAGTTGCCCCAGTAACGCGGCTCCCAATCCCGCCATGCCAAACGCAAACCCGAAGAACAGCCCGGCGATCGTTCCAACCCGTCCCGGCACCAGCTCCTGAGCATAGACCAGGATGGCCGAAAAAGCCGAGGCCAGGATCAATCCAATCGGCACCGTCAACACAGCCGTCCAGAACAAATTGGCATACGGCAGGGCCAGCGTGAAGGGCAAGACTCCCAGGATCGATCCCCAGATCACAGACTTAAATCCAATGCGGTCACCAACCGGCCCGCCAGCCAATGTCCCCGCTGCCACTGATCCCAGAAAGATAAACAAATAGAACTGGGCCCACTGCACCGATATGTCAAAGCGGTCCATCAGATAGAACGTGTAATAGGTGCTGAGACTGGCCAGATAGATGTGCTTGGAAAAGATCAGCGCCAATAGAATCGCGATCGAGAACCCAATCTTCATCCTCGACAACCCGGGCCGATCATGGTGCATACTCGCGTGCTTGGATTTACGCGTGATTGACAAATGATTGCTGTACCAGCGGCCTACGCGGTACAACACGACGATTGCCACCAGCGCCACGATCGAGAACCAGGCCACGCTCGATTGACCGTTGGGTACCACTATCCATGCCGCCAGCAACGGGCCCAGCGACGAACCCGTATTGCCGCCCACCTGAAATAAGGACTGGGCCAGCCCATGCCGGCCCCCTGATGCCGCCCGCGCCATGCGCGATGATTCGGGGTGAAAAATTGATGAGCCAACTCCGACCAGTCCCCCCGCGATCAGGATGACTGCAAAACTGCCGGCCTGCGACAGCAGGATCAATCCCATCAAGGTAAACCCCATCCCAATTGCCAGTGAATACGGCTTGGGATGTCGATCAGTATAAATGCCGACCACGGGCTGCAGTAACGAAGCCGTCAGCTGAAAAGTCAGCGTGATATAACCAATCTGGCTGAATGACAGATGGAAAGATTCCTTCAAAATTGGATAAATCGCCGGGATCAATGACTGAATCAAGTCATTCAGCAGATGTGAGAAACTCAGTGCCAGCAGGATGGCGAACAGGGCACTTTCCTGAACTCGCGGTGCAATCTGTGAGGCCTGTTCGTCCGCTGCTTCGCTAAGTTCTGTGGCCACCGACTTCCTCCATTCTGATCGTCTAAATTAGATCCCTGATGACATTCTCACAACAGTTGGACTCGCCGGCCAGTCTTGGGGTTCGCGACCAAACAGAGTCGTCGACTTGAATCCCGTTGTTACAGGCACAGACGGACCTGGAGACCAGTCCCACGCAATGCCGTGGACTGGCGGACTATCAACGACTCGCGACACCATTGACTTTCCAGCTCCAGATGAAGATCGTGTGACAAGACACAAACTGGCGAACCCCGCAGCGTCAGTTCGTGTCGGGGCTATACGAGACACGGGTCAGCCAGTCACATCAAAATGCAGTACAAAGGATCGAGATGAGTTCCATCCGATGTTGGCAGGTGGATGCCTTTACCAATCGGGCTTTTGGTGGCAATCCCGCAGCAGTCTGCTGGCTGGACTCAGCAGCCACTCCCGAATGGATGCAGGCGGTTGCCGGTGAAATGAACCTCTCCGAAACGGCCTTCGTTCGCAGACTCGATGACGGTCTCGAACTCCGCTGGTTCACCCCCACCGTCGAAGTCGACCTGTGTGGGCATGCGACCCTGGCGACATGCCATGCCCTGTGGTCGGCGGGCATCGTCCCTGCCGATCAACCGTTGCGATTCCACACGAAAAGCGGCCTGCTGACCTGCCAGAAAAATGGCACCTTCATTGAACTCGACTTTCCCGCAACTCCAGCCACTGCGACCACACCACCCCCAGGCTTGCTCGCCGCGTTGGGAGTCAATCCGCTCTTCGTGGGGAAAACGAAGTTCGACTATCTCGTCGTCCTCGATTCTCCGCAGGCGGTCCTGGCCGTGCGACCCGATTACCTCCAGCTTGGTGATGTTCCCTGCCGCGGCGTGATCGTCACCGCGAAAGCCGACGGCCAGGAGTTCGATTTTGTCTCCAGGTTCTTTGCGCCGGCAGTGGGGGTGAATGAAGACCCCGTCTGCGGTTCAGCCCACTGCTGTCTTACACCCTACTGGGCCGGGCAACTCGGCAAGACCGAGCTCATGGCACATCAGGTCTCTGCCCGGGGCGGTGTCTTGCGACTGCAACTGAAAGGCGATCGCGTAATTCTGGGTGGCCAGGCGGTCACAGTCTGGCGTGGGGAGTTATTATGACCTGTCCAATTCAGGTGGATCAATTGACCGACGAACAAGTCGTGCAGCTGCATGGCTTGTATCAGAAAGAATGGTGGTCGAATCGGCGAACCCTGGACGAGGCGCGCATCGTCGTCGCACACTCGTCGCTGCTGATTGGGCTGGTTGAGCCCGAGACTCAACGCTTGGTCGGTTTCTGCAGGCTTCTGACCGACTTCGTATTTCGCGGCACCATCCTGGATGTCATCGTGGCTGAAGACTGGCGCGAGCGTGGCCTGGGACGACAGCTGTTGCAGGCGGTCCTGACGCATCCGCGATTGCAGACTGTTCAGACACTCTGGCTGTGTTGCCTGCCCGACATGGTGGAATTCTATCGCAAATGGGGCTTTGACATCATGGGCGAGGAGATCGTCTGGATGCAGAGGGACCATTACGTCAAATGAATACTCACTCGCCTGAGCGGTTGGCATTCAAGAAAACAGCCCGGCACCAAAGGTACCGGGCTGGGAATCATTAACCTGTTCAACAAACTTCGCTTAGTTCCCTGTGTAGCGTGAGAACACCAGCGAAATATTCTGTCCGCCGAATCCGAAGCTGTTCGACAGGGCGTTGTCGACCTTCGCATCGCGGGCAGCATTCGGAACGTAATCCAGATCGCATTCCGGATCAGGCGTCGCGTAGTTCATCGTCGGCGGAATTACGCTGCGGTTGATGGTCAACAGGCAGGTGATGGCCTCAACGCTGCCGGCAGCAGCAATCAGGTGTCCCATCATGCTCTTGATGCTCGATACCGGAATCTTATAGGCATTGGCCCCAAATGCATGCTTGATCGCCATGGTCTCGACTTTGTCGTTGACCTCGGTGCTGGTGCCGTGAGCGTTAATATAATGGATGTCGTCGGGATTCAATCCGGCATCACGCAATGCCATATTGATGCATGACACGGCCCCGCGTCCTTCGGGGTGCGTATCGGTGATTCGGAACGCATCAGCCGTCGAACCGTAACCGGAGATCTCACCCCAGATGTGGGCGCCACGTGCCAAAGCATGTTCGAGTTCTTCCAGAATGACCATGCCCGCCCCTTCACCCAGGACGAAACCATCGCGGTTCTTGTCGAAGGGGCGCGAGGCTCCGCGGGGGTCATCGTTGTTCGTCGACAAGGCGGTCAGCAGATTGAACCCGGTGACGCCGAAGGGGTGAATCATGCTGTGTGCGCCACCCGACAACATGACATCGGCATCGCCACGCCGAATGATCTCGGTCGCTTCACCCAGTGCCTGACTGGACGCCGCACACGCGGTCAAGCAGTTCAGGTTGGGACCTTGAGCGTTGAACAATGCCGCCAGGTGCCCGGCCGGCATGTTCGGTTCCTGCTCCAGTTCGGCCTGTGCGTTGAGTTCCTGCAGGCCGCTCCGGGCAAACTCTCCCAGGTCGAGTTCGCCGTTCTTATGAGCCGACGCGATGATCGACATAAAGACGTGAAAGTTCTGAGCCCCCTCGCCGGCCCCCAGGTAGACCCCGAAGCGAGCCGGATCAATGTTGCTTTCGAGCAACTTCGAATCTCGGACAGCGTCTACAGCCGCGCCGATCGCAAACCGGATGTTACGGCCCGTGTGCTGGAAAATCTCGGGTTGGTCAATCCACTTGGCAAAGTCGTAATTCTTGACTTCGGCAGCGATCTTGGTGGGAAAATTGGACGCGTCGAAATGCGTAATGCGGCCAATGCCGCTGCCCCCGGCGAGCATGGCATTCCACGTATCGTCCATCGAATTGCCCAGGGGAGTAATGGCTCCCATCCCAGTCACTACTACACGTCGTCGCATAATTCTCGGCCTCGAACAGTGAGGTTTTTTCTCCGTGGCAGCCCCCCGGCATCTGACCCTTCAGGGGGCAGGGCAACGGACGAAAAATTCTGAAGTCGACTTTATTTATAACACAGCCGGCCCCGCCTCCGAAGAGGGGTTTCGTGCCGACTTGCCGCATGCTCAACGATCAGGAAGTGGCGCCGGCCGCAGACGGCGCGCCATCGCCGGCCTTACCCACATTCATCACGCTCATCAATCGCATGCTGAAGACAAAGTTTTTTTGATCGATCATGGCACCCGACGGACCGTTCACAGACTGATCGACGTGGGCAAAAAAGATCTCGCCCTCAGCAACCAGACGATCGCCGATCTTGGCGGTGACCTCGGTCAGGCCCCCTTCGGGGCGAATGTCCACGATCTTGGCGTGGTACGTCAGTGTGTCACCCGGAACGACCCAGCTGTGAAACGTCATCTTGGGAACTTTTCCCAGAATCACAACGTGCTTGAAGTCATTCGTCGCCCCCAGCAGAATACCGCCGGTTTGAGCCAGGCCTTCAATGATCAACGACCCGGGCATTACCGGGAAGCCGGGGTAATGATCATGCAGATGCTCTTCAGCCAGGCTGACATTCTTCACGGAAGTGGCATGGGAACCGCTTTCGAACTCAGTGAACTTATCAATCCACATCCAGCGCATGCCAATTTTCTTTCGTGGCTGTGCCGCCCAACATGCCATAGTCGGACGAATCGGACATTCCGCGTTTCAATCTCCCGACGACAAACTGCCAGGCGACCGCGGACTCGTTCCGTACAATTTCCTGAGCGCAAAATAGAAGACGGAAGGCGCAACGGAGCCTTCCGAGCTTCTTCTCTGATTCACATTCGC
The DNA here is from genome assembly GCA_964596215.1 of uncultured Planctomicrobium sp. GTDB lineage: Bacteria > Planctomycetota > Planctomycetia > Planctomycetales > Planctomycetaceae > JAKFVC01. Next base: position 321 of record CAZQUW010000044.1, on the reverse strand, counting down.
AATCTCGATTCGCTCATTCAGCTGACTAGGCAGCCAGCTTGTTGCGTACGAAATTCACGAGGGTCTGGACCGTCGTCAAATCCTTGATCGTTTCGATCTTCGGATTCTTCGCCAGCTTGTCGGAATCGAAGTGCGGAGCGGCTTTCTTGAGTTCTGCGATGCCTTCCGCAGTCACAAGTCCGTCTTTCACGAAACCCGAATCGGGGCTGAACAGTGCATCCGGCAGGAATTCGCTCCGGCTGATCTTCACCGTGAACGCCTTCTCGAGGCGGAAGAAAATGTCCAGAAAATCGATTGACTCAGCGCCCAAGTCGCCTTCGA
>CAZQUW010000043.1:0-31384 GCA_964596215.1 uncultured Planctomicrobium sp. | reverse complement strand
AGCGGAAGTAATCGATGACAAGGCGCGTGGTCGTCACAGGGATGTCGGTCGTCACCGCCCTGGGATTGGAATTAGACGAGTTCTGGGAGAAACTCTGCGCGGGCAAGAGCGGAGTCGGTCCGTTATCACGGTTCGACACCTCTGATTTCAAAGTCAGATTTGGCGGTGAAATCAAGGATTTTGACCCGACTGAGTTCATCCCGGAACGAGATTTACGGCGGCTGGATCGCTTCGTACAGTTTGCGCTGTACGCGGCTCACAAAGCCGTAAAACAAAGTGGAATCGACTTGCCTGCCGGCGATCAATGGCGGCAGGGGGTTCTGGTGGGCAGCGGTATCGGCGGCCTGAATGAAATCGAAGAACAGCATTCCAATCTGTTCGATCGTGGCCCCAATCGCGTCTCACCGTTCATGATTCCCAAGCTGATGGTCAATGCCGCCAGCGGGAACATTTCGGTCCGCTTCGGACTGCGCGGCCCCAATAGCGCTGTCGCGACGGCGTGTGCATCAGCCTCAAATGCCATTGGAGATGCGTTCAAGCTGATCCAGCATGACATGGCCGATGTGATGATTACCGGTGGCAGCGAGGCGGCGATTACCCCCATGGGACTCTCCGGCTTTGCTCGCATGGCAGCTCTGTCCACACGCAACGACGATCCGCAAACAGCCAGCCGGCCGTTTGATCGGGATCGGGATGGTTTCGTGCTGGCCGAAGGGGCCGGTATCGTGGTGCTCGAAGAATATGAGCACGCCCGACGACGCGGCGCAAAAATTCTCGGTGAAGTCCTGGGCTACGGTATGTCGGCCGACGGCAGCCATATCACCGCTCCCGACCCCGGTGGTGCTGGTGCGGCTTACGCCATGTCCGGTGCGCTGCGGGATGCCAAGCTCAATAGCGACCAGATCGACTATATCAACGCGCACGGCACCAGCACTCCGCTGGGTGATAAGGCCGAAACCGCCGCGATCAAGAAGGTATTTCGCGAGAACGCCAAATCACTCATGGTCTCCAGCACGAAGAGTCAGCTGGGACACTTGCTGGGTGCCTCGGGCGGTGTCGAGTTTGTCATTTCGGTCATGGCCTTGCTCAACCAGGTCGCACCGCCGACTATCAACCTCGACAACCCCGACGAAGAGTGCGATCTGGATTATATTCCACATCAAGCACGCTCAGTGCGTCTTGATCGCGTCCTCTCCAACAGCTTCGGATTCGGTGGCCACAACGCCTGCCTGATCATCGGTAAGGTCTAGGCTGTAATTCGTTTCGAAGTTGCCGACAATTCAAATTCAAAACGCCGGCGGATTGATACCAATCACTTGCAGCCTGGAAGGCACGCGCCGGCGCTTCGGGCGTGTAACTGGCAATCGCTGACTCCACGACCAATCTCATCACTTGGGTTAGCCCACCTCCCCACACGGCCAACCACGCGACGAATCACGTCAAGTATCTGATCACCCCTGCCGAATATATTGAAGAGGCGGAATTTTCGTAGCAGTTGGAATAATCCAACTGTGATGATCGCTCCACCGGCTAGCCGACTCATCGTCGACGGCCTGAGCCGCCTGCATTGAACGGGAGTCATTCAGGATGAAGTCCTCTCTGTCGGTCGCGTTATTGCTGTGCCTGTCATTGAATGTCGGCTGCGCCAACAAGACGCGAACCGGCGCTCTCGTGGGAACAGGAGTCGGGACGGGTGTCGGTGCCATCATCGGACATCAGATGGGCAAGGGCAAAGAGGGCGCGATGATTGGGGCCGCAGTCGGCGCTGCCTCCGGGGCGCTCTTAGGGCACAAGGAAGACGTCCAGGACCAAGAGACCGCTACCGCCCGCAATGTGGCTCACATGGAAGAAGAGCGGCGGTCGAGCCAACGTGCGATATCCAACTTCGATGTGATTGAGATGTCCCAGCAGGGACTTTCGGAAGCAATCATTATTAATACGATTCAGGACCGGGGCGGCGCGTTTGATACGTCGCCCAACGGTATTATCGGGCTGAAAAAAGACGGCGTCAGCGACACCGTCATCATGGCCATGCAGCGCCATAACAAGACTCGCTGACTGTCGTGCGGATCGATTGTGACCTTCAGGGCCGGCGATTCGCAACGTGACCCCCAGGCACTCTGCTTGGGGATCAGTTTTTAAACACTTACAGCATCAGTAATTGCAACGCACACAACCGACGTAAAACCGGGGGCCTGCGACGTTAACTTGGCAACTCTGTTATCGTCGCGAGCCAGTTACGCCGAAAATATCTGAGTTTCGTATAGAATACAGGCTTATGACTGCCTCTGTCTCAGGTTGAGATGGAGAACGAAAAGTTTCCCCGACCGTTTTAAGCTTCCAGACATCAGGCTATACGGATTCTGACACGGAAGCTATCCTTCCCTGCGGAAAACACGCTAGTTGAACGACAGCCCACATGCCTTTCGGGGACGCCAGGCAAACGGGCGCTGTAGATAGAAGAGTGAAGAGTATGCAGGGCACGTCAAAACGCCAGGTCGTCATCACCGGAATCGGTGTCATCAGTCCGCTGGGGATCGGCATCGATGAATTCTGGGAAAATCTGTCGGCCGGACGCAGTGGGATCACCAAAGTCGATCTGATCAACGATTCCGCATTGCCAGACCATATCGGCGGGCAGGCACGCGGATTCAACGACAAGAAAGCGCGCGAACTGGTCCGACCGCGTAAAAGTATCAAGGCCATGTGCCGCGAAATCCAGATGGGTGTCGCCAGCGCCATGGTCGCCCTGGACGTGGCGGGCCTCGGCGAAGGGCAAACTGCCGTTGCGCCGGAACGCCTGGGAATTGATTTCGGTGCCAACCTGATGCTCAGCCCGCCAGAAGTCCTGGCCCGTGGCGCGCTGGCCTGCTGTGATGAAGGTCAATTTCAGTTTCACCATGACATGTGGGGTAAGACCGGCCTGAGCATGATGGAGCCCCTGTGGCTGCTCCTGTTCCTGCCAAATATGCCGGCTTGCCACATCGGAATCACAGCGGACGCTCGGGGACCGAGTAATTCGTTGACGATGGCCGAAGCATCAGGCGGCCTTGCCATTTGCGAAGCCATCCGCATTCTGGAACGCGACAGCGCCGACGTGATGATCTGCGGCACGACCGGCACCACGCTGCACGCGGTGCAAAGCATGCACGCAGTCATGTGGAACAAATTGGCGCCCGCAGTTGACGGTGATCCAGCCAAGGCTTCGCGGCCATTCGATTTGAATCGAGCCGGGCAGGTTGTCTCCGAGGGTGCCGCAACGTTGATTCTCGAAGACCAGAACCACGCGATCGCACGGGGCGCCAAAATCTTCGGTGAGATTCTGGGCGCCGGCTCATCGTGTGTTTCCGCTCGGCAGGGTGTCGGCAATACCCGTCTGGCATTGAAAACGGCCATGCAATCCGCTTTACGCGACGCTGGGCTGCAACCATCGGATATCGGCCACATCAATGCCAACGCAGAGGGTGACCCCGAAGTGGATTTGCAGGAAGCCCTGGCGATTCACGACGTCTTCGGCGACCTGGGATCAAAGATACCGGTGACGGCTCTCAAGAGTTACTGGGGCAATCCCGGAGCCAGCTGCGGAACGTTGGAACTGGTAGGTTCTCTGCTGGCAGTCGACCATGGGGTCGTTCCGCCAACCTTGAACTATGAGACTCCCGATCCCCAGTGCCAGCTGAATGTCGTGCATGGTGAGCCCTTGAAGATTACGAACAAGATCTTTATCAAGACGAATGTGACCAAGGCCGGTCAGGCCACCGCCACTGTCGTCAAAGGCGTATGATTCCAGCCACTATCGCTGATCGCTCGCTTAATACCACGAATGCGCCGCTGCCGGTCGGAACAGGGTTTCGACCGGGATGCGAATCTGGAGCTCGCTAGTCGGCGCTCGTCGTACGTGCACCGCGATCAGCGATACTCGGCCACCAGACTTCAAAGCTGGCGCCGCGCCCCTTGGCTGACAGCACTTGAATTTCCCCCCCATGCAGGCGGGCGATTTTCCAGCACTTAGAGAGTCCGAATCCCAAGCCACGTCCTGCCGGCCGGCCCGAATAAAATGGGTCGAACAGATGCTCGCGAATCTCATCGGGGATTCCGGGTCCATCATCAGTCACCGTGATCACCGACCATGGACTCGATTCACGTTCGGCCTGCCGAACGTCCAGTGATATCGCCAGGCCAGGGCGATCATTGGCTTCCAGACTATTGCGTACCAGATTGCTGAATAAAACCAGCAATTGATTCCGGTCGCCCATCAACGTCCAGTCGGACGGAATGTTGACGGCAATGGAAGCGGACTGCTTCCTGCGCAATTCTGCCTGTGACTGCACCGCCTGTTCGACGAGCGCCAGCAATTCCACACGTTCGATGCGTGGTTCAGGCGGACGGGCAAACAGCATGACATCGCCGATCATGTCCCGAATCCGCAGCGCCTGCCCTCCGATGATCTCGAGTGCATGCCGCCGTTCGGAATCCACTTCGCTGCCGAGCAGCAATTGAGCACGACCGGCAATTGTGGCAACGGGATTATTGATCTCATGCCCCGCCCCCGCCGCAAATTCCCCCAGCGCTTCAAGCTTACTTATTTCGAGTACGCGTTCGACCTCGGCCAGGAATTCTGCTCGCTGCTGCGGGGTGATCGACGCCGCAGGCAGGCAGCGATCGAGGATTGCGGCCAATTGCGTGCGAATCGGTTCGGGTCGTCCAACGGTCATCGAAGTGCGCGTACTTTCTTACGGATACAAGCCGGCAGCGCGACCGAATGCATGACGAGGTATGTCAATCTAATGCACTCGCTTGCGCTACGAGCTTGCAGGGGGTCGCGTCGCGACCGACAGCCCATCATCACTCGCCAGTGGAATACACTCTGGTCAGTGGTCCCCAATATTATGCTATTTCCCGTCGTCCTGCGGATAGACCAGAACGCGATCATGAGACAGCAGGATGAGATCGTCCAGACCATCGCCGGTCACGTCGACAATCAGGGACTCGCGCGGTTCGGTCTGTGATTGCTCGCGTTCCGAGACCCCCTTCGATTCAAACAGCTTGAAGGTCAACGCATGCCGCAGGCCAAGTTCTTTCGAATAGTCCAGGATCTCCACGTGATGTGATTCGGTCTCCATCAGCGCCAGGTCTGCACGCCCATCGTGATTGAGATCTCCCGCCACCACATCTGACAGAAAGGAATCTTCAATACTCGTCTCAAATGTGGCAAGTTCATTCAGCTTGGGATCGGTTTGATTGGCATACAGCACGCCAAATTTTCCGCCGCCAAACAGCAGCAGATCCTGCAAGCCGTCTTCATTCAGATCAGCCACATAACTGCCGCGATAGGGGAAGGCCCCGATATCGACCTCGCGCCACGGACGGTAGGTGCTTTCTTCTTTCCGCAGCACACGCAGGCGTTTCACTCCCTGGTCAATCAACACGATTTCATTGCCCGGCTGACCATCCAGATTCAAAGTGGCTGCACCAACAATCTTAGCTGCCGACTCCAGAGCGCTGAACTGATCCACAACTCGCCATTGATTCTGTTCGTTCAACCGTACATGTCGCACGAAATTGTTGTGAGCAACCAGGAGTGCTGGTTCGTCCTGTGCGGCCGAGCCACTCAGCTGTCCAAAAAACACGTTTGACGCCGATACATTTCCCAACCCGTATCCGCCCTCACTCGAGATCTCGGTTAATCCACCCTTTCCGTCGGATTTCAGCAGCACCGCAGGTCGCTCGGAACCCTGAAAAATCAGGAAATCCAGCTTGCCGTCACGGTCGGCATCATAGGGCACAATCTGCTCCGGATCTCCCTTCAAACTGAGTGTCATTCCGGCGGCAGGCATCGTACCGGTGACGAACGGTTGCCATTGCAGCTGGCCGTCGCGCTCCACGGCCTGCAGACCCTTCAGGACATACGTCGTTTTCGTCGAAACTCGATCACGAGCAATGTAGATCAGCTCTGGTGACTGGTCGCCGGTCTGGTCAGCCAGGGCGAAGACGACCGGTTCTTTCTCGACCGGAATCGCCTGCGGAAACGTCAACCGGCCGGCTTCCATCCGGCTGATCCCCATGGATTTCTCCTTAGGGCTTAAGAATACGACATCCGCAACCTTGTTATTCAGAAAATCGCCGATCCGCACCACGGTCGCACCAGTCAGACAGGGATATGACGTTCCCTGGTCAAGCCCGAGTCCCTTACCCTGCTGAAAGACGAGGGCCTGCGATGTTTCCGGATCGGTGACGACGATGTCAGCCAGCTGGTCACCATTGATATCACCTACTGCCAGGTCACGTTCGCGGCTACCCGCCTGCTGGCCAAAGCCGTATTGAACCAGTTGTCCGGCAAGTTCCCCCGCCTTCGCTTCGGGACGCCGAATCTGTGACACTCGGACACGCCCCGTCTGCCCATGGATCGACAGGATCTCCAAACCCGGCTGGCCGTCAATATCTTTCAAGGTCGTCGAACGCGGCTTATCGAGATCAAACCGCAGTTCGGGCCCCAGCTTGCCATTGGCCGTCTGAAATCGTGCACACAGAGCTCGACCACTATCGTCGTTGGCGAGATAGCACAGGTCACCTCGCCCGTCACCGTCCACATCACCGATATGGATCAGCCCGAGTTTGTCAGACGTATTCATCAGCCGTTCGGGACGCTGCAGTTCGCCATCCTTCTGGTAGAGAATAAACGTGTCATTCTTACCGAGAATTGCCAGATCAAACTTTCCGTCATGATTGAGATCACCGGAGGCCATCATCCATTGAGCCAGCTGCAGATCGGGCAATCGGAATGTGGGTCCCGTCTTCCATTCGCCCGATTCCGGCTGCAGACGAATCACCAGCCGGTCTGGGAGACCGATATAAGCCATGTCAGTCCGGCCATCGCCGTTGAAGTCCCCCAGCGATAGGGCAGCCAGCGCCTTATCCACAGGAAACTTCTTATGGTCGAATCGCCAATCGTTCTTGAAACTGTTGACGTCAGTGGTGGTGGAGCGATTCGGCTGCTCGGGAACCTTCTTGCGCTGCAGCAACAGGTCAATTCGGCTGTTGCTGTTGTCGATTACCGCGAGATCGTTCAACCCGTCATGATTCAAATCGCCGGTCACCATGTTGCCCGACCGGGCCTGCAGCTTGAAAATCTCCAGCGGCTTGAAACCGAAGTATTCGGCGAGCTCCGTCGTCGGCTCGGCGGCGACTGAAGTTCTCTCTCCGATCAGGGCCCAGCTCATGACTCCCGCCATGCTCGCAAAAATGAGCGTGCTCAGCACAAGTCGTCGCCGGGAAGATGGAGTCTTTCGCTGCATGCTCGAGTTCCAGTAGTCAATTTTGCCTGAGCGTCGATGAGTCTTCCGCTGACCGATCATGACCGCCCACTAAATTACGCTGACAGCACAGTTTAACAGATGCCAGCGGTCGCCGTCACCAGTTCGGCCCCGTCTATCGCACCCAATCCGCAGAGATGCATGGGCGCGCCGCGACGTTGGTGCTCAGATCCCCGGATAGCCAATAGCGCGCTTTCCGCGGGCACAGGTTGCCGCTGGCTCCAGTGGCCTCTAGAATCCAAGATACGAATCTCTTTTGCTCAGCCAGAGGTCATTATGTTTCGCGTTACCCAGGAAATTGATTTCTGCTACGGGCATCGATTGCTCAATTATGCAGGTAAATGCCGGCATCTGCATGGGCATAACGGGCGTGTCCTCATCACGCTTGAAGCGCCGGAACTTGACTCCCGGGGGATGCTGGTCGATTTCAGCGATATCAAACAGTCGATCCGGACTTGGGTCGACAATGAGCTCGATCATCGCATGATTCTTAACGAAGCGGACCCGATGGTGCCCATCTTGCGCGAACACCTGGAGCCGCTGTTTTTGATTCCCCAAAATCCGACCGCCGAGAATATTGCTCGATTGATATTCGAAGAGACGAAATCACGCGGCTTTCCCGTGGTCGAAGTCTGCATCTGGGAAACCCCCAAATCGTTCGCGAGTTACCGGGAATAGCCTGGGCCAGTTTGTCATCGCCGGGCAGTGGAAAGGCCTTACGCGTGCAACCAGACTCACCTCTTCCCCCTACCGCAGACGCAGCGTCGCTCCCATCCAGGCGTTTGCCGTTTGGAGTTAACCTCCTCTTTCGGATCGCAGCTGGCATGGTACTGGTCTTCGTGATCACGATTTTTGCGCTGATTGCCATTTTGTTCGGCGATCCCGCCGCGCCCGTCGCCAAGTGGCTCGATCAGAACGGTATGCGTCTGATTATCGGTGAGATGTGCGCAATTCTGGTCACCGGCGCACTGGCCATGACGGTGGACCGGCGCCAGGCACTACGCGCCGCTGCGCCAGTGAACCGTAAAATCCCCGGCGCCTGAATTCATCAACTTCGTTTGATCCGCCGGCGTACGTTCATGGCCTGCGTTCCCGGATTTGTGCAACGACATATCCATGTATTGATAGCTGCCCGCGTATGCCGACGAAAGTTGTTGTCTTTCGCCCACTTCCAGACGTGTGGCAATTTCACAACAGAAGTTATTGTTTTTTATAAATCATTCATCTCCAATGCGTTGCGAGTTGCAGTCAGCCGGGGAATTTGACTCATACGATTTTTGAGCTATGAATCAGAGACGCAACAAAAAGTGTGATCTCAGGCGACAGTCCTGATTTCACATCAATTGCTTCCCGTCCACGGCATCGGACCATGGGACACACCCCATGTTCTCGAACGTGGACTGAGTGATCGGGTCGCAAACCACCTCGACGACTGGTCGGTGTGGACAATAACGGTATGTCAACAAGGTCATGAACGGAGACAATTTCACGATTGTCCACGATATCTGACCGCGAGCTCAGGTTGAAATCCAGAAACGTGCCCAGCCCTAAATCTCAACCATCTCGCAAATCTGAACCGAGTCGACCTCAAAAATCGACGCCGGCTCCAGCCACGATGCCCCCGGAACGACGTTCGGAAACGGAACAAACGACTTTGGCTCCCGATCCACAGATTGAACAACTTCAACAACTCGTTCACGAAAAGAACGAGTTGCTGGAGGTGCTGACCGAGCGGCTGGAACTGGCCGCCGAGCAACTGGACCGTGTGCGCCGGCAGGGCGGCCCGCTGGAGTCCGCCCCGAGTCAGTCTTCCGCCGCACCATTCGACGATCCGGCTCTGACTGACGATCTGCGACAAATGCTGGCTGACTGGCAGGACTTGCGTGGCCGCGGTTGGTTTGGATCGCTGGAAGAACGCCTCGACGGCATCCAGGGCATGGTCTCGCAAATGCGATTCGAGCCGGCCAGCAGCCGGGGCGAGGATGACCGTCCAAAATCAGTTTCTGATATTCTGGCCAAACTTAGTTACGACGTCGGCAGCGCAACCGACGACAAGGCACCTCACGATGCCCCCGCGGGTTTGAGTGATTCAGCAGCGAGCGCCGGAACGACCGAACGACTGCAGTTACCGGAGCCACCGCCGAATGTGGATGTGGAGAATGGATCAACGCAGGAACTCAGGGAAGGCTTGCGGCAGCGGGAGGATTACATTGTCCGGCTGAAGGACTACCTGGTTGCCCTGGACGCTGCGAATCAGCTGCCGTCGTCACCGCCCGATCTGGGTGTGCTGACGCCCGAACAGCACCAGGCGCTGGAGAGCTGGGAAGCATCGGTGCGCAAAGAAATTCGCCAGACACAGATTCAATTGTGGATCGAGCGTGCTCAGATTTCGCGTGAGCAAATGCGTATCAGCCAGATGGAGCATCACCTCGAAACTGAAACGCGCCGACTGGGCATGGCTAAACAGCGCGGTCCCGCCGCGCTGGAAACGCCTGCGACAGACCCCCAGAAAGGCAAGAACTGGCTCGGGCTGTTCGGTAACAAGTAGGTATTAAGGCCCGCTGTCAGCATCGATCGTACAGAGTGATAAAACTGCTGCTTCCATTGCTGTTCACAAATCACTCCGTGCCTCCACAACGCATCCGGAGTATCCAGGATGCGCCTTAGAGACACTGAGGATCTTGCGGAGTTAACTCGCGCTGGTCCGCTTTACGACGACTGCTATTCCTTGGAATCGAGCTCAAAGTTCAGGGGATCCATGCCGGGTTTCACGGTCACTTCCAGGCCCGACTGGTTAATATCCCCGTACTTCTTGGGAATCAGGCTGAGTACTTCCGGCTGGGGGGCATTCGGATCGGGAGGAACTCCCGGCGGCAGTGCTTTGGCAGTTCCCAGATCCAGGCTGATAATCCGCACCTTGTAGTCACCGGCGACGACTCCTGGCGAGGTGGCGGTCGTCATCATCGTAAATTTGCCCCCTTGAATTTGCCCGGTCGCCGGCTGGCCCACAGCGGGATCTTTGGGAGCAAACCCAACGGTTCCCTCTTCGAGCGGTGCACCGTCAATCTGGACTGTCCCCGTGACGGGAACCGAGCCAGACAGACCGCCCGCATCGCCGCACCCCGCGAGATTCAATCCGATCAGGGCAATTACGAGACCTGCAGTGGTAGATTTCATCGGCATCACTCCTGTAACAAACACAGCCCCCGGAGGGTCGTTGTCCTCGGGGGCTGTATGGATCAATGAATATGACGGTTCAGATCAGGCTAAAAGTCGCCAATCGCCACGCCGTCAGCTTTATTGCTGAGATAGTTGAACGTGGCGAAATCGATGTTGTTACTGAGGAATCGTACGCTGCCATCACCCAGGCAGACGTGAGCACCACCCACGTGCGCGCTGCCCATCCCTGAATTGTATTGCAGACCATTGGGATATCCGTAATAGGGAATGGTGGACGTCGGCGGCAGCTGCAGCGTGCTGTTGATCTTGTAGGCAGTTGCGAATCCGTAGGCCTGGATGGCAAACATGCCGAAATAGCTGTTACCTTCAGGCCGAACCTCCCCCAGCGCAATGGTGTTGCTGGAACCGTCGGTGATGTCACGAATCCGGCTGGCATAGTACCACGCCGCATTTCCCATCGAAAAAATGCCCGATCTCTTCGTGACCGTGGTCCCAGCGGCAGCCGTTGAACAGTACGCCGGCATGCCTGCCGTACCACAATCGGTCGTGGAGTAGTTGCCATACGACGCAGGACCTGCACACACCATGTACGACGCCCCCTGCGTATTGCCAGTACCGTCGTAATTGCCGAGCGTGGAAGCAAACGGATTGCTCGGGCACGCCTGGAAATTCCACGTTTTTCCAACACAGACTGCGTTATTCGGCGCGGACGTGCACGGGAGCGCGAAATTCAGCTTGTTGTAAGCGGGAGCCTGATCTACGTAGGGCAGAATGAACGAGTTGAAGGTGTGACCATTGTAGTTCGTGGTCGCATCCGAGTTGATCACGAAAATCGAGGACAAGGGAAAAGTCTGCACGGTGTCATGATAGTTATGCAGTGCCAACCCGAGTTGCTTCATATTGTTCTTGCACTGCGACCGTCGGGCCGCCTCGCGCGCCTGCTGCACAGCAGGCAATAACAGAGCAATCAGGACGGCAATGATCGCAATCACTACCAGCAGTTCAATCAACGTAAAGCCTTGACGACGAGAGCGCACTTCGCAAGTCCTTTCAACATAGCCACAGATAACCGGGAATACATCGACTACATATAACAGATTATACATAACAATTCATCTAGATGCGACGGCGCAGTAAACGTTCAGAGTTACTTCCCCGCAATCCGCGGGCAGGGCCCGAGATTGAAAACGCTTGCATACGGCAGTCCCGGCACGCAGTTACAGTCAGCATAAGCTGCTTTAAATACAATACATACGGAACCATGCGGCCCAGCAACCTGGCTGCAGTCGTGGGGAGCAGCAGATTATGAATTCTGCGTGAAGAGACTGAAGTCCACCAACGAAGCCGGGCACTCGACAGGCAATCAACCGCAGGGCCGGCCCCTTACCAGCAGACATCCTGTCGTGCAGCCGGAACATCGCCATCCAGGTAGGTACGCTGCCAGAGTTCCAGCACGAGCAGACTCCACAAGCGATAACTGTGGTCCCACAGGCCCCGGACATGCTCGTCGACCAGGCGTCGAACTTGTGCGGGCTGGAAATAGCCGCGACCGAGCGTTCGCGGAGAGAGCAGAACGTCTTCGAGCAGCGGCCGCAACTCGTCGCGGAACCAGTGATCGAGTGGCACGCCGAACCCCATCTTCTTGCGGGTCTGCACGCGTTTCGGCAACAGGTCGGCAAACGTGTCAATCAGGATCTGCTTGCCCTGACGCCCATGAATCTTCCATGCCATGGGTAGCCGGGCCGCAAAATCGACGACTTCATGATCCAGGAATGGCGACCGAGCTTCCAGCGCGAAGGCCATGCTCGCAATGTCGACCTTCGTCAGAATATCGCACGGCAGATACGTCAGCACATCGGCACATGTGGTCTGCGTGACAAAGTCGCGATCGGGACATTCTTCATAGGCTCGGAAGAGAAACTCGGCCGGATCATGACCATTCAAACTTGCTCGAAACTCGGGGGTATACAAGTCCGCCCGGCGTTCATCATCGAAGATGCTGACCCATTTCAAATACCGCCGGCGAGGTTCCAGGGCGATCGCCGACAACAGTCGCTTGAGGCGGCGGCGTTTCGAGTTTTGGCGCACTGAGGCGGGCAAGTTCTGCCACAGCGCAGAACCCATCCAGTCGCGCACGAATTTCGGGAGACGATCAGCCCACTGCCCCACTTTCACCGCCTGATAGCGTTGATATCCCGCGAACAGTTCGTCTCCCCCATCGCCGGACAATGAGACCGTCACTTCGCGCCGAGTCATCTCGGAAAGATACATCGTAGGGATCGCCGAACTATCCGCAAACGGCTCGTCGTAATGCCAGATCAGCTTCGGCAGGATCTGTAATGCCGACGGCTCGACGACTTGCTCGTGATGCTCCGTTCCAATGTGCTTCGCCGCCTCGCGCGCGTAGTCGCGTTCGTCGAACGCCGCGACGGGAAAGCCAATCGAAAAGGTCTTCACGGGCCGGCTCGACAGGCTTTGCATCAAGCCGGCAATAATTGTCGAGTCGACTCCGCCCGACAAGAACGCCCCCAGTGGGACATCACTCCGCATCCGCAGTTTGACAGCAGTGGTCAGGACCTCGCGCAGTCCCTGGCGAGCATCCTCGATCGATGAAAACTCCCTGGCCGCGGGAGCCGGGCTGTATGCCGGGCGCCAATAGCGTTCGATCCGCAGTTTGCCATCCTGGTAGACCGCCCAATGCGCAGGGGGCAACTTCGAAAATCCTTGCAGGATCGACTGCGGGTGGGGCACGTACTGGTACGTCAGGTAATCATCGACGGCTTTGCGGTTCAGCTCGCGCGGCACACCGGGAACCTGCAGTAACGCCTTGAGTTCGCTGGCAAACAACAGGCGGTGCGATTCATGTCGATAGACGAGCGGCTTCTTGCCGAGTCGATCGCGAGCCAGGAACAACGTTCGCTGGTTTTGATCCCAGATCGCAAACGCAAACATGCCGCGCAGTTGAGCGACGCAGTCGGGACCGTATTGCTCGTAGAGATGGACGATGGTTTCGGTATCGCTCGAGGTCCGAAACGTATGCCCCCGTTTGATCAGCGCAGACTGCAATTCCTGGTAGTTGTAGATCTCGCCATTGAAGGCAATCCAGATGGAGCCGTCCTCGTTAGACAGAGGCTGGTGCCCGCCCCCCAGATCAATGATCGACAGTCGGCGATGTCCCAACTGGGCCCCGGGTCCTGGTCCGGCAGGCGAGGCATAAATGCCCGAATCGTCGGGGCCACGATGGGCGATGGCATCGGTCATCCGCTGCAATACGGCCCGATCGAAGGGAGCCGAATCAGCAGTCCAGGCAACTCCCGCGATGCCGCACATGATGGTCCTGGTCTCGTTCTGGAGGCTCGCACAGGTACTGCTGAGGTCGACGGTCCCGGGGGACAAATCCGCAGGCCCGTCCGACCCGTTGAGTCAATCCAAGAATTCTGCTGTCAACAATGATCCCGGGCAAACAATGCATCAACATTCGGCCCAATGCGAAGGAATAGATGGACGGGCCTGGAGACCCGTCCCACTTGTTCGCATATCGGTCACTACGTCTATCCAGCGCCGTTCTGAGAATTATTTTGGCGAATTATTTCTTCGGTTCAGGGGCGGCGCGTTTCTGCTCCAGCAGCCATTTGTAAAGCTCCGGATTGTTGTACGTCTCGGTCCAGGAATCGTGCCCGGCGTCTGGATACACCGTGAACTTGGGCTTTCCGCCGGCCTTTTCGAGAGCCTGGACCATATCCAGTGAACCGCTCAAGGGAACCCCCGTGTCTTTCGCGCCATGAAAGACCCAGGCCGGAATGTGTTTAATCTTTTCAGCGTAGCGTGGTTCACCTTTCCCGCAAATCGGTACCAGTGCCGCAAAACGGCGGGGTTCGTACATCGCCCAATCCCACGTTCCGAAGCCCCCCAGACTCAGGCCCGTCAGGTAGATACGATCCTCATCGACGCTGTACTTAGAAATGACGCTGTCCAACATGCCGGACAGCACGAACGGCGTCCAGCGTTGCTCGGCAGGACACTGGGGAGAGACGACGATGAACGGAAATTCGGGATCTTTTTCGACCAACTTCGGTGGTCCGTGGAATTTGACGAGATTCAGTTCGCTACCACGTTCACCCGATCCATGCAGAAAGACAATGACCGGCCATTTCTTGGTTTTGTCCACTCCGTATGATTTGGGAAGATGCAACAAATAATGCGTCTGAATCTTGATCTCAGCCGATTCGCCCTGCTGCTTACCCGGTTCCGCGGCACCTGCTGACGCCGTGACCAGCAGCACTCCCAGACATAAGGCCATCCCAATGTAGCGCATAAGGAACTCCTGCAGAAAAGACCTGTTCCGAACCAGTGACAGCGAGATCACACAATACCGGAAGCGATCGCCAGTTGCGAATACTGTGACAGCGAACTATTCCCACGCAAACTTGGCCGCCATCGGCATTCGCCGGCCGCTGCCAAACGCCCGTTGCGACAGCTTGATCCCCGGCGGCATCTGCCGGCGCTTGAACTCATTCCGATCGAGACGCGTGGCCACCCAGCGCACGACATCCTCGGGAAACTGTCGCGACAAAGTCGCAATCGACAGCTCGTGTTCAATCAGGCCTTCCAGGATCGCGTCGAGCACCGGGTAGGGCGGCAAGGTATCTTGATCAACCTGATTGGGGGCCAGTTCGGCACTCGGCGGCTTCGACAGCGAACCGGCCGGGATGACTTCGCGGCCTTCGCGCACTTCATTGATGTAATGCGACATGGCATAAACATCTTTCTTGAAGACATCGCACAGCACCGCAAAGCCGCCAGCCATATCGCCGTAAAGGGTGCAATAGCCAACTGCCAGTTCGCTCTTATTACCGGTCGCCAATGCCAGCCAGCCGTGCCGATTGCTGCGGATCATGACGCTGGCACCCCGAATTCGCGCCTGGAGATTCTGATCGGCCAGTCCCGCCGGCTGACTCAGCAGGTCTTCAGCGATCACCGCCTGGCTTTCATAGGCGCGGTGCATGTCATCGATCGCGACAATCTGGCAATCCACTCCCAGGTTCCGAGCCAGCGAGATGGCATCATCGACGCTGTGCTGGCTGCTGTACCGACTGGGCATGGCCAGGCCATGTACTCGAGATGCGCCAAACGCCTCAGCGGCGATGTAACACGCCAGGGCACTGTCGATACCACCGGACAATCCGAGAACGCAATCGCGGAACCCGCTCTTGTGAGCATAATCTCTTAGTCCCAGGATTAAAGCATCCAGCAAGTCTGCCGGACGAATTCGCTCGGGCCGCGGAATCGGTGCCGGCAAATCATCCAGATCCACAACGACCAGGTCGCTCTCAAATGACTTCAACCGTTCCACAGTATTGCCGGACCCATTGACCACCAGGCTGTTACCGTCGAATACGAGGTCGTCGTTGCCCCCCACTTGATTCACAAACACAAACGGTCGACGGTGACGTTCCACATGCCGCCGGACAATTTCTTCGCGACGATACGGCTTCTCGATTTCAAATGGACTGGCCGACAGATTGATGAAACAATCGACCCCGGCCGCGGCCAGTTCGGCAATCGGATCGCGGCGATTTTCCGCCGGCAGATGATAGGAAGTTCCAGTTTCTCCGTACCAGGCGTCTTCGCAAATGTGAACCCCCCAGCGACGGCCGAGAAATTCCAGAGGTGCTGCGGATTCTGCGGAGAGGAAATATCGCCGTTCGTCGAAGACATCGTAATTCGGCAGCAGACATTTGCGGACGGTTTGCAGCCGCTCACCGTTAAACAACAGGCTCGCCGCGTTGGCAATCCGCCCCGCGGGAACATCGTGCTTCGTGGGATGCCCCACCAATGTCCCCAGTCCCGGCGGCAGCTCCCGGGCCAGTGAATCGATTGCCCGGTCACAGGCGCCGACAAACCCTTCGCGCAGGAGCAAATCCTTGGGGGGATAACCGCTGATGACCAATTCCGGGGTTACCAGTAACTGGGCGTCGGCCTCGTGGGCTTTGCGAGCCGCGGCGAGAACCAGTTGTCGGTTCCCTTCCAGATCCCCCACGATGGGATTGAGTTGAGCTAAGGCAATTCGCATATCGCATCCGCAGGATCAAATGAGTTCTAAGTCGATCCGGGATTATACGCAATCACGAGCAGCGAGGCACTCCTGTCACCTGGAGTTGCGTTGTGACACATCCGACGAATAAACGCACACAGAACGTCAGCATCGGTTCAGAACCGCTTGAACGACCGCGGTTCTGAACTTCCCACAACCGGTTTGGACCGAGGTGCTAAATTAAGGACTGCAGGATTTCGAGCAATTCGCCATCCGAAACCGGCCGCGGATTTCCGTCCAGGCTGTTACCGTGCGAACTTTTCACAATCGCAGGCAATTGCTCCGCCTGGACACCGAGTTCGCCAAGGTGTCGCGGGATTTTCAGTTCCTCGAGCAATTGGATCAGCAGATCCAGTCCGGCCTCAATGGCAGCGCGGGGACTGGCCCAGTGACGTCCAGTTAATGCTGTCATAACTCGTGCCAGTTCGGCCTGCCGAACATCGGAATTGATTCGAATCGCAGTCGGCAGGAGCATCGCGCAAGCCAGACCATGCGTAATCCGGCAATGCACCCCCAGCGCCGCCGCAATGCCGTGTGCGACCCCCAATCCGGAATTCGCCAGGGCCATCCCCGATAGAAGGGCTGACTGCGCGAGTAACTCGCGGGCAGGACGGTCATCGGGGTGATGATAGGCTTGTCGCAGTGCGGGTACGACACCTTCCAGCCCGCGTAGCGCCAAGGCCTGCGGGATGGGCTTGGCACGACAGGAGATATCGCTTTCGATCAGCTGCGTGATCGCATCCAGCCCGGTCGCCGCGGTCACCTGTGGAGGCACCGTGACTGACAGCTCCGGATCGATCAGCACCAGTCGGGGAACCATCAAATCCGAGCGAAGACTTTTTTTGAATGGCGGATCATAGGACGAGATCACCGCGTTTTTCGTCGCTTCGGAACCAGTTCCACTAGTCGTGGGCAATACGACCAGCAGCAGCGGTGGTCGTTCGATCTTCAGTCCCTTGCCGACCCCTTCCAGGAAATCGCGGACCGAATCGCCGTGGAGATTGGTCGCGATGGCCGCGGTGGCTTTGGCCAGATCAATGGCCGACCCGCCACCAATTCCCAGGACGATGTCCCCTTCGCCAACCTGCATAGAACGCAACCTGGCTACCAGCAAATCAACATCAGTGACTTCCGGCTCATGCGAGATTGAGCCACAGCGGACCGTTTCCAAGCCCACACTATCCAGTGATTCGCACACGGCATCGAGCGTTCCGTTCTGCGACAGCGTACGCGACCCAGAGATCAAGAACACGCGGCGTCCCAGGCCACGCAGGTGCTGCCCCAGTTCGCCCCGACGGCCCCAGCCAAACACAATTCGTGACGGGGCAAAGAAGTCATAAGCGGGCAATATAGGAAGCATGATTTCCGGCAGCCGATGTTGATGAATATGAGACGGGGAGCACGCGAGCCCCCAATCCTCAGATCAATAGCTAACAAAGCGACAGGGGAGGCGCCAATAGCTGAAGCCGTCTCGGCTCCAATGAACCCACGTCGCGAAGTGAGCCCCGAACTATGCCGCATCGTGCGGGTAGTAGATCGACAATTCAGGCGGCACATGCGGGTCGCTCATATCTTCAGGACCTGCCTGATGAGCTCCGTCCGTAGTCGCGCCCACTGGTTTCGGCTGTGCATTCTGCTGCAGATGCAGGCTGAGTCGCGACCAGAGTGTCAGCAAGGCCGGCAGCAACACGGCCGAGACAAACAGGCAACTTCCCACGCCAATCGTCAGCACCATTCCGATGCTGCGCAATCCGCGGTGTGCGGCCAGGATCATGCTGGCAAATCCGGCCATGTTCGACATCGACGTCAGGAACAGGGCGTTAATCAAACTGGGTGACGTGCGGTACATCCCCAGCTTCTGCAGCCGGAAGTCATGCATCACATGCACGCCGTTATCCACACCGATGCCCAGAATGAGCGGCAGGATAATCAAGTTGGCCGGGTTCAGGTCGACATGCAGGGCCCCCAGTGTCCCCAGGGTCATCATGGCTCCCGCCAGCGGCGGCATCAACGACAGTAGAATATTGAAGAAGCCTGACATGTCCAGGAAGGCGACGAGCGTCAGGGTCATCAGCACATAGGCCAGGGCGAGCACCTGATAGTCGATCGGCCGTCCCAGCCAGATCAATCCACCCGCCAGCGCAAACACTCCCCCCAGCGGTGCCATCAACCCCAGTAAAGTATTTCGGAGGCTCAGAAAGTCGATCAGCAATACCAGGTAGCTGGCCAGCAAGGCGTACATGGCGACCGTCTCGTAACTGCTGCGAATCTGCCGCGACGCTTCATAGTTCTGCAGCGGAATGCCGGTCACATCGGGATCGACCGAGCGGACTTCGTCAATAAACTTTTTCAGCGGTTCGATATCCCAGATCTCTTCCTTCGGATAGATCTGCAACAGCCATTTGCCCTGCTTGCTGACAAAACGCGAGACCAGCGCCGAAGGCAGGTCTTTAACACCGACAGACTCGGAATCGGAGACCGACTTCAAGCCTTGCAGCCGCATCAGCAAATCGCCCGTCATCCGTTCCTGAAATTCGGTCAACAACGCGACCTGCGCCATCATGGACATGGCAGCCAGTCGTTGTTCAATCAACGTCAGCTTGTCGGCCAGTTCGGGGGCATCCAGCAGTGCCGATTTGTGTAACTGGTCGATAAATTGAGCCAGAGTGCTATTCAGTGCTCCGGGAGTCGCAATGTTTCTGGGGGGCATTTCTTGCGGCAGATTGGCCAGCAGGACTTCCACCCCCTGGACGAGCAACTCCGTTTCCGCCGCGGGATGCTTGGGCATCACTGACGCAACTTCCTCGACCCGCTGTACCTGGGGCAGGGCTTCGAATTTTCGTTTCTTTTCCAACGCCGCCTGCGGCGAATCGGCCAGCGATACGGCGAACAGCAGACAGTTGTCTGACTCCTGTACGATCCGCTTCTGAATCTTGACCGACTCCAGCCCTTCGGCCTGCATGTTCATCAAGTTGTAATCGTACTTCACGCGGAAACCATAGCCCGCCAGCAGTCCGACCATGGCCAGGGCCACGATCGTCACGACCGCCGGATGCTGGGAGGTCATCTCACGAAGTGTCTTACCATTAAACGGGGAGGGCATGGGCGATGGCTTGAAGAACTGATCAACATACGCAATCAACGCCGGCAGGAAGGTGAAAGCGGCTACGGCACACAACAGGATGCCGCCCCCCGCAATCAAACCGAGTTCCGCCACCCCCAGGAAGTCGGTGAAGACGGCACAGAAGAAGGCCAGCGAGGTCGTCGCCGCCGCCGTCAGAATTCCCGGCCCCACTGTGCCCGAGGTTTCCTGCAAGGCAGTGGGTAAGTCGCGGCCAGCCTGGCGCAATTCCATGTACTTTGATAAAAAGAGAATCGCGTAGTCGATTCCCAATCCGACCACAATCGCCACGAATGAAACCGACAGAATATTCAAATGACCAACGCTGGCGGTGGTAAAACCAAACGACCAGGAAGTGGCCACGCCAAGCATCAGCATCGCCATAATCGGGAAGCGGATCCCACGGAATCCCAGCACCAGCAGGATGCCGACCCCCGCGTAAGAAATGATCGATTCCCAGACCATCGCCGACTGCGACGATCGCATTTCGTCATATTCCAGGACCGGAATTCCAGTCAGCCCCAACTTGACATTGGGATGTGTTTCTTCGGCGTCCTTCAGGATTTCTCGCATCCGCTCGATGGACCGCTTGGCGCCTTCGAAACCCGCATCTTCCGTCGTCGGTTTGACCAGCAAAAAGCCCAGCGTCCCGCGCTGATTTAAGTTGTAAGTGATCTGCGGTCCCGTTTTTGCCTGTGCTGCATCAAGTTGGAAGAGACCTTCCCAAGGGGATTGATAGCTCTTCTCCGGGCTGACGAACTCCAGCAGACTGCTGGTGAAGGTCTGGGCCAGATGCATTTGCACCCGCGCCGCATCATCAGGATTCGGCAGCTTTTCGGACTGCTGCAGCTGGTACCGCAGTCCCTGGTAGATCCGATTTAAATTGAGCAGATTCCAACGACCGCGCAAAACTGGTCCGAACTCTTCCAGCCGGGCCAGCAGCATTTCCAATTGCTCGGGAGCCAGATACTGCAGTCCCTTGTGCTGCAAATGCGTCGTATCAACCTTGTAGAGCACCTCGGAGAAATTCTCGGGTTCGCGTTCGAGCTGGGCTCCGAGATCATCCAGGGTTTTCTGGATCGTCGCGCGCTCCTGGCCTTCAACCACGACCACCATGTCGGCCATTTCACCAAAGTCCTTGGTGAAGGCCATCCAGCGCTGATGATATGCAGCCTGAGGATTGATCAGATCGGCGCGTTTCGTCTTAAATCCCAGATGGTTGCTGGCATAGACACTGCACAACGCGCAGACGATGGATGTCAGGAGTAGAATGGAAAGTGGAAAGTTGGCGGCCAGATGCGTGACGGCTCGTAAGGCACGCGCCACACCCGATACATGCTCCGCGGCAGTCTCCGCTTGCAGTTCGGTCGGCGCATGTGTGGACTCGGCCGGCGCTGAATCAGCGTCGGAGATGGCAAACACAGCGTCAAGATGATGATCCATCAGGGAGATCGTCTCTTACACGGCAGGCATGGAAATGAGGGCGGGAAATTTTTCTTGAGAAGTTCGTCAGGATCTCACAAGCAGTCTCAAGGGCTGCCGTTGATGGGGAACCCCAGTCACGCAGCACACTGCTCGCGAAACACTTAACACTATCTCGCAAAACGAGAAACAGCCGTTAAGCCGGGATCCGGTTTCGGAAAGCGCGGCGGATTCTATCGGCGACGCAAAAGCGACACAAGACGGCTTCTCATCGACAACTGGCCTCCCTCAAATTGCCCAAAGTGACGGCAAACTCAGCATGACCGTCTTCTTTTAAATATGACGGTTTGCCGAATGACTGACAATACGCAACATTCGTCCAGAGGCACGAATGGCAATTTGGACAGTCAGACTGACGCCGCCCACGGGCCACTTGAAGTCAGGAATCCTCGGGCTCGGCGAGGCGCAACAGATACTTCGCCAAGGTCATTTCGACTTGCAGCAGGCGCTGCCAGGTCGCCTGTGGAACTTCAATCCACTGTTCCTGCTCTTGCGTCACTTCCGCCGAATGCTCGATCACTTTGCCCAGCTGCGCATGCAAGTAGGACAGTACGTCGGAGACCTGCGCCGCTTGCACGGGCCGCAATCGAGCCGGCAGTTCCGGGGGACCATTGGGAAAAAATTCCGGGTCCTCACTTAAGGGGTCGAAGTCCGAATCCACTTCGACATCCTGTCCCCGCAACGTCGGTGCATCAATCGGATTATCGCCGCGGGAGGCTGCTCGCAGTCGCGCACCAACTTGCTCCGGGCTACCATAAACCAGGATGGAACGCCCCACTGAAACGTGATCGCCCACCTGCAAAACGCGCATTTGAACGGGCAGTCCATTCACCCGCGTGCCATTTGTGCTATCCAGGTCGGTCAGAACAATGCTGCCCGAGTCTTCCTGAATCTTGGCGTGGAAGCGACTGACCCGATCGTCGTTCAAGCGGAGGCTATTTTCCTCTTCACGTCCAATAGTGACGGGGGTGGGGAGATCCAGAGTTCGCCCCTGCTCCATCCCACTGATGATTTGAAACGTGACGTGACTCATCCCATCCTCTGGAGGCGAAATAGCTCCGCGGTGCGATTCATTCCTGGGCCAAAACGTCAGCACCCGCTGCAGCCCGACCGGACGTCATGTTTAAACACAGAAACGGAGTTTTCCCAAACCGAACTTGCGAATTGAAGGCGAGCACGAATCAGTCGAAACTTGAAGCGCACCTGGAACCTTGATTATGGGTGAAGTTCAAAGGCGCGTCCAGCCCCTGACCAGAGGTATAGTTGGTTTCGCATTATCTGCCCACCACCCGGATGGCCGGCATGTCGGGGTTCTGCACATCCCCGCCAACTTCAGTTCGGCAAATCTTCCGCGTCCGCGTAGGCCGACAGGAGCGCCGTGGAAACGGTCGCGACCAGTTCTTGCCGAGTGACCGGCTTCTTCAGCACGGAATAGGCCTCCGCAACCTGGGCGTCACGTCGCAGTTCATCGGTCGCATCGGCGGTAATCAGAATACAGGGAAGGCTGGCCTGGTACTGCTTGACCATGCGAACCGTCTCCAGCCCGGTCAGGATATGCATATGCATATCGACCAGCACGATGTCGACCCGTCGATGATGAACGATATCAATCGCTTCTTCGCCCGAGCACGCTTCTACAGTCCGTAGAAACGGGGCCAGAACCATGCGTAATGTTTCTCGAAAATCGGGATCGTCATCCGCAATCAATGCGGAATAAGCCTTAAATCGCGGGGCAACCATCTCCACCTCGAAGATCAATCAAGACGGAACGTCCAACGCACCAACCGTTGTCTTCCACTCATACGAACGGCGTCGCGCCAGCCGCACTCATCCATTAGATGCGGCAATCGGGACCGTTTTCTATAGCAAAATTTTGATGAATGCAAGCCGTTCAACACCAAACAGTTGCGACTAAGCAGAAATTTCCGTTAAGGAAGACTCTTCCCTAACGTAAAAATGTGAGGGCGTTTCACCATGCTCAACGGAATCACCCGATCCACGGGATTCCGAATGGCCGGCCCGTTCAACTCTTCGAATCCGAAGTTTTAGAACGCAGACAACCTCGACTTAGTGGTCATGTCGCGACACAAGTCAGCTTGTTTTCATCAGCTCCTTGACGACTCGACACGGTCGGCCGTTGGTCAGCTTCTGCTCCTGGCCGTTGTAGTGGAAGACGAGTTTGTTGTGATCCAGACCAAAGAGGTCCAATACGGTGGCCTGGTAGTCGTTGGCATTCACCACGTCGACGGTCGCCTTGTGTCCGAATTCATCGGTCTGGCCGTAGGTCTGGCCTCCTTTGATCCCTCCACCAGCCAGCCAAGTACTGAACCCCTGGCCGTTGTGATCGCGTCCACCCGTCGCGAAATCCCCTTCGGTGACCGGCAGGCGGCCAATCTCGCCTCCCCAGTGAACCAGGGTCGTGTCAAGCAGTCCGCGCTGCTTGAGATCTTTCACCAGCGCCGCGGACGGCTTGTCGGTCCGCTTGCAGACGCTGGGCAGGTCCGCGCGAATATTGGTGTGCGAATCCCAAGGTTGTCCGGCCAGGAAAAGCTGCACAAATCGCACACCCCGTTCGACCAGGCGGCGGGCGATCAAGCACCGGGTCCCATATTCCTGGGTCTCCGGCACGTCTAAGCCGTATAGCTTTTGAGTCGCCTCCGTTTCTTGCGAAATATCCAGGGCTTCCTTGGCTGCCGTCTGCATCCGGGCCGCCATTTCATAGCTGGCAATTCGCGCCTCGAGATCGGCATCGCCCCCATTACGAACCAGATGCTGCTGATTCAAGACCCGCAGCAGTTCGAGATTTTCTTTCTGATAATCACCCTTCAGGCTGGCGGGGGGATCCAGATTGAGGATCCGCGGCTCACGGGCCCGCACCACCGATCCCTGATAAATGCTGGGCAACCAGCCATTCGACCAGTTGTTGACGCCGTCAACGGGATGTCCACCGGGGTCGGACAATACGACGTAGGCTGGCAGATTCTGGGTTTCTGATCCCAGCCCATAGAGCAGCCATGAGGCGATATGCGGGCGGCCGAGCTGGGCGGGGATTCCACCATGGAAATATCGGATCGAAACTTCGTGCCCGTTGTGGCCGGTATGCATCGAACGGATCAGAGAAATATCATCGACAATCTCTGCGGTGTGCGGCAACAGTTCAGAAATCTCGGTGCCGCATTGTCCGCGTTTCTCAAACTTCCAGGGACTGCCCAGCAGCTTCTTGCTGGCTCGATTGACGAAGCTGAAGGTAACTTCACCCTGGTAGTCTTCGCCACTGTGCGCAGTCAGTTCCGGCTTGGGATCGAAGAGATCGACATGGCTGGGACCACCGTGCATAAAGAGCGAAATCATCGCCTTGGCGCGCGGCGCATGATGCGGTGGCTTGGGGGATAAATCGAGCTTGTTACGGGCCTTGGGCACGTGCGGCGCGGCCAGCAGGCCGTCATGCTGCAGCAATGACGCCAGGGCAAATGAGCCAATTCCCAGTGCATTCTGGGCCAGGAAATTTCGACGTGACAGGTAACCATCAGCAAGAGACATTGTCGACTCCCGAGGAGCGTATTATTCGATAAATGTATTCGATTGAATCCTGACCTGACTCTCCAGAGTCGGGCAGAATTCGCTGCGCCGCGGGGCCCGGCTCTAGCCAGGCTGCGGTTTTATTCCACGTATAAGAACTCGTTGGAGCTCAATAAAATCTGGCACAGGCTGACGTAGGGGTTCAATGTGGCATCCGGGTCCGGCGGCGTCTGGGCCTTGAGTTTTGCAGTCCGCTGATTGATAAAGTCGGTCGCCTGCTGCAATTCCGCAGGTGTCGGATCGCGGAGGAACGCCAACTGCCAGGCGCGTTGAATCTGCGCCGCAGGATCGTTGCCGCGTTCACGCCGCAGGCGATAGGCAAAGTACAACGACTGTTTTAATACAAAATCGCTGTTCATCAGCATCAGGGCTTGCGAAGGAACCGTGGAAGCCGTTCGCTTGTCGCAGTTGGTCTCCATGACCGGCGCATCGAAAGACTGCAGGAAAGCCAGCGGCTGAGTGCGCCGCACCTGGATGTAAATACTGCGACGAAACGCTTCACTGGCCGGGGGCGGCTCCAGGGTAGGATTAGGCGCGTCCACCGCGACGACAACTTGCCCGACCTCGTCTTCTTTGACCCCGATTGCCGGACCATACTGTTTGTCGAACAGTACGCCCGTCGCGGACAACATGCGATCTCGCAACGTTTCGGCATCCAACCTCTGTAGAGGCCAATGTGACAACAGCTGCCCTTCGGGATCCAGTTCCATCCGTTTCGGATCACGCAGGACCGATTGCCGATAGGCGGCCGATGTCACGATTTGACGGTGCAGACGCTTCAAATCCCATCCGTGCGTGCGAAAGTCGTGGGCGAGCCAATCGAGCAATTGTGGATTCGTGGGCTGCTCACCCAATGCACCGAAGTCCGAGGGGGTATTCACTATCCCTCGGCCAAAGTGTCCCAGCCAGACGCGATTGACCAGCACACGCGCCGTCATGGGATTTTGTTCGCCAACCAGCCATTTGGCAAATGCCAGACGTCGCCCCGTGGTGGGCAGCTGCTCGTTCTTTTTCGGAATTTCCAGCCGCTGGCCGGGAGTCGAGAGAATCGTCAATCCGCCCGGAGCGATCTCCTCTTTGGGTTGCTTTTGATCCCCCCGATAAAACAGAAACGTCGGATTGAACTGGCCGGGAAGTTCGGTCAGTGCCGCCACGAAATCCTCCACCGGCTTCTTCGCCTGAACGGCCGCAATCCGTTCGTCAAACTTCTTCAAGTCTTCGGCCGCCTGGGCATTGTATTGATAGAGCACCCCGGGGTTGATGTTCAAACTGGGGTTCTCGGCGACCAGCTTCTGCTGCTCGGGCGAGCGTTTATCGGCAGCCGAAGTGAATGCGATTTTCAATGCTTCGCGTTTCTCGGCCGGATGTTTTTCCAGTTCCTTATCGAAGGCCGCGGCGAGATACTCGGCCTGCTTCTTATTCTTTTCCTCGACGATTACGGCCGCTTCGACGTCAACCGCGGCAGCTTTCTGACGTTCATCCGCAGTCATCAGGGAGATGCGGCGGCTGGTGGGGGGACGCCAGTTCTTCCAGTCGTAGGCCGGCTCGAAGACTGCCCGCAGACGATAGTAATCGGCTTGCGGAATGGGGTCATAACGGTGATCGTGGCATTGGCAGCAGCCCACTGACAGACCCAGCATCGAAGTCGAGACAATCTTGATCGTATCCGACATGACCTGGTTCCGAGCGACCTCCTGATCGACGCCACCGGAGTTCGTCCCGTCTGCAGCCAAGCGCAGGAAACCGGTCGCCGTCAGCAGTTCGATCTCTTCGGGCCGGTAATCCCCCGGATGCGGTTGCAACAGTTCATCGCCCGCAAATTGCTCGATCAAAAACTGGTCGACAGGCTTGTTGGCGTTCAACGACCGAATCACATAGTCGCGATATTTGTAGATCTGGGGCCGGACGAAATCCTCCGGCGAATATCCATCTGAGTCAGCATAACCGGCCGCATCGAGCCAATGCCGCGCCCAGCGCTCACCGTAGCGGTGCGATACCAGCAGTCTCTCCACCAGCCGTTCATAGGCATTGGGACTGGCGTCGGCCACGAACTCGGCAACTTCCTCCGGAGTCGGCGGCAAACCGTGGAGATCCAGCGTCAAACGCTTGATCAAGGTGACCTTATCGGCTTCGGGATTGAACGCCAGCCCCTTGGCCCGAAGAGCAGCCAACAGGAAGGCGTCGATCTCGGTGCGGGCACCGTCAGTCGCCGCTGTCGCGGGAATTGCGGGATTGGTGATCGGCTGAAAGCTCCAGAAAGATCGCTCTTCGGGTGTGATATCAACGCCCGAGTTCAGCTGCTCCGGTTCTTCTCGCAATGTGGGAGCACCACCATCAATCCACTTGCCGATGATCTCGATCTGTTCGGGAGTCAGATGCTTGCCCGCCGGGGGCATTTCCCCTTTCGAGACGCGCTCGAATAACAGGCTGTCAGCCCGCTTTCCCGGTTCAACACTGGGCCCCTGATCTCCACCCTTGACGATGAAACGCCGCAATCGCAGATCAAGACTGGCCTTGGCTTCCCCTTCTCCCCCATGACAATGAAAGCAATTGGCTTTCAGAATGGGACGCACGTCGCGTTCAAAGCTGATCGCGGGATCAGCCGCCAGGCACCAGGCCGGCAGGCACGTCAAACTGATCGCGACCAGAGTCGAAGATCGATACATGGCAGGATGCTCACGAGGCAGGCAGGGTTAATGGCGGGACATTCCAGCAGTATTCAACATTATCAGATATCTTCATCGGCCTGGCAAGTAGTTTGTGTCGAATGCCCACTGGCGAAAACCGAATGACGAACAAAATGCGTCGATTCAAACTGCGCAGCCTCACATGCCTGATTCTGGAGGTACACACGCCGCGTAAGGTTCTGTTGTCGAATTTCCACATTCAGCTTTTTTCCCTCACATTGCCAATTGAATCTTTTCTTGTTCGAGGAAATCGGATTACAATCGAAACTGACACGTGCAGAGATTCAATAGAGTTGTGAGGCTTCTCTCACTCGGCATTCGGCCGGAGCTTCTGTTCGGTTGGGGTTCACGGGGCACATCAGCGACGATGCGTGATGGATGGGTTGTGCTCTGCTGGCCAGTCCAGTTTTCCAACGAAACTTGTTTCGGGAATCGTGGCACATGGTGCATTACACATGTGATCGGTGCGGTCAGCCCCTCGCCGACCAACGTTTCATCGTGACTCTCGAGGTCCTGCCCGCTCCTGGTAATGGCGAATTAACCGCCGCGGATCTTGATACGGACAACCTGCAGCATGTGGCCGAGATGCTCGACGAGTTGACCGCAAACAACGTGACTCCCGAATCCGACCCGTGCATTCCGCATCGCAAACAATACGACCTGTGCGCCCACTGCCGGCAGGCGTATGTGCGCGATCCCCTGGGTCGCGGCCCGAACCGCCGCTTCAAGTTCAGCGGTAATTAGCACGTTGGGGCTCCTCGAGGCCTGCTCCTGGTGACAGGCGTGCGTCCGGGGAGAACCAGACGACCTCACCAGTCAGGACTTCTGGCCGAGAGAAGTCATGCACACAGCAGCCGCTACGCTTGATCCTGACCGCCACATCGTTGATGATCAGACAATCTCAAGTCTGTCTTTCGCCCCTGCGATACTGATTGGCTCAGGCCAATCAGCTTGCGGGATGTCCTGGCGAATGCGTATCGAAATTCCCTTCACCCCTGGAAAGATGCCTGATGCTGCGCTCAATGTGTCTGGTTTCCGTCGTGGCCAGTTTGTTGCTGCTCGCTGTTGCGGCCCGCGCTGAATTGCCCGCCAAAAATGTGCATGACTTGACCTTATTGATAGCACCCGAGCTGCCAAGTATCTGGCCGGTTGGCATGACTCAACATGTCGTCGTACCCAGTCGCACGTTTGGTCCCGGACCTTATCACCGCGACATGATTGTCATTGACGAGCATACGGGCACGCAGTGGGACGCCCCCGCACACTTTGTTCCGCCACCCGATTCCGGACTGCCCGGAGCCGGTCCGATGGGATTGATCACGGGCGAAAAGGTACCAGTCTGGCAGTTCTGTGGCGAAGCTTGTGTGATTGACATCCGCGAGCACATCGACGAGGCCAAAGACGGCGAGAGCTACCTGATCGAGCCTCAGATCGTCAAAGACTGGGAACAGAAACATCGGCCACTGCACTTTGGCGATGTGGTTCTGTTCCGCAGCGATTACTCGGATCGCTACTACAAGCCCTTCCCAGGTGGCGAACGTTTTGTGACCACCGCGCTGCGGAAAGAGACCCCGGGCTGGCCTGCCCCGACCCCCGAGACGATGCAATATATTGGATCCAAAGGTGTGATGACTCTTGGCCTGGACGGCGCCAGCATGGGCCCCCTGCCGAGTCTCGCGGTCGCCACTCATCAGGCAGGCGGCAAGCTCGGCATGATCTGGACCGAGTGTGAAACCAACCTGGGATCGATCCCCACGACCGGCGCGTTTTATGCGAAATTGCCCGCTAAACATGTCGGTGGCTCCGGGGGCGAAGTCCGTTGCCTGGCGATCTCCGAACCCAAACTCGCGGCGCGACTGATTGACAGCGCCCACCATAAGCGCGTCGCGGACCTGTCAGTGGCACTCGATGAGGACTATCCGATTACCTGGCCGGGATACGCGCCTGGTGATGAAGCCACCCGTTATGTCGGGAAGACGCTGAACGCCTTCAGCAAGGCCCGTGGCCCTTACTTTGCCCGGACCCATATTCTGGATGGTCAGGCTGGCACACACGTGGTTGTACCGAGCTACTCGCTGCCCCCCGACAAATTCGATAACGCAAAGTATGCGCCTGAAGTCCAGGCCTTTTTGAAGAAGTACGAAGCCCAATTCGGACCGCGGGGTCACAGCTCACTGACTGTCGATCAGGTTCCATTGTCACAGATGATGGGTGAAGCCCATGTGATCGACGTCCGTTCGTTAATCGGTTCGACGCAGGAAAAAGACTGGCCGGCATCCCCCATGATCACCGTCGATCTGATCCAGAAACACGAAGCCGCCGGGCATCCCCTGCAGGCCGGCGAAGTGGTTATCTTCCACAGCGGCTATACCGACGCCCATTTCAAACCGCTGCCCGCCAGCCCCGAGCTCGACGAAATGTTTGCCGCGCCGTTAGCCGGCAAAGCCGAAGGCTGGCCCGGCGTAACACCAGAGGTGATCGCCTATTTACAATCCAAGGGGATCCGCTGCATCGGGACCGACAGCCCGACACTGGGCGGGGTCAATCGCGAGAACTCACTCGCCGTGAATTGGTTGGCTGCCAGCAAAAATACGTTGCTGATCGAGTACCTGACGAATGTCGGCTCAATCCGTGATAAGCCAGCGTACTTCATATTTGCCCCGGTGAAGATCAAGGGATCACGCGGTGGCTACGGACGGGCCCTGGCTTTGTATTAAGCCCGCACTTCTGCGTGCAAGTGACGTTCTGAATGAGCCGGGGCCGCAACGGGCCCCGGTTCACTGTGTCCCTGGCTGTTGCAGAGGATGACCAAGGAGCTTCGCGGCAGAGGATCTTCCAGTTACCATACAACTGTTGTGGGAACCTGAATACTTTCCTTGCTTCGAGTCATCATCACACTCATGCCCCCCTTTTATCTTCCGGCGACATATCTACTGGGCCTGACTGTCTGGCTGCTGGCATTGGCGGCCGCATTGGTGTGGTCGCTCAGTTTGCGACGACAGCGCAAACAACTTCAGCAGTCGTTGCTCATCCCCCATCTCTGCCTGTCAGCATGGTTCCTGCTGGGTATCTTGACTCTGGCCGAGATCTGGTGCGCGTTTGGCGTCGATCAAAGCGATGCCTTCAACATGACCAATATCTCGAAACGCTGGTTTCAGAAATACATCGAAGCCCAACGAAACCAGGCAGGCTGGCGGGATATTCGCGAGTTCCCCCGCACGTTGCCCGAGGGAGTAAAACGCATCTGCTTCTTTGGTGACAGCTTCACGATCGGGCACGGCGTGAGGCGGCGCGAGGATCGATTTACCGATCGCCTGGACGCCGAACTTAATCATGCTCAGCCTGGAAAATTCCAGGTCGCCAACTTGGGTGATCCCGGATTAGAAGTGTCGCAGATCGAAGCCCGCGCGCGGGGCTTGCTGGATCAAGGCTACCAGATCGATATCGCGATCTATGTCTTTATGCTCAATGATATCGAAGGCTATGACCCGCGGACCCAGGAAGTCATTAAGTCGCTGCAGCAGGCCGAACCCCACTTCTTCCTGATCTCCAACACGTACTTCCCCAACTGGCTGTACTTTCGCTGGCGGCAGGCGTCGGGGCGTGGCGGCGAGTACTTCCCGCATCTGCGCGACTCGTATTCAGAAGCCCCCTGGGACGGCATGGCACGCAAACTGGACCAGCTGCACCAGGACTTCAGGTCACACAATGTCGACTTCCGCATGGTCATCTTCCCGTTCTTGCACAATCTTGGTCCGGCATACCCGTTTCACGAAGCCCATCGCAAGTTGAAGGAATACTGCCAAGCCGCCGGAATCCCCGTGCTGGATCTCGAACCTGTCCTGACCGCGCACGCCACAGAGAAGTTAACGGTCAATCGTTTTGATGCGCACCCCAACGAGCGAGCCCACGCGATCGTCGCAGAGGC